>DAIMGK010000161.1:0-10841 GCA_036723985.1 Flexilinea sp.
AGGGCGCCGACATCCAGACGGATCAAAGGCAGATGCCAGAGGCGGCTGATCATCTTGGCGGTAAGGCTTTTCCCGGTGCCGGGGATACCGATAAGGGCGATGCCTTTCGGTGCGGGCAATCCGTATGCCCGCGCTTCACTGCTGAAAGCTTTTTCCCGCAGGTTCAGCCAGTGTTTCAGTTCACCCAGGCCGCCCACGGATCCCGGGGTCTCCGAAGCCTCTGTGAACTCCAGCGCTTCAATATCCCGGATCAGCTGTTTTTTCTCCTTCATGACGAAATCGATATCGCTGTCGCTGAGCTTCCCGTCACTGACGATGGCTTTGGCGAATACCCGCTGTGCCTGTGAAGCGGTCAGGCCCAGGGCTGCCTGCAGGATCTTTTCCTTTCCGGACTCACTCACCGCGATGGTGACGCCGGGCGTCAGGCGGAATTTGTCGAGGACCGCTTCCAGCGTATTGATATTCGGAAGCGGGAATTCCATCACGACGCATTCATTGACAAGTTCCGGCGGGATCTCTGCCGCCGGCGCTGTGACCGCGATCGATTTGCGTGAATATTTCAGCTTGCGGGCAAGGCTGCGCAGTTTGCGCTTCACACCGGGGTTGTCCCAGCATTCATGAAAATCATGCAGTATGTAAAGCGCGCCTTCCTGCGGATCCGCTTTATCGATCTGTTCCAATACACTCAGCGGATCCCGTCCGCCCGAAGGCGCGGCTTTCCCGCTGAGTACGCTGAAGCCTTCCGCCAGATCCCATGCGATACAGTTCCGGTCTGTCCTTTGGCAGAGTGTTTTCAGGTCTTCCGTGATCCGTTCTTCTTCTGACGATACGATCAGGATCAGGGTAGCTTTCGCCCGGAGGCTGAGGTCGATTTCTTTAAGAAAGTCCATTGTATTTCCCGTAATGATGTCCGCGGAATTCTCATTCTTCCGCGGTTTCAGCCGCTTCTGTTTCTTCTGTTTCCGGAGCAGGTGTTTCGGTGGGAACAGCGGCAAGAATGATGTCGAAATTCCCCTCTTTGCAGACTTCCGTCATATATTCCGCGTTCAGGACAGCCGTAACGTCCTCAGGGACACCCTGTGTCAGCAGGCGCACGACTTCCGCGGCTTCCTGACATTGTCCGCTGCGGGCGAGGATCAATCCATACATATAATAAAGTTCCGGGACCCGGTTGTCATAGCTGAGAGGGATCCCCTGAACAATGGCGCCGTCTTTTCCGACTCCGCCCTGAATGGAAATGCGGAAGTAATCCAGTGCCTTGGCATATTCTCCGGACCGGTAATACTGCGTACCCAGGTTCCAGTAAAACTGGGTCTCGGTCGGGTCCAGCTCAATGGCGTCTTCACCCTGCTGGATGGCTTTTGTATATTCACCGTTGCTGGCGTACGTACGCGAGATGTAATAAGGAGCCCAGGGGTCGTACGGGTTCAGGGTGGAAGCACGTTCAAAGGCGGTAATGGCTTCCGTGTCCATTCCGTTGGCACGGTACGCGCGGCCCAGGGCAAGATAAAGATCGGCAATGTTGGGGTTGATCGCGATGGCGATCTGGAATTCCGTGACGGCTTCCTGATAGTTCCCCGTGATCTCCAGCAGAAATCCGCGGGCACGGTGTGTTTCCATCAGGGTGTTTCCGAGACTGACCGCCTGACGGGAGTAATCCGTGGCCTGCGCCAGCGTGTCAAGCCGTTCCTCTCCGTTGTTGATCTGTTCCACCAGAACTTCGGTCTGATATGCGTAGGTAAGGGCGAGATTCGGATTGAGTTCTTTCGCCCGGTTGAAAGCGGTCTGCGCATCCAGATAATTGCCCTGCATCCCGATAGCCCATCCGCGGACGGCATGTGCTTCGGCGTTGTTGGGGTTGAGCAGGATCGCGTTTTCCGCGTTTGTCAGTGCGCTGTCATAGTCCCCGTTGAATACCTGCAGCTTGGCAAGCGCGATATATGAAGTAATATTTTTCGGATCGGATTTGATGGCTTGTTCATATAAATCGATAGCCCGGGAAATACGGCCTTCCGAATACATCTCCTCTGCCTGGTTCAGGTAGACTTCGGGCGCGGTTGTGGGGGTGGAGGTGGGAATGAACCAGGGATCTGTGTCCGGGACGATGTTGACCGCATAATACAATCCGGCTCCAACCAGAACGAGCAGTAAAAACACACGGATCGGGCTGGAACGCCGCCGTTTGGAACTGTAATTGTATGACGAGCCTTTTAAATACATGCTTTTATTATATTACACTTCATTCAGAATCTACGGCTGAACGGGACTGTCACAGGCGGCGTGGAATTGAGCCAAAGGTGACAGTCCCGCAAATTCCGGGTTTTCAATAGACCCCGGCGGCACGGCGGATGTTTTCCGAGGATCCCTCCAGTGTTTTCATCGCGGCGCGGATCTCAGAGAGGTCGGCTTGTGTCATTTTATCCGGCCTTGTGCGGGAGATCAGGCTGCGCAGGGCGTCGGCGTCGGATTTGACCTGCTTTTTCTCATCTTTGTCGAAATCCTTCGGCGCGTTATGCAGGGCGTTCTCGACTCTGATCAGGAGCGCGTCGGCTTCCTGCCCGATGTTCATGGTGTCACGCCGGAACTGATCCTGTGCGGCGTAAGCCTCCGCGTCATGGATGGCGGCGTTGATCTCTGCGTCGGACATACGGTCATTGGCGGTAATGGTAATAGACTGCTGTTTTCCTGTGTCCAGGTCTTTGGCGGAAACGGTGAGGATACCGTTGGCGTCGATATCAAAGGTTACCTCGATCTGCGGGACGCCTGCCGGAGCGCGTTTGATACCGTTCAGACGGAAACGTCCGATGGTTTTGTTATCAGCCGCCATAGGCCGTTCACCCTGGAGAACATGGATATCCACGGAGCTCTGGAAAGGGGCTACCGTGGAAAATATCTGTGAATAGTGGATCGGCAGCGTGGAATTCCGTTCCACCAGCCGGGTGGCAACACCGCCGACGGTTTCGATTGAAAGGCTCAGTGGTGTGACATCCAGCAGCAGGATGCCGCCTTTGGTTCCCGCAAGTTCCATCTTTCCGCCGGAGAGCGTATCCCCCTGAACGGCTGCACCCTGAGCGACACATTCATCCGGATTGATATTTTTGGAAGGTTCGATCCCTGTCATCATGCGGACTTTGTCCTGAACTGCAGGGATGCGGGTGGATCCTCCCACGAGAAGGACCTTCCCCAATTCCGAAGGAGCGATCCCGGCGTCATCCAGCGCGTTCTGTACCGGGACAGCGGTTTTTTCGATCAGGTCATGGATCAGTTCCTCAAACTTCGCCCGGGACATGGTCGTTTCATAATGGATCATTTGGCCGCGGTTCTCCGCCAGATACGGCAGGTTGATCGTGGTTATGGCAGCTGAGGAAAGTTCCTTTTTCGCGGCTTCGGCGGCTTCTTTGATGCGCTGCATGGCCGCCGGGTTTTTGCTCAGATCCGCATTGAAGCGTGTGCGGATATCTTTGAGGATGTACTGCATGACCCGCTCGTCGAAATCGTCTCCGCCGAGATGGTTATCCCCATTGGTGGCGAGAACCTCGATCACGCCGTCGCCGATCTCAATGATGGACACATCGAACGTGCCGCCGCCCAGGTCGTAGACCATGATCTTCTGCGCGGCACCGTTATCCAGGCCGTAAGCAAGAGCAGCGCTGGTAGGTTCATTGATGATCCGTTTGACGTTGAAACCGGCAATTTTTCCGGCGTCTTTGGTCGCCTGGCGCTGAATGTCGTTGAAATATGCGGGAACTGTGATGACGGCATCGGTTACCGGTTCCCCGAGGTAGGCTTCCGCGTCCTGACGCAATTTGCGCAGGATCATGGCGCTGATCTCCTGGGCGGAGAAAGATTTTCCGTCGATGTCGATGTGCCAGTTCGTTCCCATCACGCGTTTCACGGAGATCACTGTGCGTGCGCTGTTGACAGCCGCCTGCCGCGCGGCGCTGATTCCCACAAGACGCTCTCCGTCTTTGGTAAAGGCGACAACGCTCGGTGTGGTGCGGTTCCCTTTATCATTGGGTATAATGATCGGCCGCCCGTTTTCTACAACGGACATGCAGCTGTTGGTAGTTCCAAGGTCAATTCCAATCGTTTTAGACATATTACACTCAACCTTTCATCCGTGGTCGTTTATTAAAAATATTCGTGTGATTTAAAAGACAGTCACTTTCGACTCAATGATGAATCAGCGGTGACTGTCCTGAAGATGCATACAGGCAGGAATTCTCCGCGGACCGCTTTTCCGTTATCAGAAGGTAAAGCGGAAACCGAAGATCAGGAATCGCAGCAGGCCTAAAATGATCTGAAGCAGGATATAGCCCCAGAAGAGTTTCCCGATGATCGAGAAGCCGCTCCCTGCTGTGCTTTGTTTCGTGTAGGAGTAAGCGGTGCGAGTACGGCTTCCGGTGCGGTACTGCTGCAGCAGACTGTGGTACAGGCGGTTGTTCGGATCCAGCTGTACCGCACGCTGCATCATGTCCACGTCCCGGGGACTGTTGCCCAGCCCGTGGTTCGCGATACCGCTCAGATAATACCACCGGGCATCACGCAGCGTACTGGGAATTCTGGTGAGGATCACTATGGCTTCCCGATAATTCCGGGCATTGATGGCATTGACAGCATCACGGATCTCCGCGGAATCGCCGGCTTTGGCTTCCGGCATGGAGGATCCGGTGGTCTGCCATGCATCGCTGCCGGAGAAGCCGAAAATATCTTCCCAGTTAAACCCGAAATCCCCGGTCCAGCCGTAATCTCCGTCATAGGTGCTGCGGTACTGACGGCCATAGTATCCGTCGGATTGCTGAGAACCGCCGTAAGCTGAACCGCCATACGAACCGTAAGAGGAGCGGGAAGCGCTTTGCTGTGCCCTTGCCTGCTGATATTTATCAGGGTTCATCAGCATGTCATATGCTGAATTGACGTCGTTCATTTTTTTATTGGCATCGGGATCATCCGGATGCAGGTCGGGATGATACTTCTTTGCCATCTGGCGGTAAGCTTTCTTTATTTCATCCTGCGATGCGCCGGGGTTTACCCCTAATACTTTGTAAGGATCTTCAATCATTTTTCTGTCCGTTCTCTCCGGCCTGCCTTCACCGGGATAGGCCGGTTTCCGTTTGTTTTGCCAATATTTGCCGATACCTGACAGGTGTCTTTCGGCACATATGAATTGTCTTTATTCTTCGGGCTTGTGAAGGGCTGTCTTTCGTTTGCGCTTCTGTTATCCGGCTTTTCTGCTGACTGATGATCCCCGGTCACTGCCCATTGATATTTTAAATATACACTTGATTCCCGTAATTTTAAAAATTTAATTCGATTTTAATAATTTTATTATGAAACCTTGCTACAATAAAATCATGCGGCCGGCAGAAAACGCTGACAATGGAAACGGATCGGGTTTGAGCGGTAAAAACGGGATCGGCGGTCCGGGTGATTTTAAAAGAATGTCCTGATAATTATGTGAAAGTGAGGTTAGCAGATGAGAAATTTTCTGGATGATCTGAAGTATAAAATTTCCCGCTGGATGCAGGGAAGGTATGGCAGTGATGAACTGAATATGGCTTTGTTCGTTGTCTTTTTGGTGTTCTGGGTCATATCTCTTCTCACAAAAAAGAGCATTTTCTATACGATCGGGAGCCTGTTCCTGATCTATTCGCTCTACCGGTCATTTTCCAGGGATCATATGAAACGCTCGGCTGAACGTTTATGGTATTTGAAGCTGGTGGATAAGATCAAACGGTTTCCGAAACAGCTGAAACAGCGCTGGGACCAGCGGAATACGCATAAATTCTTCCGCTGCAAGCAGTGCGGCGTGACGATCCGCGTGCCGAAGGGAAAAGGCCAGATCGAGATCACCTGCCCGAAATGCGGATATAAATTTATTGACAGAAGCTGAAGAGCAGAGTTCAGAGTTCAGATATAAAGGCCGGGAACTCAGACTTGAATCGGAAGTGACCGGCTATTGAAAACTGAGTTCAGTGTTATTGGGGAGTGTAAATTCTTTATAACTCCGCATGACTTTTATGAAAAAGAGGAAGACAAATGAATGTTCTTCCTCTTTTTCATAAGCTTTGCCGATGGATCCCGCCGGCAATTTCTTATTTTTTATCTCTTTTTTCCCATTGGGTAAATGCCGCTCTGTACCAGGCGATCAGCATGTCGCCGAACAGGATGCCGCCGATGATATCGGTGAGCCAGTGGACGCCGGCAAGAGTGCGGGAGACAATGACCAGGGCAAGGATCAGAAAAGAAGCGGTAACGGCAGCGGTGAGCAGCTTTTCATTTTTGATATAGATGTTCCACTGGTCGATCGCTGAAACCATGATGACCCAGGCGATCATGGCATGTGTTGAGGGGTAAGAGGACTCCAGTCCCTTATCCCTCATCACGGGGCGGTAATTGATGGCGAATTTATGGAACAGCAGATATACGATGACCGCGGCAGCGTACAGCAGCATCAATACGACCAGGTTCCGGTCAACTGCTTGCAGGTTTTTCCGCTCGATAAGCTGTTTCAGGAAAAAGATCCCGAACCCGGCCGCCACGGCAAAACAAATAATTCCCCCGGCTGAACTGATTACGTAAAAACCGTGGCTTTCCCCGATCTTATTGAAAAAGCCCGTGTTCAGTTTTGCGAATCCGATGTTTGTGCCTTCCACACCCACCGGCTGCACGTCGACTGTCGCGACCAGTATAGTCGCCAGGATCGTCACAATCGTCATTATGACCGCGTTCCGAATGCTCTCTTTTGGTATTGACTTCATATGTATCCTTTCTGTATCATTCAGGAAAAGGGGAAAGGGGGAAGGGTTTAGGATTCAGATTATAAATGTTTATTCAGGAAAATTTGGTTTTCCTGCTTACAACCTGCTGTTTGCCTTCTGAAACCTGTTACCGAATACCTGCCACCTACATCCTACATCCTGATTCCTGACACCTACTCTATCGCTTCAATGTAAAAGCTGACCGGACGGAAACCGTCATTGCAGGAGATCATGACGGAGCGGGGGTTTTTCATCCACCCTTCATATATGTCCGTTCCGCCGTGAGACAGCGCCAGAACAAAGGGGGACATACTGTCCCAGGCGCTTTGGCAGAGTCCTTCCGGTTTCTCCCAGCCGTCGGCGATAAAAACTTCGCCTTCTTCATGGCAGCAGGGATGTTCCAGCGGGTTCTCATAAAGCTCGGAAAGATCTGTGTAATTCGCTTTCCGCATGACCGTGATCCGGCATTTTTTCATTTTCTTCTGTCCCTTACCGTAACGATTATAATTTATGCCCATGAATTACTTTCCGGACATGTATCGCTTCGTATTTTACCAGATAAAGAGTATCTGCCGTCCATACTCATGCTTAATTGGGACAGAAGCACCTGATACAAGTGTCCCAGGCCTGGGACACTTGTATCAGGTGCTTCTGTCCCATATTTACGCCCGCTGGATCACACTTTTGCTGATACCGGTCAGGCGCTCGATCTGGCGAACGGACAAGCCCTTTTCCCGCAGCTTTCTGATCGCCTCATTCCGGGTTTTCGAGTCATAGGATCGGATTTCAGAGCCGGTTTCGATATCCAGTGTTTTCCGCATGACTGTTTTCGCCCATTCATCATCGTGTTTCCGGTATTGAAAATCAAGATCCTCATCTTCATATTTTGCGTTGAGATAAGCCCTGTATTCTTCAAAACTGCCTATTAATTCAACCAGAACTGTCGTATCGACAAAGGAAAGCGGTTTCCCGTATTTGTTATAGCTGCTCCAGCGGTATTCCTCTGCAGGAGAGATCCCACCATCACGGGGATTGTTGATTATATATCGGAACACAGTACATAGCCGGCTTTCACTTTCGATCGGTATACTCGTGTACCTTCTTTCAAATAAGTGACCGGTCCTTTGATATTTGCGGTTGAACCAGATCGCGTAATTTCCGGCAAGCCGTTTCATGAACAGCGCAAGGTTCCGCTCCGGGTCGCACAAGAGCAGATGGACATGATTTTCCATCAGGCAGAACGCGTTAATGGCAATTTTGTTTTCCGCGCTGTATTGTTTGAGGTTGTTGAGAAAATGGATGTAATCGGCATCTTCTTCAAAGATGATCTGCTTGCCGTTTCCGCGCAGTATCACATGATAATAACCAAATTCACTGATCTGTCTCGGTATTACCGGCATAGAAATCTCCCTGATATGAGTGTTTTTCTCAGTATATTCGAAATCACCGCATATGTCAATATGTGGGACAATAGCACCTGATACAAGTGTCCCAGTTCTGGGACACTTGTATCAGGTGCTATTGTCCCACTACTTCTTACCAGAACTTGAATAGATTCAAAAACTTTTGAAAGAGGTTGGGTTGTTTTTTCTGCTGGACAAAGAAATTATTTTTGGCGGCATTGGTCCGGCGTTTTTCGTATTCCTGTACGATATAAACACTCATGGGTTTGGCATCCTTACCATGGGCATAGACATCCGAGACGGCTTCTGCGAAGAATTCGGCGGGATTCTCCGCGCCGTATTCTGAAGTATGCCCGGCTTCATACAGTCCGGCAGCCTGAGGATCGACCTCCTTGAGTTCTTTGCCCTTTATAAAGTCATGCGTTTTTTCTGTTTCAGACAGTTTATTCCTGTCAAATATTGACATTTTATTCTTAAAGTAGGCTGTGTTGGCGGCGCCCCGCAGCAAACTGCTCTCGACCTGGTTGAAATGGCCCTGCCTGATGGCTTCTGTTTCGTTTTCCGGATCCTGCAGCGTAGAGGCCAGAACATGTCCGAGCTCGTGGGTCCCTGCATAATCCAGGGATGCATTGAACTTGTTTTTGCGCCTGGCCTGCCAGTTCATATGCTCCCGCTCTTCTTCCGCACCTTTTCTGTCCATGTGTGCGTTGTAAAAGATTGTGGCTTTTTGCCTGTTTCCACGGGTCGAATCGGTCGCCATGATCGTATCGTTATCCTTTTTGACCTTTTTCCCTTGCTTATCCTTGACCGTCTTGGTCTTCTCAATGGTCTTCATGTCACCGATCTGGCCGCGAAGCTCCGGATAATCGATGACCACACGTGCCATATGCTTGAGCTTCGTTTTCAGTATGTTTATATCGAGATTTTTGGCTGTACTTTTAACATCCCTGAACTTGCCTTTAGCGTTGCCGGTGAAGGAAGCAAAAATACTGTAAGCTGTATTTGCGTCATGGGCATTGTCGATCTTTTCCTGGACGTCTGCCAATTCCGGATCGTTCGTGGGATTGAAGACCATTTTTTCATCTTTATCTTTGCTGTGATCGTCCAGTTCCCAGGCTCGTTTTGCCCGGGTATCTTTGGTGCTGGTGTTGTGCTGATATTTCGCCGGGCGGCTGTTCATCTTGTTTTCGACCGCGATCTCTTCAATGCCGAATTCACCCAGCCCCTTGGCAAGGAATTTGAAAAAGGATTTGTATTCTGAGGCCCGTTCTTTGGAATCATCTTTGCTCTCAAGCGGTTTGCCTGCGATCTCCTGCAGGATCTCCTTCCCGGCATTGATACGGGTCGCTCCTTCGACAAGGAAATGGACAGCGCTCTCCGGTGAATAATTCTGGATCGGCTTTCCCGCGCCTTTCTGGATCATTTCCTTCAGCTTGCTCTCAATATTCTGGTAGCACCTGCGGCCATATTGTGTAGCGAATGTACCGAGGATCACGCTTTCGAGCGGATCTACTCCGGATTTTTTTGCATCCGCGATGGAATCCGTATTGATGTCGTTCTTTTCTTCGTCATCAGGCCACATCTGCACTGCACCCATAGGCATTGTCTCAGAGACGTTCCCCTGAATCGCGCCCTGCTGGACGGTATGGACCAGTTCATGGGCGGCAACGGAGGGATCAAAACCGCCATGCCCGAAATAAACATCCCTGCCCTGTGCCCAGGCACGGGCGCCCATGGCCCGGCTCCGGTTCATGCTGAGCGTATCACTGTGAAACTGTACATCGGAGAAATCCGCGCCCATCCGGCTGCCCATCTCCCGCATGACCTCTTGCGGTGTGCCTGAAGTCACACCCCGGGAAAGCCGGTCCGCCTCTTTTTCCGCTCCGGGATCCTGCATGATGCGCATGACCAGACTGTTCGGCAATGATGTCTGCTTCTCTTCTGCCTGTAAATGCGGTGTTCCGTTTTTTATGGGCTTGATATATCTCTTATTAAACTCTTTTCCCATCATTTTTCCTATCCCGGATATACTGTACTCTGAAACCTGATTATTTCTTACGCACTTAATATTTTACTATCCAAAGAGTCTCTTCACCCGGATTCTAATATTTTTTATTATATTTATCCCACTGCATTTGTTAAAATTCAGGGGATTGACGGGGACCGGTCTCCGAAATGATGCCGGTTTCGACTGAATCACGGCAAACGATTGCGGGATCGTGTACTATGAGGAGCGGGATCCGCCTGACAGATGCGGTGAGACCGGCGAAACCAATCCCTTTCGTGCCTGTGGATCGTAATAAATAATCACTTTTTTCCGCTTTCCTTTCATGACCTGACAGGTAATTATGTTAGGAAATGGTATAATTTAAGAGTTAAAGAAATGAGGGAAATGAGCTTAAATTATGGAAAATGACAATGTAAACAGAGTAGATCTTGACCAGCAAATGCGGATGGCATATCTGGATTACGCGATGAGCGTTATCGTCTCACGCGCGCTTCCGGATGCCCGTGACGGTCTGAAGCCGGTCCACCGCCGCATTCTCTATGCAATGCAGGATATGGGTGTGCGCTCAACCGGGCAGCATAAGAAATCCGCCCGTATCGTTGGCGAAGTTCTGGGGAAATATCACCCGCACGGTGATGCGTCTATTTACGACGCCATGGCACGTATGGC
>DAIMGK010000162.1:0-10813 GCA_036723985.1 Flexilinea sp.
GGAACAGTTCGTCAAAGTCTTCTATGTTTCCGGAGATACCGACAGGACCGTAATGTATTACCGGCTTACCGTAGGCATTGCCTCCGGAATATACCTTCATCCCGTAAAAAAGCATATGATTCAGGATTCCGAGAATCGCCGTGTCTGCGCCGCCATGGATATAGGCAGCTGAAGCGAAAGCTCCTCCGGTTTTCCCGGCAGGTTTCAGCGTCCCGAACTGTTCTTCCAGAAACAGCTTGATCTTCGCGCAGTATGTTCCATGATAAGTCGGAGTACCCAGCAGGATCCCATCGCAGCTTTGTACGTATTCCGCATCAAATGCTTCAATGGAAAAAGCATGTGCTTCAGCGCCTGCCTCCTCGATTCCCTGACAGATCTTTTCAGCCAGTTTCTGTGTGCTGCCTGTTTTTGAATAATATAATATGGCTATTTTCTTCATGTTGCCTGCTCCGTTTCTTTTTCCCGAATTCCATGCTGCCGGAATCCGGATATAAATATGCTGACCATAATTCAATTAATTTTAGCATATCAGGACCTTGATGTTCGTCACCAATTAATAACAAAAACGGGGGGATGATCCCCTGCTTTTCATGAGTATAAGTATTTTTGTTTCCCAATTATTTCAGACTTGTTTCACGCCGGATCCGTCATATGGTATTTCAGTAAATATGCCAAACGGGGTATCAAATTTCTGTAAATCCGTGTAAAATCTGATTTAACAGATTCGTATATTGACCGCATGAAGCAACCGGTTGGTGACTTATGAATAAGCAGAAGATACAGCTTGCGTTAAATCTATACCCGATCTATGAGGCAATGTCAGGAGATCTGCCTTTTTACAGCTTTATCGAAACGCTGTTCCTGACGCTGGTCAAGGGCTTTTCCAATTCGGATATCGCTCTGATACTTGTTATCGTATATGCGGCGGATCTGCTGCTTGAGTATCCTTCATACAGGCTTATCAGAAGGATCGGCAACAGCCGTTCCGTTATTCTTGGCGGGATCCTGCCGACGCTTGGCATTGTTTTTATCACCCTGGGCAGGAGTATCGTTTTCGTCACCATAGGCAATATTCTGTTTATCTCCTCCGGGAATTTCCAGGCGATGGCAAGCGCCGCGGCAAGGAACAACCTGTCGCTTACCGGGGAGAAGGATGATTACATAAAACTGTTTTCCAGAGCAAATATGATATACACCGGGATGTCACTGGGGGCGACGATCATCGTTCCTTTACTGTTCTCCTGGAACAGATTTATCCCTTCCGCGATGTGTTTTATCACCCTTGTAATGATCACCGTAATGTCGTTTTATATCCCGGACTATACGGAAAAAGATCTTCAGAAAGTCTGGACGAAGGATGATGACCGGAAGAAGTTCGCAGATAAAGTTAAACTTACTGCTGTTTCGAAATATATTGTCGCTGTATTCTGTATTTATATCTGCGGGATCGTCGTCTACAGCAATAATTCGGAACTGCTTATGAGCAATACGCTGAGGAGCCTGTTTGACGAGAACAGGACGATTTTCATATACGGGGCAGTTATATGGGGCTCGAGAAGCATCCGGTTTATTACAAATATTTTTATTCCGAAAATCATTGGAAAGTATAAGGAAAAAGTCCTTATTGCGGGATCCTCAATGCTGCTGATCGCTTTTGGGCTGACCGGGCTGAGCGGGCTCATTTTTTAAGGGCACAATACAGGGCTTCGTGATCTTTGCCGCGCTGTATATTGTTGTCAGAGGCATTGTCTGGGACCCGATGCGTACCCTCCTCAGGGTGAAGGCAGTCAATACAAACAGTAAAAAGCGGCAGCAGCTTACGCTTACACTCCTCAACGCGGGAAAGTCCGTCGTCGGCATAACCATGCGTCTGATCGTATTGGCAGCAATGAATGTCGCGGGGCTTGAATATGTGTTCCTGGTCTTTGCTTTCATTATGGTGGCGGAAGTGGTTCTGGCTTTAAAGCTGTCGGGAGAAATGAAGAACGAAACAGAACTGCTGAAATTTGAAACTGTTCTTTCTGAAGAGGAAATTGATAATACTGTACAGATGATGGTCGAATTGCTCGATCAAACCGGGATGGAACACAGGAATGTCCTGAGCTACAGCCTGATCCTTGAGGAGCGGCTTCTTGAAAAATTAAATAACGGACACAGAGGCGAAGACGTCAAAATCGTGCTGACTCAAAAACAGGATGAGCTTGACATAAAACTTTCTGTAGGCGGTGAGCAGATCGATGTTTTCAACGGCCCGCAGTCCCCGGACGATTTTTCATTGAGAGTATTTCCGAGGCTGCTCAATAACATCGATATCTGAAGTCATCCGGTTTGTAACACAGAAAAACCTTCACGCCCTGACGGGATGAATAACGATTGCCTGAAGAAAGATATGCTGCCGGTCAGCTGTGAAGTACCGGATGGATCCCAAAAGCAAAACCGATCGTGGTATGGCAGAAAAGGCTGCGGAAAGATCCGTTTGTATCTTTTTTCAATTATGAAAGAGACCGGTGGGGTACAAATGAACAGCGATGCCGCCCGGATCCGGGAAAAGCAAAGTGTGAATTCGCCTTTGGATCATCGTTTTCATCCTGACCATGATCTCAAATGTCGAATGAATTGATTACTGACAGTAACAGCATTCTGTCGACAAACAAATATCGTTTGTCATCTAATGATTGAACGAAATATATTCCGTATTCCTCATTTTCCCCGAAATACTTGATCACATCTCTAAATTTCCATGTGCGGATCCTGTCTTTCTGTAATGGCAGGCGCCCGGTACAAGCCTCTTCAACTGCTGCTTCATCCATAAAAACAAGATATCCGACTTCGTTTATTCTGACTTTTTCAAGAGTGTCGGCTCTTTCAGTGCCGGCAAGGACACGAACTGAAGCATTATTCATGCACATTTCTGCCAGACTTCTGGCTGCCAGATTGGAAGTGAAGGAATTAGACCTGTTGGTAAGATCTATTCCGGGCTTGTACATGGAAAGTTCATGGATCAATTGGCTGAGTGTCAAATGCTCCAGATCCCATGTTTTTCCCTCTGAGAGCATATTCCATGTCTTTTGAATAAGCGGGTCATGTTTACAATTTCCGGAACATGTAAAATGCGGAGCGCAGGGATCATTGCAGACCCCAGCTTTTTCGACAAGAGACTCCCCATGTAAACTGTCAATTTCAAAGCAAAGAAAATGGTCCAATTCACAGCCGGACAGGCGTCGTCGGGCAGCTTCAGCGTGCAGATCGGTCAGCGCGGCATTCGCACTCCTGCTTATGCGCGGCCCGATGATCACGTTTGTTTCTTTGGGAATGCCATTAATAATACTGAAAAAGCTGTAGAATGCATCTGCATAAAAAACACAGCCGTTTGAAACACCCTTGAGAACAGGGACATCTATTTCCTCTACATCCGGAGAAACAGATGCTGCCAACTCATAAGTTGAATAGAAGCCTACAGGTTTTTCGCCTGTTTTTGCCATGAAGATAATCGCCATCTCTTTGTCCTTTGAACAAGAAAATCTTTCATCAATGAAATCGAGCACTTTCAGCCCCCCCGTATTCGGGTCATCCCTGAATAAGGGAAGAATTTGTTATTCTCCGGGAAGCATCTATCCGGCCTCGCCGTGAAGCGGAATGGAGAATCCTTTTATATGATCTGCCTTCAGCTTCGCCGGGTTTTCCGGTGAAAGCAAATAAACACGATCCGGCAACAGTTTATAATATACAGGTCATAGTTCCAAAGAAAAGACAGTATCCGGAATTTCATTAAGGTTTTCTCCGGTGTACGGTATCTTTTCAATTCAGTATTCTAAAATTATTGTCTGTGTCATCAATGAATTCGTTTGTATATTACAATAATTAACTCACTCTACTATTAGAGCTCAGCTTATATTTGCCTTCCGTATGCGGGATAGTATGCTTCGCAAGGTGCGGGAGCGCGTATTCGTGTGTTTGCAAAAGCGGGATCCGTAAAGAACCGCTGTACTGAATTATGATTCGGCTCCCGAGCTCCGCCCCGAATCTGATTTCCGGGGCTGTAAACCTGTCCCGTAAGGTACGGACTTCGTCTGGTCAGATGCGGGACAGGAGCTGCGCCTATCCCATACCTCCGCATAAGAAGGCATCAGGCTCTTTATAAGACTTACACGCCTTCGCGTCGTTCACCTTTTTTGTCCATACAGCAAATTTGCTGTACGGACAAAATGAAATAATGCGGGATAGGGTTCAAATCCTGTTTGACATGGCATTCAGGATCATCCCCGATAATCAATATCGCTGAGGAAAAACTTCTGTTTAACCATTCTGTATTCGATGATGTAATAATCATCACCGGCAGCATATCGACCGTAGTCCACACGAATGAGCGGCTTTGACCGAATTTGCGATTCAGAAGAAGGCTGCATAAAGTGCATATGCCCGGCAAAACCGACAAAATTGACGGTCATGTTCTCATTCAGGGCCATGATAGAGTCAGGTTCCCGCTCCGTAAGTGGCACTCCATCACCATAGGTGACACCTTCTTCATTGGCATCGGTTATAAAATGATCCCGTACATCACTGTCGGGAAAATAGAGATATACACGCCCCTGCAGGTCAGCCAGGTCCTTGATCGTACGTTTGTTTTTCAACATATTTGTCTCCCAAAAAATAAATTCCCTGAAGAGACGTAAAAAAAGATCCTATCGGCACCGACAGGATCTATATATTCATTTCTCCTATCGGTCAAGCTTTAGCACCTTACCTTTCGGCAGGTTGTTGTGCGGTCATCGAGCTTGTCTCTCACGCACTCTTCATAGGTGATTTGAAATATACAACAATTTTTCTGTAAAAGCAATATGACAAATGTCACCTTTTTCAAAAATCTGCAGGTTTATTCTTTCGAACTCTGAATCTCCGTATTTGCAGAAAAAATGATCTCACAATATTTGTGTAATAATCGATTTTTATTTGAAAATAAGGTAAAAAAAATACCCAAGTCTTTCAACCCGGGTACCATAGGCGGGAATGAGTGGAGTTGACACCGGTTTTTGTAAGGGTATCACATTGATACCCTTACTGATATACCACTTTCTGATTCAGCTGTGAACAACTTTTTAATGATCGGCAATGCGAAGTGTTAACCTGTTGGTATATTCATCGCTGCCGGTGGTGTATTTTATTTCAGTAGAGGCAGTGTTCAATATCGGCATTGAGATGGCGTCACCCTTTTCGGTGATATCATACGGCTCCCCGTTGTACATGACCGTAAAATCGGTTCTCTCATCTGATTCGGAATATTCTATCCCCACATGAATATGCGGTTCTTTCAGTATCGGGAGCAGCATCTGCTGTATCAGTTCCTCATAAACCTGTTGGATGCGGTATGACATTATCGACGGGATCTGGTTTTTATGGCAATATTGGTCGATCGCGCTCGTAGCCTTGCGGAAGTCATAATGTTTGCTGTCGATATCCAGCTCCAGAACTTTCAATTTTTGGATAAAGCGGCGGGTGTTTTCCCGCTGCGGGTTTTTAAAGATCTGTTCCGGCGTCCCGTCTTCATATATACCGCCTTCATCCATATAGAACACCCGGTTGGAAATAGCGCGGGCAAAGTTCATTTCGTGTGTGACGATCATCATGGTTTTGCCGGTTTTTGCCAGATCACGGATCACTGCCTGGACTTCACCTACCATGGTGGGGTCCAGAGCGCTGGTGGGTTCATCCAGCAGGATAATATCCGGATCCATCGCCAGCGTCCGGGCAATCGCGATACGCTGTTTCTGACCGCCGGAAAGTTCATCCGGGAAGTCCAGCGCTTTTTCCGCCAGTCCGACCATCTGCAGCAGATTCATCCCATTCGCATAGGCTTCCTTTTTACTCTTTTTCAGCAGCTCCATAGGCGCCAGCATGATATTTTCGATGACCGTCAGATGCCCGAAGAGGTTGAAAGACTGGAAAACCATCCCCATTTTCTGACGCACTTTGCCCAGATCGCATTTCGGATCGGTAACTTCGACGTCATTTACCCAGATGTGTCCGCTTGTCGGTTTTTCCAGCATATTGATGCTGCGCAGCAGGGTGCTTTTTCCTGTCCCCGAGGGCCCGATCACGGCGATCACATCCCCATCGTTGATCTCAACATTCACATCCTTCAAAGGAACCGCGTTGGGATATTCTTTTTTCAAATGTTCGATCTTAATCATTGTCCTCTACTCCTTTCAGAATGCTGCTGCGATTTTTTTTCTTCGGATCGGTTTTGACCATGAGCCACCGGATGATCAATCCCAGAATGCCTTCCAGAATGAAGTAAATGATCGTTACAGCAATAAGCGGGAAGAATGCTTCATAGGTCCGGCTGCGGATGATATCCCCCATCTTTGTCAGGTCCTGTACTGCGACATACCCGACGACTGCTGTAGCTTTCAGCAGGCTGATGATTTCGCCTTTGTAAGCCGGCAGAACAAGCGGGATCGCCTGCGGGAGAATGATTTTGAAGAAAGTTTTCGGGTTGCTGAACCCAAGCGCGTAGGCTGCTTCATATTGTCCGTTATCTACGGCACTGACCCCCATCCGCAGCAAACCGAAAACGGAAGCCCCGAACGTCAGCGTAAAAGCGATCACAGCGACAGCGGATCCGCTGATGGAAGAAGACCCGAAGATCACATAATACAATATCATCAGCAAAACCACCATCGGCATACCCTGTACCAGCCACATACAGAAGTCCGTGATTGCGTTAGCAGCCGGGTTCCCGTTCCGGCATAACATGAAGAGCAGAAAACCGAGTATGGTCCCGAAGAGGATCGAAAGCAGCGTGATCACAAGTGTCGTCAGGATCCCCTGCAGGAACAGCTTCCAGCGGTTTTCCCGGATAAAGGTTTTGTTGAAGCTTTCCTGTGTGCTTGTCATGAAGGTTTCCATCGGTGAAGGAGCTCCTTCTGCTGCAGTTTTTTCATCCGCTTTTTGTACTACCAGGACAGTTCCTCCGTGAAAATATGGTTCGGAGAACAGGACACTTTTCGCCCGTTCTTCGGTCACTGTCAGACCTGCTGCACCGATATCGTATTTCCCTGTCTGGATGGAAGGGAGAATGGAGTCAAAACTTGTGTTGATGAGATCCAGACCGTAACCATATTCCTTACAAAACCGAACAATGATGTCGATTTCATACCCGACGATCTCGCCGTTATAGATAAAACTAAAGGGCTCATACATAGGTTCTGTCACGACATGAATGGTTCCATTGGGAGCGGGGAACGACTTGTAATCCTCGAGTTTCCAGCCTGACTCATCGCCGCGGATCCATTGGTCTGCAATTTTCTCGAATGTCCCGTCGGATTTTATCTGTTTCAGAAATTCATTTAACTCTTTCCGGAGTGTCTGTCCTTTTTCATTTTTTGCGAAGACATAGGCAAATTCATAGGTATCCAGATAATCCGGAATATAGGTGAGACCGGGCATTTTCCTCATTTCAAACCGGATCACAGGTTCATCGATCGCGAAAGAATCGATTTTTCCGGTCTGCAGGGCGCTGACCATATCGGCTTTGCTGTTGAAATAAAGCACTTCGGCATTCGACAGCTCGTTCCTGATCATTTCATCAAAACTGGTCCCTGTCTGCACGCCGATCTGTTTCCCGTCCAGTTCATCGAAAGAGTGATATTTTCCGGCCGGCAGATGATCGAATGCATGAGAAATATCGGGATCTGAAACGATTGCTTTTTCAGGATTCAGAACTGCCATTACGACACCTCCGGAATAGTCCGGTACGGAGAAATAAACGCTTTCCGCCCGCTCTTCCGTAATCGTGACAGCGGAACAGCCGAAGTCATATTTTCCTGACTGGACCGAAGGCAAAATAGAATCCAGGCTTATGTTTTTGATCTCAAGGCTGTAGCCGTATTTTTCACAGAAGCGTATGGCCAGATCAATTTCATATCCGATGATTTGATTTTTATTGACATATTGAAAAGGCGGGTACAGCGCTTCCGTTGCCATCGTCAGTTTGCCGTTCGGCCCGGGGAGTTCCTCAATGTTCGGCAGGACTTTTTTGCTCTCATCAGATCCGAACCAGATGTTCTGCAGCTCATCTAAAGTACCGTCCTTTTGGATCTGTCCGATAAATTCATTAAATTCATCACGAAGTTTTTCCCCCGCATCATTTTTTCGGAAGATGCACCCAAACTCAAAGGGGTCTACATATTCAGGAATAAAAGAGATACTGTCATTTTCGCCCATGATATAGCGGATGACAGGTTCATTGACCGGAAAACTTACGATTTTATTGTTTGTCAGTGCCGTCACCAGATCTGTGTTCGAATTGTAATAGGAAATTATCGAATCCGGAAAATTCGACTCCATCATCGGACCAAAGCTGGTCCCGGTCTGGACTCCGAGCGGTTTCCCGTTCAAATCCCTTAGTGATAAACCTTTCTTTTGATCTGTCTCCTGATTTTGAACGCTTCTCACGACCAGTACAAGAGCTGAGGGATAATAGGGGATAAAGTCCACTGCTTCTTCCCGCTCCGGCGTAATAATAATGGAACCGGCTCCTAACAATGCCTTGCCGGACTGTACTGCCGCGAGAACAGCGGATAATTCCATGCCGATAAAGTCAACATGCACATCCAGTTCCTTTGCCATGAGCAGGATCATTTCCTCATCGAAGCCCATCAGTTTACCCTTTTCTCCCGCGTAACTCATGGGTTCTACCGTATCGCACACCGCCGCCTTTACTGTTCCGTTCCGGCCCGGCCAGTCCTGTTTGGGAAGAATTTTTATGCTGTAATCCGAACCTGTCCATTTTTCCCAGGCAGCTTGTATCGTATCCTTATCGATGGCATCAAAAGCCGCCTGCCATTTATTTCTGTTGGGGTCGCCCTCCGCAAAGGCAATGCCAAAGGAACTGTCCTGCAGGTTTTTGGGAAACAGCGCAATCTCCGGATCACGGTTCACTGCCAGCTGAGCGACCGCATTGTTGTTCAAACACGCATCCGTTTTTCCGGATTTCAGTGCCAGAATGATATCCGTTATGGTATTGTAGTAAGAAAAACCGCCGATATCCGGTACTTTGCTCCGGATGACATCTTCAAACGGCACACCCGTCAGCATGGAGACTATTTTGCCGCTCAATTCGGAAAAATCTTTGTATTCAGGAATGGTGGTTTTGTTTTCAGCATGCTCCGGTACGGGTTTCTGTTCGGAGGTATTATCCTCATCATCCATTTCCCCATCTGCATCCAATACCGCGATCGTCAATCCGCCGCGATAGACCGGTTCCGAGAAAATCACACTTTCAGCCCGTTCCGGTGTGATGGTAAAATTACTGGAGGCAAAATCACATTTTCCGCTGATCACAGCCGGAATAATGGAAGCAAAATTCATCGGCTCGATCTCCAGACGGTAGCCGTTAGCTTCACAGAAGCGGGCTGCGATATCAACATCGTACCCGACGATGCGGTCGTCGACCATCATGACAAAAGGCACCTGTGAAAGATCTGCTGCCATGTGGAGCGTTCCGTTGGTATCGGGAAGTTTCTCATAATTCGGGATGCCAGCGGACTCCTCATCATCTCCAAACCAGAGCTTGTCAATTTTCTCAATGGTTCCATCCGCCCGGAGCTTTTTCACAAATTCGCTGTATTGATCGGCAAGTGCCTGTCCTTTTTCATTTTTCGGGAAAATCGGGGCGTATTCCGACGGAACCAGATATCCATCCAGAATTTCCAGGTTTTTTACTTCCAATTGCATAAATTTGAAAACAGAATCGTCATAACACATCCCGTCAATTTTCCCGGCCTGCAGCGCGGTCAGCATATCTGTTATGGTATCGAAGTAAAGTACTTCTGAATCTGGAAAGTTTTCTTCAATTGCGGTGCCGCCGATGGAACCGGTCAGTGTGCCGATGTGCTTTCCGTTCATCTTTTCCATGCCGTGGTCTGAAGAATCGTCTTCCGTGATTTTTCCCGATTCTTCTGAACGAATGGCAAAAACGACTCCGCCCGAATAATCCGGTTCAGAAAAATAAACGTTTTCCGCCCTCTCTTCCGTGATAGTGATCGTGGCACATCCAAAATCAAACTTTCCCGATTGAACCGAAGGAAGAATTGCATCAAAACCCATATCCTTAATTTCAAGGCCGTAACCGTACTTTTCACAGAAACGTGCGGCAATATCGATCTCATAGCCGGTAATATTTTTACCGCTGATGTAATCAAATGGCGGGTTTGCGGCTTCAGTCGCCAGCTTCAGAACACCGTTTTCTGCAGAAAAAGACGCATAGTCCGGCAGAACTTTTTTGTTCTCATCCGCACCGAACCAGATTTTTTCCAAATCGTTCAGCGTTCCGTCCGCTTTGAGCTGATTCATGAATTCGCTGATTTGGTCACGCAGTTTCTTTCCATCCTCATCTTTTTTGAATACAAAGGCAAAATCAAATGGATCCAGCTTTTCGGGAATATAGGCGACTTTTTTGTTTCCTCCCATGATGTATCGGATCACCGGTTCATCGATTGGAAACCCGTCAATCTTGTTTCCGGTCAGCGCAGCAACAAGGTCAGGGATCGAGTTATAGTAAAAGATCTTAGAATCGGGAAGGTTAGATTCAATGATCGGTGCATAGCTGGTTCCGGTCTGTGTACCGACAGGCTTCCCGTTCAGCATTCGTCGTGAAAGACCGTCATAATCTTCCGCTCCGCAAATTCCGCTGCTTATGAGCAGCAATAGAAAAGTAATGATAAACAATGTCCTTTTCATGTTTTCCCCTAAACTCTTACAGTAATTACTCCGTTTTCAGTCGGAAACTGTTCATAATACAATACATATTTTA
>DAIMGK010000163.1:0-10783 GCA_036723985.1 Flexilinea sp.
TGAAAACATTACATAATTCAAAATACTAAGGAAAAATGGCAGAAACAGCTTTTTTTCTTTCGGGATATACTTATTATAAGGATTATATGCCTTTTCGATTTTTGCATTCGGTATGAGGTGGCTTTATGGTTAAATTCAGAGATGTTTATCATAAGATCTGTGCTTTTGAACTGAACGATCATTTAAAGAAGGTCGCGAAAGACTGTCCGGATGTAAAAACAGCAAAATACGCTGTTTTTTTCGGATTCATCGATCCAGAGAAAGGTCTGATGCTGGAACTTCTCGGAACTGCGAAATCAGGAAAGACCAGGATCAACCCTAATGAGCCATATCAGGGGAAAAGAGTAACGATCAGCATCAAAGATGTTGCCGATGATGTATTTTTCAAATCCGGAGACCTGGAAAATTTTCCTAAATATATCCCTCGTATCGAAGCAGTCGGCAGTGATTTTATTTCGGATGAAATTGAAAAAAGCAGAACAAATGAATTGATTGATCCGTTTCGTGATGAGATTCATCCGGACCATATAAAGATACGGCTTAAAAAATCCGGAATGAAAGATGAAAAAGTTCTGGCAGGAATTACCGGCATTACAAATAATGAATTCATAGGCGTACTTCTTGAAAAACCAAATCAGAATTTTGGATTGAAAAAAGGTGATGAAATTCGGTTTACGATCGAACGGGGAGAAGATTACAAACCGGTAGATTGTATTGCTGACCTTGATAATAATGAGCCTGATAGCGCATCGTCAAATCGATATAAGTATCAATTAGACGATGGATTAATTTCTTCTTCTGAAAAAGTTATTCTAACAATTGGATCGGCAGATGTTTATAACTATGCTTTGGATATAAATGAAGTATATCCGATTCGAGATGTCTGTATTCGCAATATCACACTTGATCCCATCGAAGATATCTTAGTTCGGGTTACCTGCGAAAGTAATATTTTTGATAGTTTTGAATACCATATTCAAAAAATCAAAGCGAAAGATAAATTCCCATTTGATATTCCTCTTACAGTTCATCATAATCAGCTGATCTCATTATCAGAAGCTGTCAAAGTCAATTTTCAGATCGATCTGATATCAATTAAAACTAATGAAATTCTATGTCCACCTATTAAATGGGATATGGATGTATTAGCTTACAATCAGTGGCCAGGTGATAACTATATAAAATATTTGCCGGCTTTCGTCATGCCAAACCGACCGTATATTAAAGATTTACAAAAAATTGCTGTTTCCTGGCTGAAAAAAATAATAAAGAAGTATTACTTGAGGGATACCAGATTGCAGATGATAATAACGACACGGACCGGGTTCGGGATCTTGCCTCAGCTTTGTATGCATCAGTTCAGAAGAAGAATATATCATACAGCAATCCTCCGGCATCTTATGGAATGGGGCAGCGCATTCGAATTGGAGATCAGGTAATTGAAGAACGTTTGGGTACGTGTATGGACATGACCATGCTGTATGCGTCTTTATTAGAGTCTATTGATCTTCATCCGATCCTTATATTAGTAGAAGGACATATCTTTCTTGCTGTATGGCTGACCGGAGACGCTGAATACAAGGATCCAATTATAAGAAATGGAAATGTTCTGCTCAATGATTCTCGCCTCCGATTCATTGAATGCACGGATATGTGTTCAGCATCTCATAATATATCATATGAACAGGCAGAAATTGATGGTATCAATCGTCTTAAATCATACTTATCAGCCCAAAAGTTTACATGCGGGATAGACGTAAATAAACTTCGAAAACAAGGAATCCTTCCGATAAATCCACCGGTAATTAAAGATAACAATCCTTTTTCTGCAGATATCTCAGATATTGAACTAACCTCCGCACCAAAACCATTACATATAAGGATTATTGATGTAGAAGGTCCGCAGAAAGCCAAGGGACCAACAAATAAAATCGAATTATGGGAAAGTAAGCTCTTAGATCTTAGTAACACTAATAAATTATTGAGTGTCGGTAGATTGAAAGGAATTCGGTCAAAATTATTTGAGCAAATAAAAGATGATGAAAGTGCATTGTTTTATTATTCGAAATCTTATAAAGATCTGGTAGTTGAGAGTGAATCTAAATTAATTCCACTGATAACATCCAGTCTTGCTGAATTAGAGGATTCCCTATCGGATGGTGAGGAATTTGATGTTTATCCTCATCCATATTATCCAATTAGTAAGGTAGAAAAAGCATCTTTCAGTTATCTTGCACAACATTATAATTTATTCGAAGAGCCTGAATGGGGACAATATAAATTTATAACGCAGGAATTTTTTCGTAATGAAGCTCAAAATCGCCGTGTTTATTGTTATGGCTATCCGGATGATTTGAACAAAAATCTTAAGAAAATTTATACAGATGCAAAGACTGGTGAGCGAGAATTTGGTATTAATCCGCTTTACCTTGCGCTGGGGATGCTTAGATGGTTCGTTGAGGATGATGATTCCTATCAGCAGCCATATTATGCTCCGCTGATCCTTGCTCCTGTCGAAATCGAACTGAAACCGGGTGGAAACGGGTATGTTTTCAGAAAACGTAACGAGGATCCGCAGTTTAATGTCACGCTTCTGGAGAAGCTCCGTCAGGAAAAAGGTTTGGCAATCAGCGGACTGAATCCGCTCCCGACGGATGAGCATGGTTTGGATGTCGAGAAGATATTCGCAATTGTACGAGCAGCCGTCAAAGAACTGAATAATTGGGATGTTACGGAAACCGCTGCTATCGGGATTTTTGATAACTCAAAAATCTCTATGTGGAATGATATTCACACAGCACACGAACAGCTTAACCAAAGCAAGATCGTAAGATCACTGATCGAGCAGCAGACCGTATGGGATAAGGAAAAAATCAACAGAGGCCCGGATGATTATATGACTTTCATCACGCTCCCGGTGGACGCGACGCAGTTGGAGGCTATCGATCTTGCCGGCAGGGGTAATTCCTTCGTTTTGCACGGTCCTCCGGGGACTGGCAAATCCCAGACGATCACCGGCATGATCGGCAACGCTCTTGCCAATCACAAAACAGTCCTCTTTGTCGCCAAAAAACCGACCGCACTGAACGTGGTCAGAGACCGGTTGGCGGAAAGTCTGCAAATTGAGGATTTCTGTCTGGCGCTGCATACCGACACCAAAAAAACTGATGTCCTCGACCAGATGGATAATACAATATCGAAAAAGGACGGCTCAAACTTCATTTCCTTCAAAGATGATGTCGAAAAAACGGAAGCCCGGGGAAAAGAACTGGATGTCTACAGAGAGCATTTGCATAAAAAGCAGAGATACGGATTAAGTTTGCGGGAATTGATCGACCGATACTGCCGTGAAGATGACGACGCGCCGTATATTGTATTCCATAAGAAGAATACTGAAAATCTGACGCCTGAATTATTGCAGAATCACATACCGATGATCGATCGGATGCTTTCAGCTTACAGGGACTTTGATGAACAGACAGTATCATTAATTCCCGAAATCGGTATCTCCTATTATGACGGAGATATCCGCTCAAGGATCACCCGTCTGTCCGAGCAGTATTATATGGCTCTGAAGGATGTAAAAGAAAAAGCTGATAAAGCTGCTGAACTGCTGCACCGGGATCCCCCGGAATCCTCTGATGAACTGGAAGAATTAACAAAGACCATTTATGAGATCCGTGCTCTTGCAGGTTCAGAAACAAATACCGCAGATATTTCGGCAATCGACCGGAATGCCGCGCTGAATTATTTCTCAGCTTTGGAAGCTTTGGAAAAATGGCGTTCAGACATTTCAAAAGACTGGAAACCGGAAATTCTGAAGATGAAGCTCTCCGGATTCAGAAAGGAACTTGCCGCGGCACAAAAAATGTTCTTCCTCAAAAGAGGAAAAGCCATTGCCGAGGTCACGAAAAAAATATCATACTATTCTCATCGGATGCTGCAGGATACGGAAGTCCCGGATGTTCTTGACAGGCTTGAAGCTTTTCAGTCAGAAGAAGCGAGGGTAGAGAAAATCAGAAAAGCACTTCCGGAAGCCACTTTGGAATTTCTTTCAGAATATCCCGATGCGGCCGCGTTTCAGCAGGCGTATGAGCAGGGGCTTGAAATCCAAAGAAAAGGCAGAGAACTGTCCGGCGGGCAGGAACTGGATGATCTTCGGAATGATCCGCGGGCTTATGATACAAATCAGGCTTTTTTGGATTCAATGGAGTATTTCCGGAATATACACCGGGAATTTATTGACCTATTAAACAGACCTGAAGAAAAAAGGACTTCATTCAAAATCAGCGATGAAACAGAATTTTGTGATTTCCTGCTGAAAAACAAAAACTCGATCAAAAAAATATCTGTTTATAACCAATATAAAGAAGCCTGTATCAATGCCGGGCTGGAGCCGGTGGTTCAGGCATTTGAAAACGGAATGAAAGATCGGAAAGTCCTGATCACTGCATACCGCAGAGGGTTATATTACTCACTCGCCCAACAGGCGATATATTCGGACAAATTTCTGACTCAATTTATGGGCGAAAGCTTTAACAATTCCATCAGTCTGTTTGAAAAACTGGAAACAGACCTTGATCAAAAAAGTATTTGGGAGCTTCATCGTCGTCTGGCTTCCCGGCTTCCGTCTGATTCGGAATCAAAGGAAATCGCCTCACAGATGACGATTTTGCGGAAAGCTGTCAAGTCACGGGGACGGAATACAACACTAAGGCAGCTCTTTTCACAGATCCCGGATATTCTGTTCCGCATTTGTCCCTGCATGCTGATGAGTCCTGAGACTGTCTCGCAATATCTCCCGCAGCGGAATGACTTGTTTGACCTGGTTATCTTTGATGAAGCATCCCAACTGGAGACCAGTCACTCGGTCGCGTCCCTGTACCGGGGAAAAGACGCTGTGATCGTAGGGGATCCGGAACAGATGCCGCCGACAAAATTCTTCGGCGGTGGTGCCGCTCCTGTAACAGACCCAAGTCTTGAGGATATGGACAGTATCCTGGATGAAGCTCTTACGATCGGGCTCCCGAGCTGCTATTTGAAATGGCATTACCGCAGTTCTCATGAAAGCCTGATCGAGTTTTCAAACAAGAATTTTTATAAGAATGAAATGTATACATTCCCTTCTGTGGATGACCGTGCGCGAAAGGTTCGCATGCATAAGCTGGAAGGTAATTATAAGAGTTCGGTCAATGATAAAGAAGCCATTGAGATCGTAAAAGAAATCAAACGGAGATTTGAAGATCCGAAAACCGATCCGAAAGATCAGATCGGGATCGTTGCGTTCAACGAAAAACAGCAAAAAAAGATCATGGAGCTGCTGGCAAAGCAATGTGAAAAAAACCGTGCTTTTTATGACTGGATCAGTGAAGAACTTAGGAAGGATCATTCCCGTGTTGAGGTCAAACCTCTGGAACAGGTACAGGGCGATGAATGGGATACTGTTATCTTTTCGATCACTTTCGGACCAAACGAAAAAGGGACTGTGCTGCAGAATTTCGGGCCTATCAACAAGGACGGAGGCGAAAAACGACTGAACGTTGCCTTCTCCCGTGCAAGGAAAGAAATGCTGATCTATACCAGTATGAACGCAAACGATATCAAAGCGGGTGAAAATTCACCGGCCGGTGTAAAGGCATTCCATGATTTTCTCGATTTTGTCGAAAGGATCAACCGGGATACCACTGCTGAAGAGACCGGGCCGAATACTGATATATACGAAAATGAGCAATCCGGGATCGTCAAAAAACTCTGTAAGGCGCTGGAGGCGGAAGGATATGCCTGTGTGCCGCATATCGGTTCCTCTGATTTCCAGATCGATATCGGTGTGCTGAATCCATATGACCCATCCAGGTATCTGCTCGGGATCATGTTGGATGGTGACACATACCGGATCACTGAAAACACCCGTGACCGTGAACTCGCCCAAAAATATTTACTTGAAAAATTCCGCAAATGGAAAATATACCGTATCTGGGCGATGGATTGGTGGGAAGACCGTGATTTCGTCATCAAACGTCTGCTGGCCTATCTCGAAGCGCTGAAGAAGGAGGCCGCGAAAACAGGTCCCGGCATTCAGACAGAAACAGCACCTAAAAATTCAGCTTCGGATGAAGCGCAGACGGCTGCGCTGGACGCGGAATTAGTGAGACAGGCAGAAGAGGTGCAGGCGGAACTTGACGCGGAGGAAGCGGAAGAAGGGAAAACAGAAGTCAGTTCGGATCAGGACGGAGAAAAGGATCAGGAAAAAAAATCATCTTCGCCGGATGACGGAAATCCTGATGTAAATTCCCGGAAACCGGATACTGAAAAAGTACCGGAATCTGATCCGGAACAAGATCCGGCCGATGAGAAACCGGAAACAGAGCCGCCGGTCATTGGAGAGGGTGAAAAAACGAACCCGGAACAAGATAATGGCGAGACCGGTACGAACGATGGAGACTCCGGTACAAATAATGTCGGGACGGGGAAAGATGTTGATGAAAAACCCGTTAATATGCCTGATCCAAAACAGGAGAAGATTCCCGAAAAATTTGAACCTGTAAATGTCCCTCAGCCGCAGGAAGAGGAGACAGTCATAACGCTGTCCGGGCTCCTTGAAGAGGCGGGGGTCGAAGTGATCGATAAGCGCAAAAACGGCGGATCATTGTGGATCATCGGCGGGAGGAGCCTCAGACCGCTGGCGCAGCGCTGCCGGGAGATCGGTGTGAATTTCCATTTTAAACAGGGCGGGGGCAAAGCGACGAAAGGCCGGGATGCCTGGTGGACAAGTGATCCTGATCCGGCACCTGTTGTTATGAAAGTTTCAGGAAATTCCGAAAACACTGTACGGTCTGCCGCACGCGGGCAGGAACCTGTGGACGAACCGGTGATGAAAACGTCATCCGCGGGTGAAACCTCTGCTGTGCCAATGACAGGGTTTGTTATGGATATTCCGAAGGAAAAGCCGGATGAACCTGTGGCGGGTAGTAATATTCCTGTTCCGGCATTATATGATAGAACGTTACCGGAGGATGAAGATATCCCGGGAGAATCAACAGAACAGCCTGAAACGCAGAAGGAAATTCCGGATTTACCAAACATTGAATATACGCCGGAGGAGAAACCGTATCAGGGGACGCTTTATACCGGGACTGAGATCGCACCCACCCCGGTCGGATGGCAGGACTATTGTCTGCCGTCGAACAAGGCGGAGATCGCACGGCGGGCAGTGATGATCGTCGAAGGGGAAAAGGTGATCGAAAAGGAGAAACTGATCGAAAAGCTGCGGCTTTCCTTTGGCGTGAGGACCGGCAATGAAAAGGTGGTGGAAGCCACGGAAAAGGCACTGAAAGCGGCGAAGATCAAAACGACAAAGATCAAAGGCATCCTGTACTGCTGGGCGTCGGATATTGATCCGAAGATGTATACCGGATACCAATACCATGATGAGATCAAGCGAAAAGATGACGAACTGCCGCTGCCGGAAATACGAAACGCGATAGTCCGCACTTTGATGGATTTCGGGCCTTTGGATGAAGATGATCTGCTTACCCGGACCGCCCGGACCTTCGGTTATCAGCGGCTCGGGCAAAACCTGAAAATACGTCTGGCGGAGGGTATCGCATTTGCCGTATCTGACAGGAAGATCAGGCTGAACAGGCATAAGAAATATGAGCTGCGGGAGGAATAAGGGACTGAGGGGACGGTTCATGTGTGTCCCAGAATTGGGACACCGCGAAATGTCCCCATTGTCCCACGGAAACAGGTGCCCGCCGCGAATAGGGTGCGAGGTATAAATCTTAAGCGGGGAAAGTGCCGTGAAACTTATGTCCGCCCATAAAAACAGGCGCGGACTGTGCCTCTGAAAAAACGGCATTTGCTCCCGCGATTTGCGAAGCATACCGGAAGGCAAATCTAAAGCTGACTCTTTTGGAAGACTGCGATCAACACTTTTCAGAAGCAATGTATTTCGCTGACAGCTGACCGTTGAAGAGCTGCTTTCGCAGTTTGAGAATTTGATTATTGAGGATCAACTATGTTCGAATTTTTACTTTGTCTGTCATTGGTGATATTTGTTGCCGGTGTTGTTTACGCGGTACGGTTGAAGAAAGAGAACCGGATCCCCTGGCAGTCGTTTCTGTTGATCATCCTGATCGTGACGGCGGTGGCCATGTGGCTGGCGGTGCTGCCGCTGGTGGAGGAGGGATCTGTCATTTATAAACCGCTGTACGCGGCATTTTATGTGCTGGAATCGGCGGTGGGAGATGTGGATTATTCGCTGTTTTCCGAAGCGCTGGAAAAGATCTCGTTCTGGCGGATCTATACGATCCTCCTGCATTTACTGATGCCGGCTACGGCTTATGGTGTGATCCTGCTGGCTTTTCTGAAGGCTTTCGGCTGGTTTAAATATACGATCTTTCGCGGGAATATGAAGATCATCCTGTTTTCGGACCTGACCGGCAAAAGCAAGGCTTACGCGAAACGGATCAACAGCAAGGATACGCTGATGATCTTCTGCAATACGGACGAAGAAGAGATAAAAAGCTTCGATGAAGGCAGCACCCGGAATATGATCTTCACGGCTCAAACTGAGCACCAGGTCCTCAGGCAGCTGAAACGGCGGAATTTGACGATCATGGAAATGAGCGCAGACGAAGACCGGAACGTACAGAAATCTGTTGAGATCATCCGCTATCTGACGGAAGAAAATCCCGTCTCCCCGGAAGACGGGAAAACCATCGAGATCTATACAGTCTCCGGCCGGCCGGAAGCCGCGACCATCGTTGACAACATCATGCGGAGGGGTACAGACGAGGAACCGCTCGATCCCCGGCTGACGCTCATTAATGAAGAAAAGCGGATCACATTCAAACTTCTGCATGAATCGCCGCTGTATGAAAAAATCGATAAAGATACGGGCCGGCTGGACATCATGATCGTGGGATTCGGTTCGATGGGGCAGGAGATCCTGAAAGGAATTTCCTGGGCGGGATGTTTCCCCGATGTTGATACGAATGTGCATATCATAGACAGCCAGAGCATTGAAAACGGCAGGCGTCTGTGTTCGGAATGTCCGGAACTGGGTGTTGACCTGCGTCACAGCGGCGGATTCCTGAAGCCGGAAAAGGGCGTGCAGCTTGATCCGGACGCCCCGATCTATTACTATTCCGCGGAAACCGACAGCCCGGAATTTGATGAGATCGTAAAGGATCTGATGCAATGCCGTTATATCGTCGTATCCCTTGATGATGACGCCGCCACCCTGGCTGCCGCGCTCCGGATCTACCGGCTCATCAAGCGGGAACGGCTGTTGAATGACCTGCCGGATGAGGATCTGGAGATCCATGTCCGAATGCGTGACGATGATAACCTGCACCTGTTCTCCGCCAAAGAAGACAGGTCTGTCATGAATCACATCAGACAGTTCGGCTCCGATGAAGATATATATTCCGATGACCAGGTGGGCCAGACCGTGCTGGACCGGCTGGCGGAACGTGCCCGGGAAGTTTACCGTGATGAACACAATAAAAAGGGTGATGAGAAGACGGAATATGCCTATCTTCCCGAGGCGGAGAAAAATGCCAATATGACTGCCGCGCTGCATGTCCTGTACAAGCTGGATTTCTTTAAAAATATTGCCGTTGAAAAGCCGGAAGAAACGCCTCCCGAAAGCGAATGGGAGCGGATCGAAAAAGAAAACCAGAAGATCTATGACGAGCTGGTCTCCAAAGAAGAACGACTGGAAGTCTCGGACTGGGAACATATCCGCTGGCAGGCCTACATGCGGACCGAGGGCTACGTCCACTGCCCGTATGAAAAGACGGAGAAGATCTATAAAAGAAAATACAAGGGGGATATGAAGAAAGCTGTTCAGGAGACCCGCGCTGTCCTGCGGGATGCCAGAATGCATCCCTGCATCGGCGATGACGCGCATCTGCAGAAGATCAGCCTGCTGATCGGCGATCCGAAGGATCCGTATTATTTCCACAGAAACGACCGCCGTTTCGTCAATTCCATCCCCGAGATCCTCGGCGGCGTCTATAAACTTGTCCCGGCGAAAAAGGGGTAAAGTTTTTCTGTAACAAATCAAAATGAATCAAGGCGACGGCAAAGGTGACAGTTCCGCTGACGCGTAACCGTCTCCGGATCATCCCCGACATAATTCATAAAGGATCGAATATGGACCTGATTTTTCTTTGTCTCTCACTCTTGATATTTGTGGCCGGGGCGGGATATGCCGTTTCTATGAAAAAGGATAACCGGATCCCCTGGCAGTCTTTTCTGTTGATCCTTCTCGCGGCGACCGCTGTCGCCATGTGGTTGGCGGTGCAGCCGTTTATTGAGGAAGGTACGGTCCTTTATAAATTTTTCTACGCTGTCTATTATGTCCTGCAGTCAGCAGTCGGAGGAGGAGATTATTCACTGTTTTCCGATGCTCTCGACAGAATATCCTTCTGGCGGATCTATACGCTGATCCTGCACCTGTTGATGCCGGTCACGACATACGGCGTGATCCTTGCCTATTTTGTGCAGGCCTTCAGCTGGTTCCGCTATATGCTGTTCCGCGGAAATAAAAGGATCATTCTGTTCCCGGAAGTGAGCGATAAGATCAGAGCATACGCGAAACGGATCGAAGAGAAAAACACACTGCTGATTTTCTGCAATATGGAGGAAGGGGAGAAGGAAATATTCGATGAACGAAACTCCCGGAATATGATCTTTACAGACCAGAGCGAGTTACAGATCCTGAAGCAGGTGAAAAAGCGGGACCTGACGATCATGGAAATGAGTGTGGACGAGG
>DAIMGK010000164.1:0-7551 GCA_036723985.1 Flexilinea sp.
CGCCGCTGAATCCGGTGACCGTCGCGATATCATACAGGCCATCAACCTCACTGCCTTCCACATCGCCGCCGACATAGACATGATAGGTCTCGCCGACTTTGAATTCCGGGGAGCTGATGACAGCGCCGCGGTAGCCGCGGTTATTTTCGCCGGTGGTCTCGTCTTTATCCGGATCATAGGCAAAGATCACTTTGTTGTTCAGGTCCGTAACGATAATGGCTTCATCAGAGGCCTGATCGCCGGCAAACTGCAGGTTCATGGTGACCTGTTTTGAATCGGATTCCGCCCAATCCATGGTGGAACCGGTAGCGACCACAAAGCCGCCGTTGACATAAGAGCCCCGGTCGCTGTCCAGGCCGGAATCAGAGAAAGGTTTCGCCGCGGAGATGACCACACCGCCGTTGACGACCAGATAGCCGTTGGAATCCACGCCGTCGCCTTCCGCGCCGAGCCCTGATACGATATGCAGCTCGCCGCCGTTGATCGTCAGCACGGAAACGCCGTCTTCATTGACATTCAAACCGTCATCCTGCGACTTGATATTTACCTTGCCGCCGTCGATGGTCAGATGCAGCTCTGTATCCAGGCCTTCAAATCCCGCGGTAATGTTCAGGGAGCCGTTCCCCTTTTCGCCGCCATCAATGAGCATGGAGCGGTAGGAATAAAAGGCTCCGTCGGTCTTGCGCAGCTTTTTCTGTACCTTGACGGGATCGGTGGAATCGTCATCCTTGAATTTGGCCTTCAGCATACGGTAGACGTTGGTACCGCTGAAATTATTCTCGGTGTCATCGGCGATCACGACATGAGCGCCGGTGTTAGAGATATCCACTTCCGGGCCGTAGCTTTCCCGGTCTTCCCAACCGTTATCGGCTTCATACACACTGTAGAAAACCAGTGACGGGGCGACCGTACAGGTCACATCCACACCGTTCAGGATCAGTGTGACCTTCGCGTTCTCGTCTGTGAAGGTATCGTCCTGGTCGCCCAGGTCGACCCAGATCTGTCCCTGCCAGGAACCGGAAAGTTCATAGGTACCGGGCCGGGTGATGTGCAGGACAGGATTCGCCAGGGCTTCGGCTTCCGTATGCATCATGGAAGTCGGAAAGGTATCGCCCTGTATCGGCAGCAGCGCCCAGATGTATTCCTGATATTCTTCCACGGGATAATAATAGGCGTAGGCCATATCATCATCGTAAAAGACAGGCTTGAAACCGTCTGCCGGGACTTCCGGGAAATAGAAGATATCGTGGGCGATATAGACCGCGTCTTCTCCGGAGGGTTTTGTCCCGGTATAATATTCCGCAGGGGCGTTTTTCACTTCGTCATGGACGACGGAAGGATCGGCATGCCAGACATAATCATATTCCGGCACGCTCTGCCCGTCCAGCAGCGCTGCCCCGTTGTTCAGTACGACTTTCACCGGGTCATCCGCGAAGGAGACCGCGGCGGAAACGAGTACCGCAGCGAGGACCATCAGTAATAATAAGGATTTTTTTAACATCGTTTTGAGTTCTCCCTTTCGATCTATCCCGTTCCGGGATAGAAATATCCATAATATTATCATACCATCCCAACCTTTGATGAACCTTAGAAATCAGAGTTCAGAGTTTAGAGTTTAGAGTTTTGAGTTCACAACGATGACTTGGATTTGCGTCGGAAGCGTCTGTCCCTCTAAGCCGGAATTTCTCGTTCATCTGCCGCGATCGACGATCAATAACGTCTGACGTCTGTTACGAAACTTTACTATTGACGGTCGGGCCGGGGATTGGTTCGCGTGGGACAAGAGGGACATTTCGCGGTGCGATAAGCCTGCACAGTATTGTACAAGCTGCGCTCGTTTGATTCAGTGCAGGAACTTCACCCCTCGCCGGCGACACAAGTGGACCGTACCCATTGTCCCACACCGGCTTCAGCCGGTATGATATCGCCCGGCATAGCAGGGCTCAAAACTTTAAGATTTAAGATCACAGGTCCAGCCAAAAAGCAACACGCACACCGGTGTCGGTGAAGTGGACACCGCGCCATTCATAAACACACCCATCGGTGCCGACAGACAAGGCATGGTAAACGGACATGCCCGGCGAACGGAGCCACCACCAGGAATTGCCATTTTCATTATCTGCCCCCGCCCGCTTTGCTTTGGCATATGCAGTGGCTTCGCACATACGGGAACCATCATCGCTAAAGTATTTGTTTACCTCATCAATACTCAGCAGGAAAAACCGGTCTGCCGTGACATTTCCGCCTGTTGTCCCCCAATCGGGATTATCCGGATTCGGATTGATTACTTCCCGGATCCGTCCCTTTTCTTCCGGGCTGAAGGCGCTGTCGTAAAACTCTCCGTTCAGCCATGCCCGAAGCGTACATGTCTCCCAGGTCACATCAGCAAAATTTTCATTATACGGTTTCGCATCCAGGGCATATCTGCTGATCAGCAGCACGCGGACGTCCTCTACCGCCAGTATCTGCCATTCGATATCTTCCGGGCCGTTATCTGTATTGTTGTCCTGTTCGTAACGCCCAAAGGTCAGGATATCTCCCACTTGTATTTCCTGCTCAAATGCAGCAGTCGGTGCCGCTGTCGGTAAGAACAGGATATCTCCCATATAATAATCCGATATCGATATATCCGATATCGATATAGCAGTCGGTGCCGCTGTCGGTAAGATCAGGATATCTCCCATATAATAATCCGATATCGGTATAGCAGTCGGTGCCGCTGTCGGTAAGGTCAGCATTTCTTCCGCTTCAATTCCCTCAATTTCCGTCTCAAGTGCTTCAGTCGCTGCCGCTGCCGGTATCATTTTATTGTCTGAACTGTCCTGAGGTTCAGAAAGATCCAGCCAAAAAGCAATACGCACAACAGCACCGGTATTATTGACAGCGTAACCATATGTATTGACATTGCCATCACAATCAACTTCTGCAGCATGGCCACTCCATAAGGTCGAGGAAATAATATTACCGCCCGGCGAACGGAGCCACCACCTGGAATCGCCATTAACGTCATCTACCCCCGCCCCGTTTGCTTTGGCATAGGAAGTTGCTTCGCACATCCGGGAATCATCATTGCTAAAGTAATTATTTACTTCATAAATGCTCAGCAGGAAGATCCAGTCTTTCGTGTCATTTCCTCCTTTAGTCAAATGATTCGGATTATCCGGATTCTGATTCAATACTTCCCGTATACGTCCTCTTTCACTTAAACTGAAAGCACTGTCATAAAATACTCCGTTCAGCCATTTCCGCAGGGTACACGTCTCCCATGTCACACCGACATATTCTTCATTGTACGGTTTCGTGTCCAGTCCGTATCTGCTGATCAACAGCGCACGGTCGTCCTCTACCGCCAGTATCTGCCATTCGATATCTTCCGGGCCGTTATCTGTATTGTTGTCCTGTTCGTAACGCCCAAAGGTCAGGATATCTCCCACTTGAACTTCCGAATTCTGTATGGCAGCCGGTACGTCTGCCGCGGTGGATTTGGGCGTGTGGCTGTAGGTCAGGGTCGTGAGAGTTCCGGAAGCCGATCTTCCGGTAAGTTCATACCCGAACGGGGCAGGAGCTTCCTTCCATGTGTAGATGATCTCTTCCCCTTCGGCATACTTCGGCAGGCCGCTGACCGTTTTTGTCCAGCCGCTGTCTTCCGAAAGGGTGACGAAGGTACCGCTGCTCAGGATCACGGTCTGTTCTGCAGGCCGTAATCCGTCCAGATCCTCCCTGTCATCCCACACATACAGAACAGCCGCTTCGGTGGTTTCCGGCGTATGGCTGTTGGTCAGTGTCGTAAAGGTCCCATAGCCGGAACTGCCTGTAAGCGTATATCCTTCCGGCAGGACAGGTTCCGACCAGCTGTATTCGATCTTTTCCCCGCCGGCGTACTTCGGCAGACCACTGACCGTCTGTGTCCAGTCGTTTTCCCCGGAAACCACAACCCGGGTCCCGTCATTCAGGACAAGCGTCAGCGTATCCGGACGGATGCCATCCTGATCATCGGCGTCATCCCAGATCATACTCACGGTCAGTTCGGTGGTTTCCGGGGTGTGGCTGCATGTCAGGACCGTGGCCATTCCGAATTTTTCGGAAGCGGTCAGTTCATACCCTTCCGGCAGCCTGTCTTCCGTCCAGGTGTAAAGGATCTCCTGCCCCCCGTCATATTTCGGCAGGCCGGCAACACCCGCGGTCCAGTTGTTCTCCCGGTCCAGTATCACCACAGTGCCTCCGGACATCGTTATTTTCATGGTTTCCGGTCGGATACCATCCCGGTCATCCGCGTCATCCCAGAAGATCCTCACAGAGGCATCGACCGTTTCGGGATCGTGCCTGTTCGTCACGGTAAAGCCATCGACCTCAGTGATATAGCCATATACCGGATCTTCGGCGACGGTGTAGATGATCTCCTCACCGCTGCCGCGATACTTCGGCAGATCACTCAGGGACGCGTTCCAACCGGATTCCGGTCCGACATTAATGGTGTGAATCTGTTCGCTGTCCGCGAACACTCTGACTTTCACGCTGTCCGGACGTTTTCCATCCCGGTCACTGTCATCTTCCCAACGAACGAACGCGGTCAGTCTGATCACCTCCGATGCCGCAGCCGGTTTTTCCGCTGTCGACACATGGTACACTGTTGCCGTGGGAGCGATGTTCCGGACTTTCTGAATCTTATGACTGACAAAATAGATCACGGCTGCCGCGATCGCCAGGATTATGATCAGCACCGCGGCTTTGACCAAATGCCTCATCCCGAAACGGAACGGCTCCCGTTTCGGAGGTTTCGGAGGATCCGGAGAATACCAAATATTCGAGGATTTCGCAGGTTTCTTTGATTTCGCTGATTTCGGAGGATCCTGCTGTTTCGGTTCCGGAGAAATGTCTGTCGGCGTGACCGCACTGTTGCCGTTATCCTTCGGTTCAATTTCTTCTCCGTCGTCATATTCCAGTTCAAGGGCATCGATCCAGAGGTTAAATATCGGCTCGATCCGGTCTTTTTGATAACCGTATTGTTTTTCAAGCTTTCGAATATATCGCTCTTTATCCGCGGGGGTGATGACCTCATTGTTGATTTTCTTATTCTTTAATTCTTCTGTGATCCCGGAATCGATAAACGATATCAGGATACTGATCTCGTATGGTTTTTCATAATCGCGATATTTATCCAGCAGCAATCCTTTCATCTGACCGCTGTCCCCGGCCGCTTCCGGATGTTTAAGCAGGATGCTTTTCAGATCGATCATGGATTTCCTCTCTGTGATTCCGCCGGATCTCTTCAGAAACCGTGCTTTTTGATACAGTGTTTTTTGTTTACGGGTTCGTGGGTTGCGGGTACAGTCCCCTTCGGGTACAGCCCCGTCTGATAACTGTAATATATTATATCACGTCAGGGATGCCAGAGTTTAGAGTTCAGAGTAACAGGCATCAGGATGCGGAATGCGGGATCTCTTTGGACAAAAGGGCGGGGACACATGAGGCGAAGACCGAGGGGAACCGTCCTCAGGTTGTCGGAAGGTCGGGCTTATCGTTTTCATTACAACTTCATCACCTGCCCGGCATAGAAAGCCGGGTTTAACTTTCCGAAAGCTTGAGGACGGTTCCCCTCGGCCTTCGCCTCGGGATAACCGTCCCCGTTACACATCGCGCGTTTAAACCTTAACAAATTGGTTTCTTTAAGGGAAGGCCGGTGCGGCGGGGGTAGCCGGGGGGAGTGGGGCGGGTCTTGGGGATGGAAACAATGTACCGCCTGCCTTCGACGCCGGGAAGAGCCACTTCGTGAAGGACCGGTTCGGAACCGCCGAGTTTGCTGACGGCGGCAGCGGCGGAGGCGGTTTCTTCGGGGGCGCTTTCGCCTTTCATGGCAAGCATCATGCCGCCGGGTTTTACCAGCGGCAGCAGATATTCACAGAGCACGGGCATAATGGCTACCGCCCGGGCCGCCGCCGCGTCATAGCGTTCCCGGTGGGCTTTGTCGGCGCCCAGTTCCTCGGAGCGGTCTTTCAGCACAGTGACATTTTCCAGATGAAGGCTGTCCGCCGCCAGCCGGCAGAAATCCGCCTTTTTCCCTACGGAGTCCACCAGTGTGAGCCGCAGTCCCGGATAGACGATGCGCAGCGGGATCCCGGGGAACCCAGCCCCGGTGCCGATATCGATCAGCGATTTTCCGTTCATGTCGCCGAGCACAGGTACACAGGAAAGGGAATCCAGGAAGTGCTTGATCCGGATGCCTTCCGCGTCCCGGACGGCGGTCAGGTTGATCTTCGAATTCCAATCCAGCAGCAATGCCTCATAGGCGCTGAACTGCTCCCGCTGTTCCGGGCTTAAGTGTACCTGAAATAAGTTTTCCGCTTCGCTGATCCAATCTGTCATAGTTGATTGCTGCCTCCCAATGAGCCACATCTGTAATTTAATGAATAATAACTTGTTCTCCGCAAGAGGAGTGAGTCAGCGGGGACAGTTCTGTTGACCCGCACTATATGGACGAGAATTGCCATGGTCAAACCGTTTTTTCGAGTATACCGCGAGTCAGCGAAAACCGTCCCCCTGACTCAAGCCGATCGACTCACAGTGCGCTGGCGGACGGTTTCAAAGATGAGGATGCCGGCGGCTACGCCGGCGTTCAGGCTTTCGACCTGTCCGGGCATGGGGATCAGGACCCGGGCATCGGCAAGCGCCAGGGCCCGGTCACAGGGGCCGTTGGCTTCCGATCCGATGATCAGGGCAGTGGGACCAGTCATGTCCGTCTCCCAGCAGGAAATACCGCCGTCCGAGTCCGCCGCGAGGATCCGCATATCCGGCAGAGCCCGCAGCCAATTCGCGGCGCTGTCCCAGTCCATCCGAAGGACCGGCAGGCGGAAATGGGTCCCCATACCGGAGCGGATGACCTTCGGGCTGAATTCATCCGCGCAGCCCGGCATCAGCAGAACCGCGTCCGCATCCGCCGCGGCGGCAGTGCGGAACAGCGTGCCCAAATTTCCGGGATCCTGGATCCCGTCCGCCAGGATCACAAAATCCGCGCTTTGCGGGAGCGGCAGCGGGCGCATGCGCATCACTGCCAGCACACCCTGCGGAGAATCCGTTCCGGCGATAGAATCCATCAGGCGGGGGTCGATCTCCTCCACCGGGACGCCATTATCCGCGAAGTTCTTTACCAGCGTTTCCGCCCGGGGTGATAAGGGGGCACACCACAACAGATACACGCAATCATCGGCGTGTTCCCGGGCTTCCTCCACCAGGCGGATGCCCTCAGCGATATACAGCCCGGCGGCTTCCCGTTCTTTCCGTTTCGAAGCCAGCAAGCGGACCTGCCGGATCTTCTGATTCTGGGCGGAAGTGATCACTGGGGCCCTTTCCGTCCGAACTGTTTTTCCAGCATATCGATGCTCAGATGGATCATGGTCGGGCGTCCATGTGGGCAGGTACGGGGAGAACGGCACTGTTCCAGGTCCCGCAGCAGGGCACGCTGCTCCTCGGTCGTCAGCGTCTGTCCGCCTTTGACCGCCATCCGCTTGCAGACATAGGAAGCGATTTTTTCGGAAGTAAGTCCCTGCATCGGGA
>DAIMGK010000164.1:7561-10734 GCA_036723985.1 Flexilinea sp.
GGTCAGGGATGCCATGGGGACGTCATCGTTTTCGATATTCTCCACCACCGCGGCGATCGCCGCTGCCGGGGAGCCCTTTTCAAAGATCGCGGGCATGGCGATGACACGGAACGCGGACGGGCCGAATTCCTCGATCTGAAAGCCCAGCCGGGTCAGGACCGACATATTTTCTTCCAGCGCGGAAGCCTGCCAGGGAGGTAACTGGACCACCGCGGGCTCCAGCAGGGTCTGGGAAACGATAGTGCCGTTCGCCTCGGCATCGAGCATTTTCTCATACAGGATCCGTTCATGCGCCGCGTGCTGATCGATGAGATACAGGCCGTCGGGGCCTTCCGCGATGATATAGGTCGACCCCACCTGTCCGATCCAGCGGAGGATGGGGAAAAACGGAGCGGAAGAAGCCTGCGCGGCGGGTTCCACAGAGGCAGACACAGGTGCAGACGGATACGCGGCAGCCGGCTGAGCCGGAACGCCCGGCGGCTGGGGGATAAAGGGCTGATAGACCGGGGCAGCGGCAGGAGCCGGAACCGCGGGCATGGCATCCGAATCCGCGGCGGGAGCCGGTGAAGGTAACGGTTCCGCATCCGGGAAACCGGCACGCCACAGGGGCATCGAAGCCGCGGTCTGCGGACCGTTCGGGTCAAAAGGCGGCGGGGACTGGCGGTAAGAAGGCCAGGCAACGGGCGCGTTCAGTTCCGGGACAGGTGACTGCATGATCAGGCCGCGTTTGACCGCCCTGTGGACACTGCCGATGACCCGGTCGGGATTCTTGAAGCGGACTTCCGCCTTCGCGGGATGGACATTGACATCCACCTCTTCCGGATCCAGTTCGATGAAAAGCGCCACCAGCGGGAAACGCCCCACCATGATCAGCGTCTGATAAGCCCGCTGCACGGAGGCGTTCAAAGCCTGTTCCTGCACCCAGCGGCCGTTCACAAAATAATTCATTTCCTTGCGGTTGGAACGGGTCAGGCCCACCGGGCTGATGAATCCGAAGACTTTCAGGCCTTCATCTTCCAGTTCCACCTCGATAAACTGTTTGGCGGTATCCAGTCCGTAGATCGCCGCCAGGATCTCACGGTAATTCCCGTTGCCGGTGGTTTGAAGAACGGTTTTTGTTTCATTGATCAGCTGCCAGCGTATCTCCGGATACGCCAGCGCGTAGCGGGAGATCAGCGTCTCGATCTGGCTGCGTTCGGTGTTATCACTCTTGAGGAATTTCAGGCGGGCGGGGACATTGTAAAACAGGTCTTCGATCATGATGGTCGTGCCAAAGGGCGCGCCGACGGGTTTGTTGGAAGTCACAAAGCCGCCGTCCACCACGATGCGCCAGCCCGTCTCGCTGTCCGCGGTACGGGTGGTGATGGTCATGCGGGAGACTGAGCCCGCCGCTGCCAGCGCCTCCCCGCGGAACCCCAGCGTGCGGATGTGGAACAGGTCCTCTGCCGTCCGCAGTTTGGATGTGGCATGGCGTTTTACAGCCGTTTCCAGCTCATCGGCAGGGATCCCGCAGCCGTCATCCGTGATCTCGATCAGCTTTTTCCCGGCGCCCTCAATGTGGACAACGATCTTCGAAGCGCCGGCATCAATAGCGTTCTCGATCAGCTCCTTGACCACCGAAGCCGGCCGTTCAATCACCTCACCCGCCGCGATCTGAGACGCGACTTCTTCTGCTAAAACCCGGATCGTCAAATCAGTTCCGCCTTTCCGCCAGGTTGGGAATATAAAATATCCCCGATCCCTTCCGTTTTTTCCATACGGGCCTTTACTTCGTCCGCCACCTCCGCGGGGCAGATCACATGGACATTCGGCCCCGCGTCCAGCGTCGCGAAACAGGGAAGCCCCTCAGCGCGCCATTCCCGCACGTTTTTGACCAGCCGGACCGAAGCCGGCTCCCAATAGAGCAGCGGGGGATCCTGCGTCATCATCACCGCGTGCATCATGATCATATCCTTTTCGCTGACCTCAGCGAGGGCGTCAAAATCTTTCTTCAGGACCGCCTCCCGGCATTGAGTTATCCGTTCCGGCACCGTCCGTACCCGTTCCTCCTGATAGGGGCTGGAATCAGCCATGCCATGTCCGGCAGACGACCCGACTTTTTTATGTTCCCCGCTGATCACGGCGATCAGGTCAGCCAGATCCCAATGGGAGGCAGGGGCAAGGGAAACCGCGGCTGAATCCTCATCACCGGTCCCGTATGCCCATTCACAAAACCCGCCGGGAACGGAGCGGCAGGCGGATCCGGAGCCCAGCCGGGCAAGCCGGGAAAGCTCATTTTCTTTAAGGTTCAGTCCGGCGGCACGGCTCGCCGCCAGCGCCAGGGCGGCAAAGGCCGAGGCGGAAGAGGCGATCCCCGCGCCCATGGGAAAATTGTTCCGGCTCTCGATCTCCGCGTAACCGGCATCCGGAGCAAGGCAGCGGACCCGGTCCATGAAATTCCTGACCCGCTCCAGCGCCGGACCGGTGATCTCCGCGCCGTTAACAGTGAGGGCATCCGCCCGCAGTCCGTCCCGGAAGGTCACCTTTGTCTCTGTGCGCAGCGCCCCGAGGTTCATGGAAACCGAACCGTTGGCGGGAAGGCGCAGCGACTGATCCCGGTTGCCCCAGTATTTGATGAACGCGATATTCGGATGGGCGAAAGCAGCTGCGGAACGGCTCATTTCAGTCTCCCAGCGCTTTCAGGATCTCACCCACGATCCGGCGCGCCTGGTCCCGGGTCACATAGAGATTATTTTCACCGCCGTAAAAGACTTTTTCCTCTTCCGGGCAGGTTTCCGTAAACCGCAGGCAGACGTCGTCTTCAAACCCGGCATCTTCATGATCGATAAAAGCTTCAAATGTAATGCTGTCATCCAGAATTTTTACTGCCATAATATCCTCCGCTGATCTTCTCTCTCAACCGTAATACTCCCCTAAAGGGACAGCTTCAACATAATTATACCGAATAACCGCCGACAACCAACAACCAACCACCAACCAACAGCCAATGACTATTGACTATTGACTAATGACTAAGATCTAATGACTGATCCTCAAAATACTGACCACGCTTTCGAGTTTTTTCATAAACTTCTCCGGCGGAAGGACCGGAGTCTGTTTCAGCCAGCGCAGAATGGCAGCCTGTATGGCGTCCGTCAGGAACTGAATGAAAAACCGCGAATCCTCCTCCGGGC
>DAIMGK010000165.1:0-10672 GCA_036723985.1 Flexilinea sp.
AGTGGGCGGGACAGGACTCGAACCTGCGACCCCATCCTTGTAAGGGATGTGCTCTAACCAACTGAGCTACCCGCCCATAACAAAAACTATTTTATACCTTTTTTTGTGTTCGGGAGCATATCTTTATAAATTTTGTTACAGATAAAAAACGGCTTATCATAATGTCTGATATAAACACAATATAATAATTCATTGCTTAATTCGCTGTCTTAACCGATCCTGCGGTTTATAATTCACACCATATTATTTATGCGGTAATGATCCGGGCTAATTTTGATTTTTAAACCATGAATATCAGAACTGCCCGGATAAAGATATGCGAAGTATAACGGGCATCAGCTCCCGGCTGCTGACTGAACAAAACAGTAGAATCAGAAAGGATTTATCATTCATGATCGATCAAAATTTGGTAAAAATGGGACAAAGCGGAAACATCATCCGTGAGATCGCGGAATACGGCGCGGAACAGGCGAAAATTGTAGGAGCGGATCATGTGTACAACTTCACCATCGGGTCTCCGAGCATTGATCCTCCGGATTGCGTGTTCGAAACCATGGAGCAACTGCGGGCAACTATTCCCCCGGCTATTCTCCACACTTACACTCCTGCCGCTGGCCTTCCTGAAGTCCGAGAAAAGGCTGCGGAATATCTTCGGAATTCTTTCGGCATTCCTTATCGAATGCAGGATGTGATCATCACCTGCGGTACTTCCACATGCCTCGCTGCCCTGACCCGGGTATTTCTCTCCGGCGGCGGCCGTGCCATGACCTTTACACCTTATTTCATGGACTATAAATATTACGCTGATGCCTATGGCGACGGTCTGACAGAATGTCCTACCGATCCCTATACCTTCCAGCTTGATATTGACGCGGCGGAAAAGGCGCTGACTCCCGATACGATGATGCTCATCATGAATTCGCCGAACAATCCCTCCGGTGTCGTTCTGCGCCGTGAAGGCCTTGAAGCGCTGGCGAAACTTCTGGAACGGAAACAGGAGGAATACGGGCACCCGATCTATATCGTTGCCGACGAACCTTACCGTGATCTGGTTTATGACGGGCAGGAAGTTGTCTATATTCCGTCTATCTATAAGAACACGATCTACTGCTATTCCTTCAGCAAATCCATGTCCCTGCCCGGAGAACGTGTCGGCTTTATGGCTTTCCCGCCGGATCTGGATTACTATGACGACGTCTACTCCGCTTCTATGGCTGCCATCAGGGCTTTCGGCTATATCTGCGTATCGAACATGTGGCAGCGCGTCACTATGGAATGCATCGGCGCGACAAGCGACATCTCGATCTATAAGGGCAACCGGGATCTGCTGTACGGTGCACTCACGGAGATGGGTTATACCTGTGTCTATCCGGATGGCGCCTTCTACCTCTTCATGAAAACACCCGAACCGGACGCGGAAGCCTTCTGCCGCCGTGCCATGAAAGAAAACCTCCTTGTCGTCCCCGGAGACAGCTTCGGTACACCCGGGTATGTCCGTCTTGCCTACTGTGTCAGCCGTGAAGTGATCGAGAATTCCCTGCCGGTTTTCCGGAAGCTCGCAGAGGAATACGGCATCGCACGGTAGATCGGTTTACATCTTTTTCATTATGAAAGGGTGTCTCATATGAATATTTATGAACACCCTTTTTTCATAAACCGATTGTAATTAAAAACTCAGCAGTTAAATCAATTCAGGCTATGGGTTTTCCATATGCTCATCACGAAAGCTCCGGTTTCCGTTATAAACACTTCGAGAGGTGAAATTCAGAATACACCGTATGGACCTTGTAATGGAACAGTTTCATCTATTTTCGCCAATTGATAACTGTCACGATCAGCTTCAGCTGATGTAATATCGCTCATAAAAATCGGATCCGAGAGGAAAAAATCTTTTTTTCACACATCAGATCCGTTTTTTATATATTCCGGCTGTCGTATCTGTAATTCACCCGCAGAATGATAATTCGATGAAATAAACCGGATTATTATGATTGCGATATTTTTTTATATGAACTGAATGCATAACTGTTCCCGGAAACTTTTTTACTGGCATACATGGCACTGTCGGCGGCGGCATAAAGGCTGTCAAAAGAAACAGTATTATTTCCCGGGAAAATAACAGCACCGATACTGACATAGAACTTTTCACCCTGCAGTTCCGGTATGCTTAAATTCTCGAGCCGGGCAAACAATCGGTCAATGATAGCTTCCGCAGAATTTTCGTCTGTGATGCCGACCGCGAATGCTCCGAATTCATCGCCGCCCAACCGCATGGTTACATCATTAGAGCGGAAAGTACTTCGCAGAACATCTGCAGTGGCGATAATAACGAGATCTCCTGTCTGATGGCCATAGGTATCGTTGATGTTTTTAAAATTATCGATATCCAGCTCTAAAAACATCCCACCGAGTTTGAAAGCCAGCAGTTCATCTACTTTCCTCTTTCCGCTGACATGGTCATAGAGGCCTGTCATACGATCTGTTTCAGACAGTATCTTTAATTCTTTTCCGCGTTTTTCTTCCTGTTCGATTCTCCTAAGCAGGTTCTGAAGTGTCTGGTTCTTCTCATAAAGCCGAAGGAAAACAAAAACAAGCATTGCAACTACGAATAATAATACTGCAGAGAAAACGATAAGGATACGGTTCAGAGGACGGTACCAGATGTCAGAGTTGATCATACTGACACTGTACCAGTCTCCAAGCAATTCGTCAGCATAAACAGAATAATTCCCGTCAGCGGTTTTAATATCAAACTGCATCTGCCCATCTTTGAGTATTCTGCGTGCAATAGCCGAATACCGGCTATCCTCGTTTTCCAGATAATTCGCACTTAATTGATCCACATCCGAATGGGCAACAACGGTTCCGCGTACATCAAATACGAGAGCCTGGCTGCCTTCAGTTGCGGACGAAACCATCTCAACGATTTGCTGAAGCGGGTTAAGGCTGACATCCATGGCGATGACACTTTTTCCGTCAGTCATGAGTTCTGCGACTGTCATCATGATCGTATTGGTCTGCAAATCAAGGTACGGCTCGACGAATGTGATCTTTTGCCCCGATTCCAAAGTTTGTGTGTACCATGGACGTTCCGTAGCAACATAGTCTTCATCAGGCACCCAGCCGGCCCCATCGATATATTCTCCGTTGACCCATCCGTATACACCTGTAGTACTTGGATCCAGTGTTGCGATAATGTAATTCGTTTGCTCTGTGATATATTGTTCGATCATTTTGCTATCGGCGCCTGATGCGATCATATTATCCACTGCGCAGCCTACTAATGTAATAATGTTGACTCGGGTGAGTAATATGCTGTTGTATTCCTTAACAGCTTTTTTTGCGTTCAGTTCACCCTGCTGCTGTAATATCAGCTTTTCCGCGGTATAGATACTGTTTCCGATATAAGCTGCGATCCCGATGACAACGAAAAAAACAACCAGTGCCATCAGAATTGATCTGGCTCCAATATGGCGTACTGTAACTTTCATCCGGTTTATTTTCTTGTTCAAATTTATCTGCCTTATAAATTAAAATTTCCCAAATTCCACTTATTATAATTTTAAACTTTTTTATATTTTAGGAATCGGAATTTGTTACAAACGAAGGTTCTGTCCAGGTTCTGCCCGATAAACAGATCCATAATAAAAATCCTGATCTGTAAGTTGAAAGAAGATGTCTTTCAATTTTTCGATCAGGATCGTTTTTTTTATATTCCAGCGTTAGTTTCAGTTATTGATTGATCGGAAACTTCTGCTGGATTTTTTTAAACCCGGCATCAAACTGCTTCAAGGAATCGAACAAAACGTGCTGTCATTCATCTTACGTCTAATGCCTTTCGTCTGTTTTCAGGCCTTTACCTTCACCTCTATCCTGTTTACGAATTCCTCATTATTTTCCCGGAAATAAATCATTTCGGAAGCGGCGCTTTTGATCACTGCAAGCGACAGCCTGTCTCCATTTGCAGTGACATCAAAAGGCTCCCCGTTGTAACGAACTGTCATCTTTGTACTTTCATCAGCAGCAGAATATTCCACGATCGTCCGGATCTTCGGTGAAAAAAGCGCAGAAAGAATCATGTTATGGACCAGTTCTTCGAATACAAGATGGATATTGTTTGTCATTTTCGGCGGGATCTGATTTTTACCGCAGTATTGGTCGATACGGCTGACAGTTTCGAGAAAATCATAGCCTTTGCTTTCAATGTTCAATTCGAGGATCTTCAGTTTTCGTATAAACCGGCGAGTGTTTTCCCGCTGCGGATCATCAAATATCTGCTGCGGAGTTCCGTCTTCATAGATACCGCCCTCATCCATATAAAAGACCCGGCTGCTGATCGCTTTAGCAAAAGCCATTTCATGGGTGACGATCATCATGGTCTTTCCGGATTTTGAAAGATCGCGGATGACTGCCTGTACCTCTCCGACCATCGTGGGATCCAGCGCACTGGTCGGTTCATCCAGCAGGATGATATCCGGATCCATCGCCAGTGTCCATGCGATCGCGACACGCTGTTTCTGCCCGCCGGAAAGTTCATCCGGATATCGAAACGCCTTTTCAGAAAGTCCGACTTTTTGCAGTAAGGTCATAGCAATGTCATAAGCCTCCTGTTTGGATCTTCCGAGCAGATCCATGGGAGGGATCATGATGTTTTCGATCACTGTCAGATGTCCGAATAAGTTAAAAGACTGGAAGACCATCCCCATTTTCTGCCGTACTTTTCCCAGGTCGGTTTTCGGATCGGTCACATCCACTCCATCGACCCAAATGTGTCCTTCCGTAGGTGTTTCCAGCCGATTAATGCATCGCAGAAGCGTGCTTTTTCCGGTTCCGGAGGGTCCGATGACAGCGATCACATCGCCGTCATTAATAATTGTATTTACATCTTTCAGCGGTGTTGAGAGAGGGTATTCTTTTTTCAGATGCTCGATTTGAATCATTGATCTGTTCTCCTTTAGAATTTTTTTACTCGTTCATCTCTTTGTGTCAGTCTTGAACCGGATCCCGTTGAAAAGAAGCACCAACAGTTCCGGGAAGTTGCTGCAGTTGTTCCGTGATTTAATCCGTATCTAAACTCCTGTAATGACTCCAATGCGTTAGCCGTTCTTCTGCTGATGCCCAACGGGGTAAGCCCCGCTGTTCTGATCGTTGATATCCTCATCTGCGACATGCTGTACCGCGGAAGTGATCTCATTAGCTGTATAAACAGTTATGAAGAAAATACGCGAAATGAGAGATTGAAAACATGAAAAGACAGATGAGGGGCAGCCTGTTTGTTTATGAATTTTGATGAAACTTGTCCCATTGATATTTGTTTCAATTATTTTTTCAAAATCCCCTCTGAGCGACATCGAAAATGTTTTTCTGTTGTGTTATTCGTTTTATACAACCCATATTATATCAGTCAAAGGAAATGATTCCTTACTGTTTTTTGTTTGTTTTATTAAAAATAATTGTTAACAAACGCATTTCACCGTAAATTAAAGTTTTTTATTCCTTTATCGCCTAAATCAATTATAATAAAAAGTTGAAATCAACAATTACGGCGTGTAAATTGAATATGAAAATTTTATTTTATAATCAGCGCTGAAACCGGAAACCGAGTCACACCCCGGATATTGAATAAACTTGCCTTTTGAAATATCGAGCCGGTCAATTACAATAATTTTTTCTTCGTTTTTTTCACGCAGGACATAAAGGATCCTGATTTATTCAACACCGGCTGATTTGTAATCGGATTTCAAACAAACAAATTGTCTGATTTACATTTTTCATCAGCATCAATGTGATATCCGGCACGTTCGAAGAATAATAATTTTTTCGCTTTGAATTAATGGGAAAAGCTAATAATGAAGAAAAAATATTATATCGCGGATCTTCTAAAACACCGTTCGATTTGGATGGCAGCGGCAATTATTTTTGTAATCTTCTTTCATGCCAAGACCGAAACAGGTTTTCCCGGATTTGGCCTGATTTCTACATACGGATACTATGGCGTTGATATTTTTTTCTTCGCATCCGGTGTTGGATGCTGGTTTTCTTTGTCAAAAGATGATGATCCATCCGGTTTCTTTTTGAGAAGGATCAGAAGGATCGTTCCGATATATCTTGTATTTCTTGTATTTTGGTGTGCTTATCAGATCATCACGTCCCAGATGCCCACGATTTCAGTTTTGGGAAACGCTTTAAGCGTTGAATTATTGAGAAAAAGCAACCGATGGAGTTTTAATTGGTATATTACGGGAATGTGGGTTTCATATCTGCTGGCACCGCTGCTTTTTTCTTTTGGAAAACGAATAAACGGATGGAGAACGGTCTTATTCACAGCCTTTTTATATGTGCTGACGATCCCATTTCTCGGTTATGTACGTTTTTTGATCTTCATGACAAGGATCCCTGTCTTTTATCTTGGGCTTATGACAGGAAAGATGTCTGATAAAGGGAAAACGATCTCTCTATTATCGATCATCATCGCGGATGTAATTTCAGTGGGCGGGATCATCCTCACAGGTATATTGTACAAAACATTTCCGGATCATATGTTTGATCTGGGATTGGGCTGGTATCCCTCAATTTTCGTGATACCGGGAATATGTGCCACGCTTTCCCTTATCAGCCGGAAAGTCGAAGATACAGCTGTATATCGAGGCATGGTGTTTATCGGGAAATATACTTTTGAGCTTTATTTATCGCATGTATTCTTATTCGAATATATTTTGATAAAGTACACCATCGCCAAAAATTATGGCACTGAATTGCTTGCTTTTGTAATATCCTTTATCATGGCATTTGTGCTGCGTATCCTGACCGTTTTTTTGCAAAAGGGAATGCAAAAGCTTTCGGAAGGACATTGAAAAAATTTTCTGTAATTTCTGTAAGTCCAACATTCATCATTATCTTTCTCAGGCGACCGTCTCCAATACGGGGGGATTTAGATATAATGTATCCTGTGACGGGTTATAGACTTCGAATCTTTTGTTCTGTACTCAAACAGCCGCGGACATCCTCCGCCCTTACGTAACAGATACCAGGCCTCGGAAAACAGGAAAAGTCGAAACCCGATAGCAGAAGAAACGTTTCGCAACGGCTACTTTATTCGCAAACACAAGAATTATATTTGCAAATCATACATGCACGCTTGACTAATCGTTAATAATTTTTATAAGTTATATGAAAAGAGGCGATTAATGAAATTAAAAAAATGTAACGCAGTAATTGCGCTGCTTTCGATACTGTTTTTACTGGTTCACATCGTGTACAGTATTTTTGCATATCTTACTATGTACTACAATCCCTTTCTGACAAAACTATTTTCAGGTATTCTGATGGCGGGGGTTTGTCTGCATGCTGTATTAGGTATGTGTTCGGTTTTTCTGATGGATGACGGCACCAGACTGTCGCTGTACCCCCGGCAAAACCGCCGCACGATCATTCAGCGTCTGTCAGCGGCTCTGTTCTTCCCGCTGCTTTTTATCCACACAAAAACATTTCAGCTGCTTAAGTCCAGCGCCGAGAACGGTTCATGGGTTATCTTCGTGATTCTTATCATTATTGAAATACTTTTCTTCGCGGATACTATCATCCACATGGCGGTTTCCCTGTCCCGTGCTCTGATCACTTTGGGCTGGCTTTCATCACGGGAAACACAAAAGAAGATTGACCGGATCGTTTATATACTCGGAATTATTCTGTTTATTGCAGCGGCAGTTTCAGTGATCCGGACGCAGCTGATCATGTTTGTCCATTGAAAGAGGCCGCATCATGAAGGAAGTATTGATCATCGGATGCGGGATCTCAGGCTTGAACTGCGCGATACGCTGTGCAGAGCATGGTATCCGCGCGACAGTGGTTTCACCCTATCCCGCCGAGCGTTCCCAGTCCGTCATGGCTGCAGGAGGAATTAATGCTGTCCTGCCGGATCATGGCCCCGGGGATTCCGTCGCGTGTCATGTGGAAGACACACTTCGAGGGGGAGCTTATATCGCCGGTAAACAGGCATTGGAAGGCCTTTGCGGGAGAGCGGAAAATGTTATCCGCTATCTGGAGCGCATCGGCACGATTTTTTCTGTAGATGAAACCGGTCATCCCATGCGGCGTGCCTTTGGCGGACAGTCTCATAAACGTACCTGTTACTGCGGCTCTGCAACAGGGAAACTGATCGTTTCCGCATTGGTAATGGAAGCCCGCCGCTATGAATCGCCGGCTGCGTACGTTCTTTCACTCAGCCCTGATATCTGACGGTGTTTGTTATGGCGCGCTGCTGTTTGATGAAACAAAAAGGGATCTGGACGCAGTTTGCGCCGATGCCGTTGTGATGGCAGCGGGAGGACAGAATGCTCTCTTCGGAAAAACCACAGGGTCCACACAGTGTGACGGTTATGCTGCAGGAAAGCTGTTCCTGCAGGGCGCGGATCTGAAAAATCTTGAGTTTATCCAATACCATCCGACAACACTGGAGACAGCGCATAAACGAATGCTTATCTCTGAAGCGGTCCGCGGTGAGGGCGGCAGACTGTTTTATGTTGAAAATGGAGAGCGTGTTTATTTCATGGAAAATAAATACGGTCCCGGCGGAAATCTTATGACCAGGGATGTGATATCCCGAGAGATGGATGCGGTGGGTCAGGATATCTTTCTTGATATTTCTTTTCTCGATCGGAAGACCATTGACCAGCGGCTGCCCGAAGTCCGGGATATTTGTTTAAAATACCGCGGCATCGATATATCGAAAGCCCCCATCCCGGTTGCCCCCTCTGTCCACTTCTTCATGGGCGGGCTGGCAGTTCATTTGAATCACGAGACAAACATCCGGAATCTTTTTGCCATCGGTGAATGTGCGTCTATTTATCACGGAGCCAACCGGCTGGGAGGGAACTCCCTTTTGGCGGCACTCCACAGCAGCAAAACAGCAGCTGATGAGATCGCGGACAGGGAATCTGCCCCCCACTGCCCTGATTTTTCTGCCTATACGAAATCCGAACAAAGATCCCTTATGCAAAAGCTGTCTTCCCAAAGTCCTTTTCCTGCCTTCTATATCCGGGATATGCTTGCTGAAACCATGAGAAAGCGGCTCGGTATTGTACGGGAAGGAGCCGGACTTGAAAAGGGAATCGAAGAGATTGACTACGACATTTCCATCGTTGACCGTATCAGTTATGACGGCAGCGTATCTCCCTATGTTAATTACAGTCTCACCGCTATCCTGACAGCCGCCAGGGCAACGCTTACCTGTGCGATGTTCAGGAAAGAAAGCCGGGGAGCTCATTACCGCTCCGACCATCAGGAGACTGATGCATCGCAGCAGTTTGCCACGATCATTTCCTATGATAACGGGCAATATAATACATATTTTGACAGAGAGCAGTTTTATGAAAGTTAAGATTCTTCGTCAGCAATCCTCGGAAACAACCCCTTACTGGGAATCATTCAACTATGACGGTCCGGAAATGAACTCCATCGCAGGAGTGCTGGACTATCTAAACTATCATGACGACATAATGAATGATAAAGGCGAACGGACATCCCGGATCGGCTGGGAGTGTTCCTGTCTTCAGGGAATCTGCGGAGCCTGCGCTATGGTCATCAATGGCAATCCCGCATTGGCATGTGAGACATTTGTACATGATTTGAAAGAGAAGGAACTTACCATCCGGCCGCTGCAAAAATTTCCGGTCATACATGACCTGATCACAGACCGCACTGTCATTCAGGATTTTCTCCGGAAGACGGATATGTTCATCGGAAAATTTCAGCCATGTGAAAAAGCGGATATTCCTCATCAGTATGCCGCTGCAAAATGTCTGAAATGCGGCTTATGTCTGGAAGTATGTCCGAATTATACAGACGGAACATGCTTTTTCGGCGCGGTTTTCGCGAATGACTGTTATCTGGTTTCAAACAGAAACCGTGAAAAAAAAGGGGCGATGCAGGATTTCTACGGCAAACACTTTGGCAATGCATGTTCCAAATCACTTTCCTGCATGGATGTCTGCCCAATGAAAATTCCGACCATCGCCTCAATAGCAAAGCTGAATCGAGATAAATAATTATTTTGAAAACCTGATTACCTGCCTGTTATTGGCCTGTAATAATTATAGATAATCCTTTTTTTCGGAAACTTGACAGAAATAATAAAACTGTTTTTCAAACGTTCAATTTTTATCTATAATTATAAAGTTATAATAATAATTCAGTATATACATCACCGTGGATCTCTCTTTATTGGACTTTATCCATTGTTTTTTTCTGTCCGGACCTGTCCGATATAGGGACACTAACAAAAAAGGTGACCGCCGCGAAAGCGTTTAAGTATTAAAAAGAGCCAGATACATTCTTGAGCGGGTTTTTGGGCGAAGCTGGAGAGCCGGAACCATAATTCAGCGCAGCGGTTCCTTACGGCTCTCTTTTCTGCAAACATACGAATAAACGTTCCCGCACCTTGCGAGCCAAACTATCCCGCATGCGGAGGATAAATACAAACCGAGCTTTTCTGATGGGAAAGTCACTGTTCAGCCGCGATTTTCAGATGTTTCATGGGAGGAAAAAGTCATGAATAAAATGATGTCTGTGCTTTTCGTAATTTTTATTTTCCTTTCTTTATTTGTTACTGTTTACGCCGAAGGATTTCAATTTGGCATGGAGGGAATTTGGTACGAGACCGCTGATGGCACCA
>DAIMGK010000166.1:0-10335 GCA_036723985.1 Flexilinea sp.
TCGGAAAACACCTTCCAGGCCAGATCCAGAGCTGCAGGGATCTCAGGATCAGACAGCCTGCGTATTTGGATCATACTATCTATCAGTGTCATTTCTTGTCATCTTCCTTCTCTTTTGAAGAACCCATAGCAAGTCCCAGTAACAGGCCCAGCATCATTCCGATGCCAACATTGATATGCAGTGCTGTTGCCATTGCAATTCCGAAGCACATCCCAATGGACATTCCTTCAGAACTATAGTCGTCTTTCTTTTTCTGAGTCATTTTTCTGCATGCCGCTCTTACACAAAACACAGCAAGTAAGAGACCAAGTGCGATCCAAGGCATCGCAGCACCGGCGAACATGTAAATACTGCTCATATTCGGTTCTCCTCTTTTGCTGCAATATCTTTGACTTTAACGATCATTATAATCGCGATCACCCATGCGCATATTATTGTGAGAAACCCGGTCTCGCTGACGTAATACATCATGTCGTCGCCTCTTGTGATCACGCCGAATACTGCCTGATCATAATTATTATGTGCCGCATGCAGGAATGCTGCAGGCCAAACGCTCTTGCTCAAGTATGTCAGACCGCCGATAATGATCCCGACCGGGAAGATGCATAGCACAAATGCAGGCAGTTTATACCACACAGGTGCACCAGCCATATAGTCCCCGAAAGCGAGCAGCGGCAGGTGCCAGCAACACCAGAACAGGCTCGTTATAATCAGAGCTTTCTTCAGTCCGCTTCTTTCCGTAAGTGCAGGAAGCATGTATCCCCGCCATCCTATCTCCTCGCCCATCGCGGAAAGAATGCCCGGGAATATACCGATGATCAAAGTTGGGAGACAGTCTTTCAATATCAGACTTAGCGCCACGCCTGTATATCCGAAATTGTCCGGATGTGTCTTCCAGTAGATCATGTAAGGAATAAGCAGATAGATAAGCGGAATAAACACCGCTAGCAGTATATAACGGATCCTGCATCTTCTTATGCCAAGCCCGGAAAGGAATCCTTTCAGAGAAAACTTCTCATTGTTTTCTTTAAGCGCGATCGCGCTGGCGATGATAGCAGAGAATGCCGGGATCCACATCAAAACAAAATACATCCAGAGTGGTCCGTCCGTTATTATATAAGCCTCTGCTGCCAGCGAAAGTATTATCACTAAAGTGAAGAATGAGATCAGCGCTTTATTGTCATATTTGGTGATTCCAGTATTACTCATTGTTTCCTTCCTCACGATCAGTTGTCTCTCCATTGTTTCTGGTTTCATCTGCTTTCCTGACGCATGCTCTTTCGAGTGATACGAAGCAAGCTGCCGCTGCGAAATATATTACGCCTTCCGGCCACTTGTCTGCGGTGATCTGGAATACCGCGCTGGCAAAAAACAGTGTCGCTGCAACAGTCAGCATTCTCATCACTTTACGGTTTCCAATAATGTATTTTTCTATATTCGTCTTCATGACTATTTCCACCTCCACAATTCTGCCTGCGGGACTATCATCTCCATATGCTCGTCCCGAGCCCATTTCGGTATTTCTCTCGATTCTTTCATCAGTTCAATTACTCTATTAATGACTCTCCAAAACATTTTCGTTTCCTTGCTTTCTTATCCCATTCTCTGTTTTCGCACCAGTAAACAGTCCTGTCTGTCACGTCATATACCATGGACACGACGGTCGGGCAGACTTCCTGCGAGACTGCCTTCAGTATTTCAAAGCAATCCTCCACATCAAAATCATCTGACGCATTTTTCAGCATGTCTTTTGCTATGTGATATCTGTCCCAGCCCATCCACGGATGTGTCTCTGAGTTCTGCTTATATGGTGAGAAATTCGTTAAAATCTTGTATTCAGGTTTTTCGTAGTAGCTGCAGCCCTGACCCGGCACTATGTGAAGCACGTTGCCGTCAGCATCCGACAGTGCAGACATGAATGTCAGTCCCGGGATGCTGTAGACAGGTCTTTCAGCCGCTATGTCGCGGATCTCCTGCAGCGTTTTCTTCTGCAGCAGGAGGTCGATGTCCAGCATGATTACATTCTCGCCGTCTCCCGCTGGATCGCTTCTTCTGTCGGCAGGCCAGCATGTAGGCATTCCGACAAAGTCTCCCCGGCTGTTGGCGCCAAACAATGGCATCCACCCTTCTGTTGCATCATTGACCTCTATGAATACCCCTTCATCTGCAGGACTGACTCTGTATTCCATATCCAGAAGATCCAGATTCCAGCCTACTATCGTCTTATTCTTATTTACTACTATGCTTGTACACATTATTGACCTCCCTCTTTTTGCTCCCTATCGTTCGGTAGTTTGAGGTGTATTTTTTTACCGGTCAGCCTTAAGGCCGGCCGGCAATTGATATTCTATATGATTTATTTATAGTATCGTTCTACTTTGCGTAGACCTCGAAGAACTGCAGCACGTGTTTATGCACCAGTTCCATCACTTCTTCCTCTCTGGCAGGCTCCCTGTCACACAGGTTGATCCAGACTGTGATCGGTGATGAGAGCTGCGCGGCCATGATCTCAGTATCCGCTTCCCTAAGCGTATTGCTGCGGATAAGGTATCTGATTATGCCTTCGAAGTATTTCATGATCCCTTCGTAATTCATTCTGGTCTGCAGAACAGAGAGTTCCCGGTTGCGGAACTGCTCGATCAAGAGCAGCTTTCTGCCCCTGCTGATGGCCGGATCATGGACTATATATCTGACCTGACCCTGGATCATCTTCGCGGCATCATCCGCAGTCATCCCCTCTTTGTCCTTTGTGAATTCAGGATCGTCCCAGTCGGCTTTAGTGAATATGGAATGCTCTGCATATCCGTTTAGCACCGACTCTACGACATTATCCAGTATCTCCTGCTTGCTTCCGAAGTGGCTGTAAAGAGATGCCTTTCTGATCCCTACCGCATCTGCGATCTGCGAAATGCTCGTAGCTTCATAACCATTAACTGAAAACAGATCCAGCGCGACATTCAGTATCTCATCTCTTGTATTGCCCTTATCCATAGCATTCCTCCGGCAGTAAAATATATATTGGACATCACCATTCTACCTACCGTTCGTTCGTTAGTCAATACCTTTTTTACGAAACGATTCGGTAGTATGCATTAGATGTAACTCTGTATATGACCGCATATACTATACCGCAGATCAGTACGCATACACTGGAGGTAATGATCAGGCGCGGTATGTCAAACAGTCCGAACAGCATGAGCAGCTTGTTTACTATAGGCAGTACCACCGCCAAGTGTATGCAGGCTAAGATGATTGGGATAAGGAATACCGTCAGCATCTGTGAATTGATGCTTTTTCTTATTTCATCCTTCGTCATGCCGACCTTCTGCATTATGTCGAATCTGGACTGATCCTCGAAACCTTCCGAGACCTGTTTGTAATACATGATTATCACGCAGGACATCAGGAAGATGATGCTGAGCAGAATGCCGAGGAAAAACAGTCCTCCGAAGGTGCTGACGAAGTCGCCTCGTTCTGCTTCATGGCTCTCGCAGTAGCAGTTGTCAAAGTCAAGCGGCTTCAGTTCCTCTTTGATCAAATTATCCAGTGTGGCTGCCAGAGCCACCTGCTCGTCGGCGTCAAGGCCGGTATCAAAACGGCAGTCCCAGAACCACGCCAGCATAGGCTCGCCGTCGTAATCTGCATATTTTGTGTAGTTCTTCGCGACCTCACCAGCATCCTTCACGATCACAAAGATGCCCGGAGATGCCGAGACCACTGCAGCCGGATCTATCTCTTCTATCCTGTCATCGATACGCTTTGTGACTTTGAACGGAACATCCCCGATAGTTATCACATCGCCGATCTCTATGTCCTTTGCGGTTCCGACCAATGCTTCACCCTGAGCCACTGTCTCGTTATAGCCAAATACTCTGTTATAGACATCCACATCAATGAACAGTATCTGCGCTACTTTGTCATAATTGATGAAAGCAAGATCTGACTTTGAGTTGAGTGTGACATCCAGCTTGCTGTCATCGAAGTAACCGCTGATCGACCACTCGTAATATGTTTTGTTGTTCATTATCTCCGCACCGTGTTCCTCAGCAGCGGCCTTAAGGTCAGCATCCAGCTTCTCACCCAGATCCTCAAGGCTTTCATCATAACCGTACTTGCACGCAAAGGCACCTATCTCGTTAGGATAGCGCACATTGAGGCACTGCTCTGCACCTGTGTAAAGCGCTGAAGTCGAGGACATCATTACAAGGATCATCGTCAGAAGGATGCAGATCGACGCAAGTCCCGCGCCGTTTCTCTTCATGCGATATGCCATCGAAGACACCGATACAAAATGATTTGTCTGGTAATAGTAGTTCCTATTCTTCTGAAGCATCCTGCAAAGGATGACAGAGCCTGCGATCAGAAGAAGATAGGTACCTATCATTATCAGTATCACGGCGACAAAGAACCACATGAGTGCTGACATAGGTTGCTGTATCTTAAGCGCGATATAGTATCCCGACCCAAGAGATGCAAGGCCGAGGACGCCTGTGAGCCAGTTTGACTTCGGCGGCTTCTCGCCTGCTTTATCTGCAGTCACCAGCTCTATTGGACTTGCAAAACTGACTTGTCTCAGCGAATTGAGATAGATCAGCAAAAAAATCGCGCTGTATGTTACAACTGTCATGATGACAGAGGTGAACGGAACAGAGAAAGCATATCTTACAGGTACTTCTATCAGCTTTGTAAATCCGAGCTCTGCCAGCTTGGAAATCCCTATGCCGGCAATGAGTCCGCCGAATATCGCGACTGCCCATGTAAACAGCGTTTCGAAGAACAGTATCCTTCCCAGGTTGAATCTGTTCATCCCCAAAATGCTGTAAAGACCGAACTCCTTCTTTCTGCCTTTGATCAGCGTTGCCTGTGTATAAAAGAGAAACAGAAGCCCGAACAGCGTCATTATATATGTGCCCATCTGCATCATATCGGTAGCAGTGTGCCCGCCCGGCATGCCGTCCATGATCCCTGAATACCCGAGGAAGTGAAGGATGTAATACACAGCTACCATCATGATGCATGTCACCAGATACGGTGCATACAGCCTGCCGTTCTTACGCATGCCGTTCGCAGCCATCTTTGGATAGAATCCCAGCTTCATTATCTGTCACCTCCCTGTGCGAGAAGCGTCAGTGTATTGCTAATCTTCTGATACATCTGCTGATCAGTGGCATCGCCTTTATATATCTGGTGGAACACTACTCCATCGCGTATAAACATCACCCTGGAAGCCCTGCTCGCAGCCTTTGTGGAATGAGTTACCATCAGGATGGTATGTCCCATCTGATTCACCTTAGCGAAAAGATCAAGCAGCTCGTCCGATGACTTTGAATCAAGTGCGCCCGTAGGCTCATCCGCCAGAACTATTCTCGGATCTGTGATCAGTGCTCTCGCAACCGCCGCTCTCTGTTTCTGACCGCCGGATACCTCGTAAGGATATTTCTTGAGAAGGGTTTCGATACCAAGCGGTGATGCAAGGTCATCCAGCCTCTTCTTCATATCTTCCGGCTTCATTCCGGCCAGAACCAGTGGAAGATAGATATTGTCTTCGAGAGAGAATGTATCCAGCAGATTGAAGTCCTGAAACACATACCCCAGATTGTCTCTGCGGAATTTTGCAAGATCCGAGTCCCTGACTGCGCTCAGCTTCATGCCGTCAAGTATGACCGTTCCTTCTGTCGGCTTGTCCAGAGCCGCGATTATGTTCAGCAGGGTGGTCTTGCCGCTGCCGGATTCTCCCATGATAGCGACATATTCGCCCTTTTCAACTGTGAAATTGACGTTCTTCAGCGCTTCAACGGATGCTCCGCCGAAACGAGTCCTGTATGTTTTCTTTATTCCTCTTGCTTCAAGTAAACTCATTACTGTAACCTCCTTGTTGCCTGATTACAGTCTGATGATAATAATATAAGCAGAGCCGTTCCATCGGATCTGCTTACGTATTTCTTACATATATGTCACATTTATGATCAATCTTCTGTCACGAGTCTTGTGGTTCTGAAATCAAGTATTATCGTCGTGCCCCTGCCCGGCTGCGACTCAGCGCTTATCGTATGCCCGAGATTGTCCGTTATCCTTTTGCAGAGATAAAGCCCGATCCCGCTTGCCCGTTTATCCTCGCGACCGTTGAAGCCGGTGTAGCCGTTTTCAAATATGCGAGGAAGGTCTTCAGCACTTATACCTATACCGGTATCACTGATATGGAGAATTCCCGGCTCATCCATATAGATATGCACGCCGCCTTCTGAAGTGTACTTGACCGCATTTGAAATAATCTGCTCTATAACGAATGTCAGCCATTTTCCATCGGTGAGCACAGTATAATTCACTGGCTGATAATCCAGCGTCAGTCTCTTCAGAATGAATTCCCTTGAAAACTTCCGGACAGCCGTGCGGATGATACTGTCAAGATCATATTCCTTTATAAGGTAGTCCGTGCTGTCCGAATCCAGTCGCAGGAACGTCAGCACCATTTCGACATATTCTTCGATCCGGTTCAGATCTGAAGTGAGTTTTCTTGCCGTCTCTGTATCCTCTGACTGGAGGCTGAGCCGCATGGCTGCAATCGGAGTTTTGATCTGATGTGCCCAGACAGTATAGTAGTCGATCATATCGTTATACTCTTCTGCCGCGTGAACTGCTGACTGCTTCGCCTCGTCCTGAAGTTTAGTGATGATCTGCTGATAGTCCTCCTCCAGCCGATCGGCCGGAGCAGGCATTTCTTCGTGGGTAAGCATTATGTGCCGCCTTCGATAAGCAATATAGTCGATCGCTAATGCGGCTACGCCGATCATAATACTCAGGATCAGCGGGTATGTAACTACTATGACAGGCATATCGAACAGCAGATATGCAGCCGCGAATGCTCCGGCTATTAGTATGTATACTACTATCGCTTTCGCGCGCGATCTGAGATAGCTCTTAAGCAGCCCCATTATTCGGCCTCCAGGATATACCCTACGCCGAACCTTGTTTTGATAAGATCTTTGAGACCGCCTTCTTCAAGAGTTCTGCGGAGCCTGCCCACATTAACTGTCAGCGTGTTTTCATCAACAAAGCTGTCTGTTTCCCAGAGTGCCTCCATAAGCTTTTCTCTGCTTACGACCTTGTTCTTGTTCTGCATCAGCGTAAGAAAGATCATGTACTCATTTCTTGACAGAACTATCTTGTTGCCGTTGTACAGCAGCGTATTATCCTCAGTATTGAGCACAGCGCCTGCCGCCTGCAGAGTGAAAGTATTCCGGTTGAAATCGTATGCCCTGCGAAGAAGCGCCTGTACCTTAGCGATCAGAACGCTTTGGTCAAAAGGCTTTGGGATATAGTCATCAGCGCCCATGTTCATGGCCATGATGATATTCATGTTGTCTGTTGCAGACGAAATGAATATGATTGGCACCGAGCTTGTCTTTCGTATCTCCTGACACCAGTGATAGCCACCCATGTATGGGAGAGTGATGTCCATAATGACCAGATGGGGCTTGTATTCCTCGATTTCTTCCGTGACACGGCGGAAGTCAGTTATCTTACGGGCTTCCATCCCCCAGCCAGCAAGACAATTGCATATTCCTTCAGCTATTCCGTTATCGTCTTCTACTATGATTACCCTATACATGATTATTCCCAGTTATAATAGTAGTCTAAATCTCGTATTATTTATGTGATTTAGACGAGCATTGTTGGTTATCTTCCTCAATCCGTTCTGTCATGAAGCAATTGAATTGAATCTGTAAAAACCCTGGCTGATTTGCATTTCTCAGCAACTGTATCCCAATTATCAGACAATTGAGGCATGAACCTCCGGTATACTGATGCGCTCTTTTTGTGTCCAGGGACTCTTATGCCATGATATTCTTTTTTCAGCGAAATGATATTGCTCCATGGGTCGATGATCATTTCTGCATCGTTAGAATCCTTCAAATCATCAAACGCCGCCACGATCCATGCATCAGTACTATCACAGGGAATCGTAATAATCAGCTGCTCATTTTCGTCATCTGAACGAACGAGTTGCCTGATTACCGACGTGAGATGAGCTCTGTAACTCTCAGGTGAGTCTTCATGATCACTGCAAGGCAACTGAACCGGACAGCGGTCATTTCTGACATGTATACAGTCGAGCGGAGAAGTCTTATCCTTATGATCACATTCCGTGCTGCCACATTTACAATGCACCTCTTTTTCTTTTCGCGACACATCTCCATCCATATGGATAATAAGCGCATCAAAGCGAGGCATTATTTGTGAAAACAGTGCCGGAATAAGTTCTGCGTTATTTTCGCACCAGCGGTAAACGCCTTTCCACCCGTTTCCGAATTCACCTCTCGCATCCTGCTCGGGCTGTATGTACCTGTATATGTTCTTTTCTCCGGTCAACCTATCGATGACAGTACGGATAGCCATCTGATCAGTCGGTCCTTCGCTGACTATACCTATAACTCTCTTCATATCAGTTCCGGAACGCCTCCCAGATATCCATTGATCCAAAGACGTGAAAGCGGCTGCCCTGTTTTGATCAGGTCTTCACTTACAAGTATTCTGTTGACAGTTACATGTCCAAGGTCATCTCTTTCAGTTGCAAACAAACGGATCCTGTCATCTGTCAAGTCGAGTCCGTCCAGCACAAGCGGATTATGTGTTGTCATAAATACCGTTCTTCCGTTCTCAATGACAAGCTTGTCAAAGACCTGTGTGAGCCGTTTTGCAAGCCTTGGGTTCATAGCATGGTCAAAACTGTCTATTCCGAACATCATAGGCGTGGACGGATGCATGGCAAGGCAGAGCATAAACAGGACATACAAAGCACCTTCACTGGCATCGTATCCTGTAAACAGAGCACTGTCTTTCAGAAATCTGTCGCGAAATTCTATTATCTGGTTTGTCGATGGCACGCCTGGATTCAGATTGGATTTCTTCGGCTTTCCAACATGAAATTCGGAAGCCCATTCCATTAATTCAAGTACTTCATCCATATACATACTGCCAAACATCAGCTCATCGTCCACAGTTCTGAACAGATCCCCGACAGCCTCAGCAAGACGCCCTCCGTTCAGTCCTATCGGAGTGATCTGTGTCGGATCCGGCACATTACCTCGCAATGTAAGAGTATCAGGTTGGAATAGCCCATAATCTGCAACATATCTGCCCGCAGCAAGGTACTCCTCAGATGCAAGTCTATCGGACAGCGAATAGTAACCGACCTTATTGTTCATATGGCTTTTACTTCGGTTGCTTCGACCGAATACTATTATTCCGTCCCTACTAACGCTCTCTGTATGATACTTCCATGAGTCATCCCCTACAGGAGCGGTCAGGTGGGTATTGTACTGATATTCGTGCGAATCTTTGCCCCATTTCAACGAGAACTCAACTGTAGGCGACTCTTTTACGATATCCGCAAACTTTGACTTGTACAGCGAAGATGTGCTTAATCTGACACCCTTTCTTTGCAGGCTGTTATTATTCACTCTGTCTGTCATGGCCGCGCTAAGCACTCCGATCGCCTCCAGCACAGAAGTCTTGCCTGAACCGTTTGCCCCAATAAACACATTGACATTTCCGGTCTCAAAGCTTACATCAAAAAGCGATTTGAAGTTCCGAATGGTTATTCCCTTGATCTTAATTGACTGAGACACTGACTTAGCCTCCTTGAAAATCGTTGTTTTGGCTATATCTAATTGCATAGTTAGTATACTTGCATAATTTGATTTTGTCCATACCTAAACTTTCACTTTTCCTTGAAATTACACTTGTTTACGAACTTTAGCCACTCCTGATTGTGCTGAATTTTATATAGCTAACGACAGGCTAATGACGCACGACATAAGCGTTTTCACACTATCTAATGCAGCAGCATTGTCAAATTTATTATGAGATATTCAGGTTATTTCTGTTCAATATCTCAAAATAAAGTCGCTATTCCATATCGCTTCTTTGCTGCTACTCAGCCCCAAACGGATCGATTGCACCCTTAGGGGCTGAGTAGCAACAATGTTGTTGAGCCGCAAAATTGCAGAAACACCGCTTTAGAAACTGAAAAAGCACCGTTGAGATACATGATCTTGTATTTCAACGGTGCCGATCTTGCCCACAAAAGTTTCTGCCTTTTATATTTTTGCGCTAATTATTACTTCGTGTTATAACCTGTTGCGAGAGCCTTGTACCCGTTGCAATCACTGCAGTGCAGCATCACGAGATAACACCTGACGGCATCCTGTAACACCTTATAATAAGGCGTTAGGCGAGCAGGGTGTCCAGGGTTCGAGCCCCTGATCATCCACCACAGACCTCCGAGAAATCGGAGGTTTTTCTTTTGTCGGAAGACATCTTAAAAGCGGGCAA
>DAIMGK010000167.1:0-10262 GCA_036723985.1 Flexilinea sp.
AAAAGCGGAAAAAACAGAAAAGATGACCGTATTATTTGAGAAAAAACAGGATTCCCGCCGGAAATCATCATTTCCGGCTGCCTGCCGTTAACGATCCGGGGGTGGGACGGTTTCCGCAGGCTCTGCATAGAGCCGTAAGGAACCGTCACGCCTGTGAAAGGCTTTTATCGATATGTGGAGACAGTCCTCTACGTTATAAGCCGTGGGAAGATCAAGACGAAGGGAATTGTCAACCTTTTTTACGTTTTCAGAAAGGTTGGACAGAAGTACAGGGGGGACAGTTCCCTCCGGCTCTATGCAGAGCCTGCGGAAACCGTCCCCGGGAAAACCATCCTCTATTTTGGTCAAAATGACAAAAAATTATTGACAACGAAAAGACCTTGGGTTATCATACATTTATGGTCAAAAAGACTAAATATCGAAGAGGAAATGCCTATGCATGAATCTCTGTCTCAAACGGAAATATTCGTGACAGTGGATCTGATGATCCTGACCGTTCGGTCGGGACAGCTCCGGCTGATGCTGGCACGGCGTACGGCGCCGCCTTATCAGGGCTGCCGGGCACTTCCGGGGCGGTTTATTGAGCGGAATGAATCCGCGGAAAAAGCCGCGCTAACGCTCCTGCAGGAGATCCTGCCCGTTCAATGCGGCTTCACGGAGCAGCTTTATACCTTTTCCGGTATCAACCGGGATCCCCGCGGGCGGGTCATATCTATCGCCTATATGGTCATTTTGCCCGACCGATGTGCCCGGATGCTCTCTGATTTTCCGGATTCCGAAATGGAGGACTTCGCTGTCCGGCTGGACCAAAACGTCCTCCGGATGACCGGATCCGGAGGACTTGAACTTTCGGCTTCGGATCTTGCCTTTGATCACGCGGATATCGTGGAAAAGGGGATCACCCGCCTCCGCGGAAAAATCACTTATACGGATATCGGCTTTTATTTTCTGGAGGATCCGGACTCTTTTTCGCTTCGGGAGCTTCAGACTGTTTTTGAGGCTGTACTGGATCATCCGATGGACAGCAGCAATTTCCGGCGGATGATCCTCACGCAGTATGAGCGGTCCGGAAAGATCATCAAAAAAGGCAAAGAGGAAAAAGCCGGGATCGGAAGGCCATCCGTCCTGTACAGATTCCGGAAAGAATAAAAGGAAGGAGTATTACAAATGAGTAAATTCCTGATCGTAGTGGATATGCAGCACGATTTTATCGACGGATCCCTCGGCACGGCTGAAGCCCGGGCGATCCTTACGGCTGCCGCTGACCGTATCCGCGCCTGCAAAGCCGCGGGATACCGTGTCATTGCCACGCTGGATACGCATGATGAAAACTATATGAACACCCGGGAAGGCCGGAAGCTCCCAGTCCCCCATTGCATCAGAGGGACATCCGGATGGGAAATACACCCGGACATCCGGGATGTGCTGGGGGATGCGCTGCTCCTCGAGAAACCGACCTTCGGCAGCGTCCGGCTTCCGGAAGTGATCTGCGAAGAAGCGGATCCTGACGAACCGCTCACCGTCGAGCTGCTCGGCCTTTGCACGGATATCTGCGTGGTTTCCAATGCCCTGCTGATAAAAGCCGGCTTTCCGGAAGCGGATGTACAGGTTTCCGCTGCCTGCTGTGCCGGGGTGACACCCGAAAAGCATCTGGCGGCGCTGGAAACCATGGCGAGCTGTCAGATCGACATCCTGTAAGCGGGCAAGAACTCATTTGATTTGAATAAAGTGAGTGTTCAGGCCCTGTGCTTTTGGACCTGTCCTTTATGGAATGTTACTGAAAGAGGATATAATTCTTTGACGGAAGGATATTTCCGCCGAAAAATTGAAAAAGTGCCGGATGATCCCTTTGGGAAAAACACCGGAACGGAATTATTGGAGGTAAAAAACCGATGAAATTGCCACCGATCGTTGTTTCACTGCTGGATACGGATCTGTACAAGTTTAATATGGATCAGGTCATTTTACATAAACACACGGATCTGTGCGGTGAATATTACTTTCGCTGCCGAAATGAAGGGGTAACATTTACCCGGGAGATGTTTGAGGAGATCAATGAGCAGATCGATCATCTCTGCACCCTGACCTTTAAGAAAGAGGAACTGGATTACCTGCGTTCCATCCGCTTTATCAAAAATGACTATGTTGAATTTCTGCGCCTGTGGCACCCGATCCGGGATTATGTGGAAACAAAACTGACGGATGACGGGCAGCTTGAGATCGTAGTCCGGGGGCCTCTTTTCTCCGCCATGCAATTTGAGATCTATCTGCTGGAGATCGTCAATGAAGTCTATTTCCGGATGAAATATGACTATGAAAGGCTCCTGGTTTCCGCCGCGGAACGCCTGGATCAGAAGATCCGGGATTTTCAGGACGGGAAATATACATTCAGGTTCGCGGAATTCGGTGCCCGCAGACGGCTGAGCCGGGAATGGCAGGATGAGATGGTCCACCGCCTGACGACCGAAACTTCGAACTGCGTGGGGACTTCCGATGTATATCTGGCAATGAAATACAATCTCACTCCGATCGGAACCTATGCGCATGAGTTTGTCCAGATGTATCAGGGCATTGATTCGATCCCCCTTGCCTACACCAACCATTACGCGATGGAAGACTGGTACAACGAATACAAGGGTGATAACGGGACCGCTCTGACGGATACCATCACGACCGATCTGTTCCTCCTTGACTTTAATCGTGCCATGGTCAACAACTTCACCGGTGTGCGCCATGACAGCGGCGATCCTTATGAATGGGCAGAAAAGATCATCGCTCATTATCGGAAATACGACGTGGATCCGAAAACAAAACAGCTCCTTTTCAGTGACGGTCTGGATTTTGATAAGGCTCAGGCACTTTATGACGCGTTTAAAGACCGGGCGAAAGTCACCTTCGGCATCGGTACTTTCTGTTCCAACGATACCTGTGAGAAGGCATTGAACATTGTCATCAAGCTGCAGACTGTAAACGGCAGGGCTGTCGCCAAGCTTTCCGATTCACCGGGCAAGGCGATGTGCCGGGATGAAGAATATCTCGAATATCTGAAACGTTCCGTTGCCTTCCGCCTGAACAGGGAAAAATGATTCTGACAGACGGGGACGGTTTCCGCAGGCTCTGCACAGAGCCGGAGGGAACTGTCCCCACATTCATCAGATATATTCGCAGAAGAGCCGCGGGGACGGTTTTCGCTGACTCGCTTCGCACGCGAAGTTCCCGGTTCTGAATAAATAACAGGAAAAGGAAAATAATTCATTGAAAAAAACGGTTTTACGAAAATACGCGCGGCTGATCGCGGAGTGCGGTGTAAATGTTCAGAAAGGACAGGAAGTTTTTATCACCGCGGATCTGGACCAGCCGGAGTTTGTGAAGATGGTGGTTGAGGAATGCTACAAGCTGGGCGCGTCCCGGGTCGTGGTGGATTGGGAATATCAGCCGCTGCAGAAAACGCATTATCACTACTGCGCAGCCGAAACCCTGGGAGAACTGACAGCTTATCAGAAAGGCCGCTGGGAACATTACCTGGAAAAGATCCCCTGCCGCATTTACCTGATGTCAGAAGATCCGGATGGGCTGAAAGGTATTGATCAGAAGAAAATGCTGAAAGTTCAGCAGATGCGCTACCCGCTGATCAAAGATTACCGGGACCGGCTGGAAAATAAATATCAGTGGTGTGTGGCCGCGGTGCCCGGGGCTGCCTGGGCGAAAAAACTCTTCCCGGAGCTGACAAAGCATCAGGCAATCGAAAAATTGTGGGAAGCGATCCTTTCCACCAGCCGCGTCACGGAGGACCCGATCTCCGCGTGGCATGAGCATAATCAGAACCTGAATGAGCGCTGTTCTTATCTGAACAGCCTCGGCATCGAAAAACTGCATTACACTTCTCCCAACGGTACCGATCTGACGGTCGGTCTGATCCCGGAAGCCGAATTCAAGGGAGGAGGCGAGACCAGCCTTCAGGGGATCTTCTTCGATCCGAATATCCCTACCGAGGAATGCTTTACCTCACCGAAACGCGGCGAAGCGGAAGGCCTGGTCAAATCGACCATGCCGCTGAGCCATGATGGACAGCTGATCGAAAATTTCTGGATCAGGTTCCATGACGGGAAGGCTGTTGAATGGGACGCGGAGAATAATAAAGAGCTGCTGACAAACATTATTACATCCGATGAAGGTTCGGCTTACCTGGGCGAGTGCGCGCTGGTCCCTTATGACTCTCCTATCCGCAGCAGCGGCCTGCTGTTCTATAACACGCTGTTTGATGAGAACGCAGCCTGTCATCTGGCACTGGGGATGGGCTTTGCCGATACCATCCGGGGTTTTGAAAATAAAACGCTGGAGGAATGCCGCGCACTGGGGATCAATGATTCCATGATACACGTGGACTTTATGATCGGCTGTGCGGATCTGAACATCGATGCCCTTCTCCGTGACGGGAGGACCGTTCCGATCTTCCGTGAGGGAAACTGGGCTTTTTGATTTTACGTTTCGGTTCAAAAGGCGCTGCCCGGGACTGATACGGGCAGGAATAATAAAAAAGACGGCCGCAATATTTTCTGCGGCCGTCTGTCCTGATCAAAAGGACTCTGTCTGTCAGCGTCTTTCGCCTTTTTCGATGTCGAGGAAGTATTTGTAAGTATCGACGGTAAGTTCCCCGCAGGCAGCTTCATCACAGGCGATGATGGCCCCGTTATGAAGCTGAAGGGCGCTGCAGGTCCATTTTTGGCTGACGCCGCCTTCGACCGTGGCTGCCAGGGCACGGGCTTTGTTGTGCCCGGAGATCAGGATAAGTACCTCTTTGGAATCCATGACTGTCCCGATGCCTACTGAGAGCGCTTTTGCCGGGACTTTCTCCGGATCGTTTCCGAAGAAACGCGCGTTGACGATGCGGGTGTCAGTCGTCAGGATGCGGACGCCGGTACGTGAGGACAGTGACGTGTATGGCTCGTTGAAAGCCAGGTGCCCGTCTACGCCGATTCCGCCCATGAAGAGGTCAATGCCGCCGTATGAAGCGATCTTTTCTTCATAGCGGGCACATTCCCCTTCCGGATCATCTGTCATACCGTTGAGAATATTGATGTTTTCTGCCGGGATCTCAATATGATCAAAGAAATTATCGTGCATGAAATACCAGTAACTCTGGTCGTTTTCCCGGGGCAGACCCAGATATTCATCCATGTTGAAGGTCACGACATTCTGAAAAGAAAGCTCTCCGGAGCGATTCTTTTTGATCAGTTCCCGGTAGACCCCGATCGGTGAGGAGCCGGTGGGGAGCCCGAGCACGAAAGGCCGCTCTTCTTTATGGGCTTTGATTTTTTCGGCAATATAATCCGCCGCCCACTGACACATTTTCTCATAATTATCCTGAATTACAACTCTCATCTTTCCCCCTTTATCATACGGCGCTTCCCGCACGCTGCGTTCCGCGCCATTTGCATTCCGATTTTTATTGTCCTGTATCCGGTTTATACATGTGAGCATCCCGGATATCAACCTGTTTGCCGCCTGTTCCTTGATCCTGTTTTCAAGGATCCGCCAATACAGCATGAAAGCCGTCTTTGCCGGATCCTGCATCCTGGATCCTTATAACATGTGCCCTTTTTCACGGATCACATCGATCACATCGTCCACATATTTTTCACAGACCTCGTCGCTGCCGGCTTCCACCATCACGCGGATCACGGGTTCCGTTCCGGATTCCCTGACGAGGATGCGGCCCTCATCTCCCAGTTCACCTTCCACTTTCCTGACGGCTGCCTGGACGTCCGGGTCATTCTGGGCATCGGGTTTGCTTTTGACTTTTACATTTTTCAATACCTGAGGATAAAAGACGACCGGTGCGGCCAGTTCGCTCATGGGTTTGTTCTTCGCCAGCATGACTTCCATCAGCTTCAGGCTGGTAAGAATACCATCCCCTGTGGTCGCGTATTTTGTGAAAATAATATGCCCGGATTGTTCGCCGCCGATACGGTGACCGTTCTGGGTCATATTTTCATAAACATATTTGTCTCCGACTTTGGTCTTTTCATAGCCGATACCGGCCGCTTCCAGCGCTTTATATAAGCCGAAATTTGACATCACTGTGGTGACAACGGTGTTGTTCAGCAGCTTGCCGCGTTCTTTCATATAGAGGCCGTAAATGTAGAGAATGTGGTCTCCTGTGACGACATTTCCCTTTTCATCCACGCACATGCAGCGGTCTGCGTCGCCATCGTAAGCAAATCCGATGTTCAGCCCGTTTTCCACGACGTATTTCTGCAGATGTTCGATATGCGTCGATCCGCAGTCTGTGTTGATGTTGAAGCCGTCCGGGTCCGCGTTGATGACATAGGTCTTGGCGCCGATGGCGTCAAAAACGCTTTTGGCGATAGCCCATGCGGAACCGTTGGCAGCGTCGATCCCGACCTTTATGTTCTTGAAGCTGTAACGGGACAGGCCGATCAGGTAGCCGATGTAACGGTTGCGTCCGGCAGCGTAGTCTACCGTGCGGCCGATCTCAGCCCGTTCTGCCATCGGAACTTCCGTTTTCCCGTCGAGATATTCTTCGATCTTCAGCAGCGTCTCTTCGTCCATTTTCTCGCCGTTATTATTGACGATCTTGATCCCGTTATCGTAATAGGGATTATGAGACGCGGAAATCATGATACCGCAGTCGAAATCATCAACCCGGGCGATATAGGAAACGGAAGGTGTGGTGGTGACGTGCATGATGTAGGCATCCGCACCGGAAGCCATCAGGCCGGTGCAAAGCGCGTATTCAAACATATAGCTGGAACGGCGTGTATCTTTGCCGATCACGACCTTGGCCTTTTTATTCAGCCTTTTCCCGTAATACCATCCGAGAAATCGTCCGATGCGGATCGCATGTTCATAGGTCAGATTCTTGTTTGCCTCTCCGCGGAAGCCATCGGTTCCAAAATATTTACCCATTAAAACCTCATTGATTGTATATTATTATGTAACTGTTCCACAGAATTCCGGAACCGGCACCGACGGTTTGGGATCGAGCCCGGGCGGTTGTCCCGCTTACATCCTGACATCCAACACCGACTCATTGTGAGCCGGTGCCGGATGTTCCTTTCACTTGTTCTGAACAGTTACTATTATTATATCGTAAGTATTGAAGTGAGATCCGTGATCAAATACAACAGAAGAGAGAACTCTCCGGTATTTCTCTTATCCTCTGGCAGCTTTTGCGGCGGCAGCGCGTTCTTCACACAGTTTTGTCCAGTTGGGAAGCTTCGGGATCAGTTCAGAAAATTCTTCCATCGCCCTGGGAATATCGATTTTTTGCGGGCAGACCTGCGCGCATTGTCCGCACCCGATGCAGGCGGAGGGCAGTTTCTCTTTCGGCAGGGTGTCCAGCATCATGGAAACGGTAAACGCGGCCTGGAAACGGGCATCGTTGTAGGCGTTGATGAGCGTGGGAATGTCCAGCCCCATCGGACAGCCGTCGCAGCAGTAGCGGCAGGAAGTGCAGGGCAGCGCGTTTTTCATCTCATCGGCGATCTCCGCGATCGCGGCGTTTTCTTTTTCGTTCAGCGGTGAGAATGTCTCGAAAGTCTCGATATTGGCTTTCATCTGCTCAAGGCTGGACATACCGCTGAGGATCATTTTTACATTCGGCAGGCCCTGAAGCCAGCGGAATCCCCATCCGGGAACTGTTTCCTCAGGCCGGAGCTGCTGCAGTTTTTCCCGGGCGGCATCGGTCAGATTGCAGAGGCGCCCGCCGTGCAGCGGTTCCATTACCCAGACAGGTATGCCGCGTTCGGAAAGGATCTCATACTTTCGTTTGGCATTCTGCAGGGTCCAGTCCAGATAATTCAGCTGGATCTGGCAGAATTCGATATGCTCTCCCCAGCGGTCAAGGAATTTTTCCAGATTGTCCGGCAAGGCATGGGAGGACATACCGAAATGCCGGATCTTTCCCTCTTTTTTCTGTTCGAGAAAGTAGTCGATAATGCCCCATCGGGGATCCTCATAAACAGGGATCGATATCTCGCAGACATTATGCAGCAGATAAAAATCAAAATAATCGACCCTGCATTTTCGAAGCTGATCGGTAAAGACATCCGCGGGGTCATAAGTGTCTGCGATCTGGTGGCCCGGGTATTTGGTAGCGAGGTAATAAGAATCCCGCGGGTGCCGGGAAAGCGCTTTTCCGGCGGTAATTTCGGATTTTGAACTGTGATACGGGTAGGCTGTGTCAAAATAGTTGACATTGTGCTCCAATGCATAGTCAACCATTTGAAAGACCTGCGGTTCATCAATGCTTTTATCCTCGTTCAGCGGCAGCCTCATCATTCCGAAGCCAAGCGCGGACAGTTTTATATTTTGAAAATCATGGCTGATCATATGATTATCTCCTGATTTGTGAAATCATTTCAATTATAGCAGATATATACTGCGGGAAATAATTACCAGCAGACGGTTATGCAAAAACGCCCGGGGATACCGGGCGTTTTTCAAATCAGATTTTGACTTTACGGATTACCGGAAGGTAACCAGTGTGTAATCCTCGAAGTTCCAGGGGCGCGGGATACCGTGCAGGTGGCAGCCCGGGCAGGAAGGACCCCATGTCGCACCAACGCAGATAGCCTTCAGTTCGACATCGAAGTCCGGCATCGGGAATTTGTCATAGTTGTAGCCGAAATCGGCAACACCGTCATCGGTGATATCCCAGCCGTAGAAAATCAGATAGTCCTTATATTTGACAGGTTCAAACAGGACCTGGACAGTTTCTCCGCCGGCATAGGTTTTTTCATCGACGGGGACTTCTGCCAGACAGTCGTTCGGCAGGTAAGTGACCTTATGACCAGCGGTATCATCCGCTGAGACAGCAGCGACGGCGAACATCAGAACGAAGCAGAGCGCCAAAATAAGAATGGATTTTTTCATCAGAATACTCCTTTTCTCCAATCGATTGCAGATTTTCTATTCTGTTCCCCGAAAATCAAAGGGGATTTTCAAAAATACTTCATCGAATCGGCTACAAGCAACATTCTACGCTTCGACCAGTGTTCCGATCTTTTCTCCCATCAGAGCCTTTTTCAGCGAACCTTCTTCCCACAGGTTCAAGACCATCAGGGGCATGTGATTTTCCATGCAGAGGGAGATGGCAGTCGCGTCCATGACCTGCAGCTGTTTTGACAGCGCATCCATGTATGTCAGACGGTCATACTTCTTCGCGTCTGGGTTTTTCTTCGGGTCGCTGTCATAAATTCCGTCTACCTTCGTAGCCTTGATCAGCAGATCGGCATTTATTTCAACAGCCCGGAGAGCAGCGGCAGTATCCGTCGTGAAATACGGATTGCCCGTTCCCCCAGCAAAAATCACAACACGGGACTTCTCAATGTGACGCAGCGCCCGCCGTCGAATATATGGTTCGGCGACTGACCGCATCTCAATGGAAGTTTGCACTCTGGTGGTTACACCGATCTGTTCCAGTGCATCCATCAGTGCGAGCGAGTTCATGACGGTCGCCAGCATTCCCATATAGTCTGCTGTCGCCCGGTCCATTCCCAGCTCCAGGCCGATTCTCCCGCGCCAAATGTTGCCTCCTCCTATTACTATTGCAAGATTCGCGCCTAATTGCACTACAGTTTTAACTTGTGCTGCAATTTGTTTCGCGGATGTCGGATCGATCCCCATTCCGTTATCGGGAGCAAGGGCTTCTCCGCTGAGTTTCAGCAAGACACGTTTGTATTGAATTTCGGCCATATTCCTTTTTCCTTTCCGATTTTCAGCTGTTATTCAGCTTTTTGTGTTTATAGGCTGTAAATCGTTATCAGATAAAAAAAGAACCAACTCATCGTTGGTTCTTTCAGTTTGATCAGATTATTCTTCGCTGTTTTCTGCTGAATCGCCCAAAGCGTAGCGGGTGAAGCGGCGGACAACGATGTTCTCACGAAGGGAGACAATGTTCTGATTGATCAGGTCGGCAACAGTGATGGATTCATCGCGGATGTACGGCTGGTTCATCAGGACAACGTCGGTCTTGAATTTCTTCAGGGAGCCTTCGACGATCTTCGGGATGATGGCATCCGGTTTGCCGTCTTCTTTCGCCTTGTTGGTGGCGATTCTTTCTTCACGTTCCAGGACTTCAGCCGGAATATCTTCTTCCTTGATGTAGAGCGGATCGGAAGCGGCGATCTGCAGTGCCAGTTCATGGGCAAGTTTCTGGAAAGCTTCAGACTTGCCGACGAAGTCGGTTTCGCAGTTCAGTTCCAGCATGACGCCCATGCGGCCGCCCATGTGGGAAT
>DAIMGK010000168.1:0-10155 GCA_036723985.1 Flexilinea sp.
GATTTGCAAGTTATGGTACTTTTGTCAGGAATATTTGTGAAAAAAATAAGGTAGTTAATAGTCAATAGTCAATAGTCAATAGTCATTAGTCAGTGGTTGGTAGTTGATGGTTGGTGGTTGGTGGTCGATGATTGTGGTTGATTGGCGGTGGCTGTGTGGGTGCGGGAGAAAGGAAAGAAGAGCAGAACTTGTTTAAAAACAGGGGACGGTCACCTTCGACTCAATTCTGAGTCTGCGGTAACAGTCCCACATATCTGAACTCTAAAATCTGAACTCTGAACTTCAGCCGCCAATCAATGACCGGTGACTAATGACTAATGACTAATGACTATTGACTATCTACTTCGAGACGTTGAAGCGGATGTTAAGGATGTCTCCGTCTTTTACGAGGTAATCTTTGCCTTCCAGACGGTGGCGGCCTTTGGCTTTGACTTCGGTCATGCTGCCAAGCTCCATCAGGTCGTCATAGGCGACGACTTCGGCACGGATAAAGCCTTTCTGCAGGTCGGTGTGGATCACGCCTGCCGCTTCGGGGGCTGTGGCGTGGCGGGAGGTCGTCCAGGCACGGCATTCATCGGCGCCGGCGGTGAAGAACGACTGCTGATCCAGAAGATCGTAAGAAAGTTTGATGATCTGCTTCAGCGCCAGTTCCGTGATCCCGTATTCTTCCATGAACATCTCCGCGTCTTCTTCGGGCAGCTGGGCGATCTCCATTTCGATCTTGCCGCGGATCGCGGAAACCATGGTCTCCGGACCCTGGTCCGGAATGGACGGGGCATCCTGTGTCTCATCCAGGTTCAGCAGGATCAGGACCGGTTTCAGGGAAAGCATGCCGAACCCGGAAAGCGACCGTTTTTCTTCATCGGAAAGGCCGAGGGCACGCAGGGGTTTTTCCTCGGTAAGGCATTCATGCATGCGGTTGAAAAGCTCGATTTCCCGGTCGATCACGGCTTTATCACGTCCGCCGCCTTTTCTCCGTTCATCGCTGAGCCGTTCGAGCTTCCGTTCGACGGAGATCATATCGTTGATGACAAAGTCGGATTCCATCGAGGCAATGTCGCGGATCGGGTCGATGGATCCGTTGGGATGAACGACATTTTCATTTTCAAAGCAGCGTACGACATGGATGAAGCCGTCCATCTGTGCCAGCTTGTTCAGCAGTTCGCCGGAAATGCCGGATTTCGCGCTGCCGTCAAGGCCGGAAATGTCATCATAGGTGACTTTCGCGTAGATGGTTTTTTTCGGGTTGAACATTTCGGAAAGTTTATCGACCCGTTCATCCGGGACGTCTACTACAGCTTCATGTACTTCGATTTTTCCGCTGACAGTACCCGTGGGCTGCGTTCCGCGGGTGAGTGCGTTGAAGATCGTGGTTTTCCCGCTTTGCGGCAGACCGACAATTCCTAATTTCATAGATCAATGTCTCCTTAATTCTTGTCTCTTATGCTTGTAATTATAACCCGCAATTCAGAAAGATGGAAGTGGGACACGCTGTTTACGTCATTTTTTTATTTTGCATCCTTGACGGGAGAGGATTTCAGTATAAAATAAAATAAGTGATGAGCCGAAGTGGCGGAACTGGCAGACGCGCACGACTCAAAATCGTGTACCTTGTGTATGTGGGTTCGATTCCCACCTTCGGCATTAATAAAAAAAACAATATTCATATTGACTGGCAAAGAGACTGCTGTGAACGTATTTTTCAATAATATAAGCGGCAGTTTTTTAATTTCTCAAACGGCAGAGAAGTCAGACCGCACCGGAACGATACTGCAGGTATCGGTCAGGAGATTCCTGTAAATCAAGCCTGTGAACTCTAACGGGAACTCTAACAGTAAGGCGATTTGTTAAAAAAAGTATTGACAATTTTAAATTATATTTTTATAATTAATTGATTAATAAAGGATTTACATAATCCATCAAATAAAGGGAGTAAGATTATGAAAAAAAGTATTTATTTAATAACTGTTTTAGTTATTTTGCTGGTATCAGCAGTGTCCGTTTATGCCGTTCCGAGTAATGTGATGTTTTCCAGTACCCGGAAATTCCTTGAGTCTTTAGACAAAAGCGACATCAAATATTCATATATGGGCGTCGATAACGATAACCAGGAAAAAGTTAACGTTTCCTATAGTTATTCAGGCGGTTCCCTGAAAGCTACAATTTTCTTTACTGAAAAAAATGAAGAATGCAACATCCGCATTTGGAATTTGATCGATTTTAAAGCTGCTTATCTCGAATCGGCGTATCGTATTTGCAATGAAATAAATTCTAAATATAAACTGGCGAAATTCTATGTGGATACCAGTGATAACAGTATTACTGTATCGATGGACGTGATCATTCGCGAAGATTATAGCGCCGGTGATATCTGCAAAGAAGCACTGACCAGAGTGGTGAGTATCTGCGACGATGCTTATGAACTGCTGAAGGATCTGGAATAAGGAATTTTTATAAATTCTGAAAAATCCGAAAATGAGCGTATATCATTAGTGCAATTTTTATATTGCTTGAGTGATCGATCATTATAAGATAAAGAGTCTGCCGTGCGTAAAAAGTACGGCAGACTCTTTATTTTAAACCCGGGAAAGCTGTGGAAAGACTGCTGATGAAATGCGGTGAGGGTGAAAGGCCATGGACGGTTAACACAGACTTTGCACAGAGCCGGAGGAAATCGACGCCATATTTCGATAAATTATTGCTTTTTGAAACGGAAAAAAAGGAGGATCGCGCCGCCGAGCAGCATGGTGAGGATGATAACGAGCATCATCCAGTCAGCGGTGGTCTCCGGTTTTTTCAGTATCTCCGGAATGTTGAACAGCGCGCCGGCAAGCAGGGAAACGCCCAGGACTCCTTTCCACCCGAGAAACGTCGCTTTTTGGTATTCCTCCCGGGTAGGAAGACGGTTATCCTTTTTATTTGCGTTCTGCTGCGTTTTCTTCTTTTTTTGGCTCATTCCCCATCCTCCGGTTCCGTCGTTTCACTCTGCTCCGTCTCAGTGCCGGAAAGAGGCTCCGCCGGCGTATTCTGTACCGGTCCATCCTGCGGCGTCATTTCAGGCTCCGGGTCCGGATCTGTTTCCGGTACGGCCGGTTCTGTCTCATCATTCGGGAGCTCTGAAGCATCTTCAATGGCATCGGGAAGTTCCGCCGGTTCCACAGTTCCTTCCGGAGTGTTTTCATCAGTGTTCTCCGTCGATTCTTCCGTGACTTCATCTTCTTCCGGCAGGTGACGGAGCTTGCGGTATCCTTTCTTGATCAGCGGCCAGCTCATCAGCAGCCCGGCGACGATGTAGATCACCCAGGAGGCATAAGCGAGGGTGGGGTTGGACAGCTCCTCCTGCCGGGATGTCTCGATAATGCCGGTGATGGCATAATAGATCAGGTACAGTCCCAGCCAGGGCATGACACGGCGGAATCCGCCCTGCTGCTGTTTTTTCTTCTCATCCTTTTTGGCAGCCGCCGCGGCTTCCGCCCGGGCAGCGGCAAGTTTGGCTTCATCCTCGGGCATGGCGGAAGGATCCGCCTCTGCTCCCGGATGGAGCGGCATCCCGCAATACTGGCATACAGCCAGGTCATCCGGATTCGGTTCCAGACAATTCGGGCAGATATCGAGATTGAACCGTCCTTCCGAAACGCTTTCTTCCGCGGAGGTTACCATTTCAGGGATCGCATCTTCATTGATTTCCGGATCTAATTCAGTGTTTGTTTCCATAAATTTCTATTCTCCTGAGACGGGTCAGCGGGGACGGTTTTCGCTGACTCGCAGCAGTTCTGAAAAACCGGTATGGCCGAAATCGTTTATCGCCCATATCGCGCGGGTCAACAGAACCGTCCCCATTGACTCACGGACGAAACATTTTTCCGTGTCAGCGGAGAGGGTCCTGATGACTCGCATTATACGGACGATGAATGTTATTGACCGCTGCGAGTCAGCGAAAACCGTACCCGCTGACACTTTGTTTACAAAATAACAGTGACAGATATAACGACTGTCAGAATAAGGACCGCGGCGGGCAGAAGGCAGCCGAATCCCATGCAGCCGGAGGACTTTTTCGAGGGTTTCCCGGAACCTGACGGCTTTGATTTCCCCGGACCGGGGCCGAAGCGCGGATCGTCCGGTTCCAGACCGGCACTGATGAACTGTCCGGCGCTGCCGCCGATCTTTTTCAGCGTGGAAGCAGCGGAACCGGTCAGTACCGTACCGGCCAGCGCGGCGGCTTTTTCGACCGGGTCGTTGATGCGGATCGTCTGGCCGTTGGGCAGGTTGATAGCCACATTCTGGTCATTTTTACTGTCCAGGTTGAATTCCACCAGCTCTTTTTCCCGGTTGGCCTCTTTCCATGCCTCCGCATCCAGTTTCGCCTGTTCACGGGGATCAATGGAGCCTTCCGGGATGGTATCTTCGCCGAAACCCATGCCGCAGTAATCACAAATGCGGTTTTCCGGGGCATTCGGTCCGCCGCAGTGCGTGCATTCTTTCATAACAAGCCTCCCTCCGTCTGATTTTGTTTCGGATAGACCAGTTCCTCGCAGAAAAACCGTTCTCCATCCGTGACATATCCATAATAGATTTCCAACCGATGCGAGCCCATGCTGTAGATCTGCATCATACCGTGAGAAAGGATGTACTGCATTTTCTGATCGTTGTTTTCATCAAGGTAGAAGCAGACAACGGGCCTGCCGTCTTCGACAAGCAGCATTCCGTACGAAAAACCATGGTATCCGGGATGCTGTGCCACGCCTTTCATTTCAAAGATATTCGCGTAAAGTTCTTCCATCAGCGGGCCTCACAGGGTCGGAAAATTCAACAGCAGATTCTCCAGCAGCAGCTGAAGATTGACATTCGCGTTCAGATAAGCGATCATGCGGTTGACCTCACTGAGTGTTTTCCGGAAAGTCTCCGGCGACCCTTTGGCAGCCGCGGCTGTCAGCCGGTCTGTCAGATCCAGGAAACTGAGCGGCGGCTCGGTTTCATCTCCTGCAGAAGACAGGAGCAGAAGGTCCCGGAAGAGCGACTGCCAGATCTGAAGCATTTCCCGCAGGACCGGGCGCTTTTTTACGTCCTTGAAGGAGGAAGCATAAGCAAAACGCCGGACGGTATCCTCTCCCAGCAATTCCAGACCGTCTTCGGCGATGCCGACAATACGGTCGGCCTCATCGGGGGCATCCGCCAGATGAAGCGCGTACCCTGCCCGTCCCGCGGCAAGGTGTGCCAGACGGCGGGCATCTTCCGGAAGCATCATGCGGGCGGCTTCCAGTTTTTTCGCCAGTTCCGGCAGTGCCATCGGGCGCAGGCGGATCACTTCACAGCGGGAGCTGATGGTCGGCAGCAGAGCGTTCTCATTGCTGGCTGTCAGCAGCAGCTTGGATAAAGCCGGCGGTTCCTCAAGGGTCTTGAGCAGGGCGTTCTGCGCGTTGATGTTGGCTTCTTCAAAGCGCAGGAACAGCGCGGTACGCCACGGCGCGGCGTATGGCTGCATGTTCAGATCGTGCTGAATTTCCCGCACCGTATCGATCTTCAGCGTTTCCCCGGGGGCGGCTGCCTGACCGATAAAGAGATCCGTATGCTGGAGCCGGTCCAGCTGCCTGCAATTCCGGCAGGTCCCGCAGAATTCACCGGGCTCGGGGGCGTTCTGGCAGTACAGCGCTTTGGTGAAAGCCAGCGCCAATGTCCGCCGTCCGATCCCCGGCGCGCCGGTAAACAGATAGGCATGACGGGTCATATCGCCCGCGATATGCTTTTTCAACAGGGCTTCCGCCCATTCATGCCCCCAGACGTCCCAGCTCATTTCTTCTTCGATTTCGATTTCTTTCCGGAAGATTTATCCGGTTTTTTATTATCATCCGCGGCCTCCGGTTTCTCCGCTTTCGGGCTTTCCGCGGGCGTTTCCGCGTGCGGAACGGCTGTCATCATGGAGACCCTCGGCAGGGAAACAAACATATGCTCCACAACCGACTGGCGGATGTCATTCAGCAGTTCGGAGAACATTTCCGCGGCTTTGGTCTTGTAAATGACCAGCGGATTGCGCTGCGCGTAGCTTTCCATGCTGATGGAGACCCGCAGCCCTTCGATCTGGGTCAGGTAATCGACCCATTGCTTGCTGATGGACTGCAGGAACACATTGCGGTTGACTTCATTCTGGATGCGACGGCCGAATACGCCGCGGATCTTTTCGGCAACTTCCTCCGGCATGTCCATCGGAAGCGTTGTGCTGACCGTATCGAATTCCTCGCTGCCCAGTGCGGTGCGGAGTTTCTGCTGCCGGTCTTCCGGCAGCTGGTCCAGGGTGAAATTGGCGGAGCGGACCCGGGCCCAGTCAATCTTTCCGAAAATGTCGCGCAGGCCTTCCTCCGCCTGGATATAATGGTCCCAGATCGTCTGCCGCAGCTGATCCCGTTCCAGCGGTTCCAGCAGTTTCCCGCAGTAGAAGGTGAAATTGCAGCGGTGATAGTCTTTCGTCTTTTTCGCGTGGGTCTTCGGGTCAAAGGTAACACGCTGACCGGTGGTCATCACGCCCATCAGCCCTGCCCACTGTTTATCGGTCAGTTCTGTCGGTTTGTAATTTACCAGGGCATTGGAGAGGTCCGTGCGGATCTGCATCTGTTTGCCGTAAAGCCGTTCGGCCCGGGCAACGTATCCGTCCTGTACGGCGTCCATGATCTTTTCATCAAGGCTGTCCCAATCCCCCGCCTCAAAGGAACCTTCCGGCGGGATATAGTCGCCTTCCATACGGTTGAAGATCAGCTGGTTGAGGCGCTGCCGGTACCCGTCCCAGAGCAGCTGCTCGACCTGGTCCCGCAGTTTTTCGATCACGTCATCATCGCCTTCGGCAAGACGGCGCTGTTCATCATTGGAGAGTTTGAACTGCGTACGGGCAAAGGAACAGGCGTCCGCGAATACCTCGGCGGGCTTCAGGCTTTCCACTATCTGCCCTTCATCGGCTGCCTCCGCGTTCCCCTTCAGCTTGTCATTCAGGGTTTCTTCAAACAGGTCAAAATTGGCGTTCCGTTCCTGCAGCTGCGCCGCGTAGGATTCCCGGGAAGTATTGACGAGCTTTTCCATCAGGTCAAGCCCGTTTTCATTTTCCACTTTATAAGCGTCCCGGCCGAAAGCGATCAGACCCTCCAGCAGTTCTTCCTTTTCCGGAGCGCTGCCGATACGGTCCCGCAGATGCCCGATCAATGTTTTCTGTGTAAAGGAAGGCAGGAACAGGGCATCCATCTGCATGGCGGGCTGAACGGTATCCAGATAAGCCGCCAGCTTCCATTTTTCTTCGGATTCAGTCTTATTCAGCCGGTTGTCAAGGTCGGTGCTCAGCATCGCGAGGATATCTTCGCTCAGGTCTTCTTTCAGGAAAGCCTGGTCGCGCTGGGCGTAGATCTTCTGGCGCTGGGTGTTCAGTACGTCGTCATATTCCAGGGTGTGTTTGCGGACGTCGAAGTTCGTGCCCTCGACGCGTTCCTGGGCCTGTTCGACGACCTTGGAGAACATGTTGTGTTCCAGCGGGATATTTTCATCGAAGAGGTTGACCCTTTTGAGCATGCTTTCCAGACGCTCGCCGCCGAACAGACGGACGATCTCATCCTGCAGGGAGAGGAAAAAGCGCGAGGAACCGGGGTCCCCCTGACGGGCGGAACGGCCGCGCAGCTGGTTATCGATACGGCGGCTCTCGTGCCGTTCCGAACCGATGACATGCAGGCCACCCAGCGCCCGGACCTTCAGCATGTTTTCGTAATATTCTATATATGACCGGATCGATTCCTCGTAGATCCCGTATTCCGACGGGTCCACTTTCATAATGGCGTTATACCGTTCTTCGATGGTCATGTTGTAGGGATCGACCCCAAATTTGCTCAGGACACGGTTGGTATCGCGGAGGACATCCTCTTCCAGCTCGCCGCCGAGTTTGATGTCGACACCGCGGCCCGCCATGTTGGTGGCGATGGTCACCGCGCCGAAAGCGCCGGCTTTGGCGATGATCATACCTTCTTCGTCATGCTTGCGGGCGTTCAGGACCTGATGGGGAATGCCGCCGTTGGCCGCTTCCAGCAGACGGGGATAGTCCGCTTCTTCCAGGTCGAATTCCTGCAGCAGCAGGGCTTTGTTTTCCGCGTCTTCCACACTCAGCTGGACCCCCAGCTCCCGTGCCAGGGGGCGCAGGTCGCCGGGCTGAATGTTCTGCAGCGGCTTGTTGAAGGGGATAAAAGCCTCCAGCGGGGATTCCAGCGTCTGCATGTTGTTTTTGTTCATGTACGCCCGGCGCATCATCTGGATCTGGATCAGGCGGCGCAGCGGTTCACGCTGCAGGCGGCCGGAGAGAAATTCGGAATGTTCCACCGAGGCGGTACCGATCAGCTGCGGACGGCCCTTGACATAGTTCCGCAGGATCTCCATGGTGATGGCGCGGAACTTCGCTTCCTCGGAACGGTAGATCACATCCGGATAATCCTTGCGCTTGTAATACAGCGCCTTGCCCGGGTCTTTCGGGTCCGCGTAATAGGTGTATTTGTAGCCGTACTCGTCTTTGGCTTCCTTTTCCACCAGCGGACTGCCCTTCTGCCGGGCGGTGTATTCCAGGTTGGTGGGGATCGGGATGACGTCCAGTCCGTAGATCTTGTAGAATTCTTCCTTTTCCGTGAAGGCTGTACCGGTCATACCGCAGATCTTGTCATACATGCGGTAATAATTCTGCAGGGTGATGGTGGCGTAGGTGACGTTTTCCGGCTCCACTTTCACGCCTTCCTTGGCTTCAATGGCCTGATGGAGGCCGTTGGACCAGCGGCGTCCCGGCATCAGACGGCCGGTGAAGGTGTCCACGATGATGACTTTGCCGGATTGTACGAGGTAATCCTTGTTCCGTTTGAAGATGAATTCCGCCTTGAGCGCCTGATCCAGGTAGCTCATCATGCGTTCCTGTTCGATGGTCACTTCTTCCGGGCGGGAGGGGTCGCGGAGGACCATACCCAGCAGTTCTTCCACGTGATCCATGCCGTTGTCATTCAGATAGACATTGCGGTCTTTCTCGCTGACTTCATATTCATCCGGGCGGAGCTGTTTGACGACCCGCGCCACACGGTAGTATTCTTCCACATCATCCGAGGCGGGCCCGGAAATGATGAGCGGTGTCCTGGCTTCATCGATGAGGACGTTGTCGACTTCATCGATCACAGCGTAAACATGGCCCCGCTGTACCCGCTCGTCCAGGCTCATGACCATGTTGTCGCGCAGGTAATCGAAACCGAATTCGCTGTTGGTGCCGTAGGTGATGTCTGCCAGATAGGCTTCCCGGCGGGGGACCATGCGCAGCTGGTCCTGGTCTTCCCGGACGGAGGTCACGGTCGGGTCGACGATAAATGCCTTCTTCCCGTTATCGGTGCGGGCTGCCATCTGCAGTACGCCGACGCTCAGTCCGAGAAAACGGTAGACCGGAGCCATCCAGCGGGCGTCACGGCGGGCCAGATAGTCGTTGACTGTGATCAGATGGACGCCTTTTCCGGTCAGGGCATTGAGGTAGACCGGCAGCGTTCCGACCAGGGTCTTGCCTTCACCGGTGCGCATTTCGGCGATATTTCCCGCGTGAAGGGCCATTCCGCCGATCATTTGTACGTCATAATGCCGCAGTCCCAGCACGCGTTTGGATGTCTCGCGTACGACTGCGAAGGCTTCCGGGAGGATATCGTCCAGTGTTTCGCCTTTTGCCAGGCGTGCTTTGAATTCACCGGTCTTGGCGGCGAGCGCTTCATCGCTCAATTTTTCGTATTGATCTTCCAGTTTGTTAATATCCGCCACCCGGCGGGTATAGGCGTCTGATTGATTTTTTATCGGGTCGAGTCCCAGCATTTCTTTCAGTTTTTTAAACATTACGGCCTCTTAACATATAATTTATTCCAATTCTAATCATACCATCATTTCGGGACAGGCGGAAAAGTTAATTATAGAGTTCAGAGTTGAGAGTGCAGAGTTCAGAGAAATGTGCGGGACTGAGCCCTTGACTCAGAATTGAGCCGGAGGTGACTGTCCCTGAGATCCGGGACTCAGGATGCAGGATTCGGGATTCAGGTGTCGGGGAAGATGATTGGTGAAGGGAATTTTTAAAATGTATCTTTTCAAAAATTTTGGCCTGCCATTGGCAGATCAGGAATAAGCCGGATG
>DAIMGK010000169.1:0-1251 GCA_036723985.1 Flexilinea sp.
TACAGGATCGCCCGGGAAAAATTCCGGAAGGCGGTCTGTTCATAGCCTTCCAGCCAGTCGGGGAGGACGGTGACAGTGATGTTGAAATAAATCGGAAGCTCCGGCAAAAGCCGGTTCCAGCGCAGTATGAATTCCTTCCAGATCTCCAGATAAGTTTCATCATCTCCGGGATCCACGCCATAGACCATATCCATCGAAAGGCGGTCCAATTCCTCATCATAAATACGGTCTGTATTGTAATTATAAGATGGCAGCGCGGGATCCGTGGTATACGCGTAGGAGACATCGTACAGTGTGGGCAGGATCATACCCAGAATGTACATGCCGTAAGTCGGGACACCGTACTTATCTCCCTGGGATGAGTCACGGAAATAATAATTGAGTGATTCGGAGAAGGACATGACATTCCGGTTGATCTTCATTCCGGCAGCGGCTGTCTGTTCTCCGTTGACCAGCATAACGCTGAGCAGATCGGAAACCTCGTTCTCCTGCAAAGCCGCCCATTCGATCTCCAGCCCCATCAGCCATGTACCGTCCGGCAGCTGGCGGGTATGGACATAGGACCCCGCCTCTTCTTCCTTGACTTTCTTATAGCGGATCCCTTCGGTATAATCATTCCCGTTCTCATCATAGATCCAGCCATCTTCGATCAGAAGTTCAATGGCCTTTGCGGGATCGTAAGGGTAGGGATCCAGGTTCTCTTCCAGCCATTCCTCCGCTTCCTGATACATCCACATGGCAGTGCCGTAAGGGCCGTTGATCACACCGCCCCAGCCCTGGCAGATGGTGTTTGCAAATTCGTTCCGGTCCAGCAGCATGGCGATCGCCCGGCGGACCGCGGTAAACTGTGTGGGACCGAAGTCGCTCTGGAAAATGACCGCGGAAAATTCCGGAATGTCAAACTGCCGGTAATCGTAGCTGTATCCGAGAATTTCCCTGTTGGCGTCATCTTCGATAATGTCCATGGCGGTGTTGATCATCATTCCCCGGTTGAGCGAATCGCAGAAGTTGAAGGCGCCGGTCTTCAGTCCGTCCGCCCAGGTGGCATCCTGTGCCAGGGTGATGATGATCTTTTCGATGGAAGGTTTCTGCCCTTCGTAGTTGCCCTGATAATACTCGTTTCTGACCAGCACGGCCTGTTTGGCTCCCTGATCATATTCGACCAGGTTATACGGTCCCGCGGTGATCCGGTCTTCTCCGGCGTGGAAACGGGCGGTATTCAGGTGTTCTTCCACATTTTCCCGGGTCAGG
>DAIMGK010000169.1:1261-7874 GCA_036723985.1 Flexilinea sp.
AGGCCGGTAAAGTAGACGCCGTCACCGTCATCTTCGATGCCGACCTTCTCACCTAACCAGTATTTCATGCTGAAAGCGCCGAAGGCGGCGTAGGTCAGGTCAAAATAATAAGGCACAAAATCAGCGCTGACGGTGAGTTGGATCGTGCGGTCATCCAGCATGCGCAGCCCTTTGATGGTGTCTGCCGTGCCGTCACGGTATTCCCGGCCGCCTTCGATCATCAGGTATCCGCTCGATCCGATACCGAGTTCCGACGCGGTTTTCGAACAGGAAAAAGCGCTCGCCCAGACAAAATCCCTGATGGTGACCGGTTCCCCGTTGTTGAAAAGGAGCCCGTCTTTGATCCTGACTGTGAAGGTCTTGGTCCCGTCTTCATTCATTTCACTTTCGATCCCGTCACAGACGGTTTCATTGATCACCGGGACGCCGTTATCATCGACTGCTAAGGTATTGTAATCGCTGGTGAGATCCCGGATCATTGTGTCCGTGACGTTGTTCGTCCACCAGGCTCCGGGCGCGAAATCTCCGGAGATCTCGGTGCGCGAGCCGTAAATGAGCTGATGTGCGTCATCGGCGAAAGCTGCCGCTGTATTTATGAGCAGCAGGAAGGTGATGAGGATCATGATATTTTTTTTCATATGGGCTCCTTTTCTGTTGACGGTGATCCGCGATAGGGGCACGGCGCTTCGGGCTTGATCAAAAAAATGCCCGGCAGCGGCTCCCTTATACGCCTGATCCCCTGTCCCTATACCTTATAATACGAAAACAGCAGCTCTTTCTGAAGGGAGAGTTCCTTCCCGATGTCGCTGCTGTTCTGATAGACCAACCCTGTGGAATATCTGGTCACGGCGGCCAGCATCAGATGCATGGTGGAGGAAAAAATCTCATCCTCCGGAATGTCCGTCCTCAATGTGCCGTCCTGTTCCGCCTTGATATAAATGCCGTGAAAGCTGTCCGCGATGGTTTTCACCACATCAAAAAAGACCTGCATCTGCCGGGGTGTGACATCCTCCTTTTCGATATATACGTTGAAATACTGTGTGAACCGCAGCATGGCGCGGTAATTCCGGAACATATCCAGAAAAGAATCCAGATAGAATTCAAATTCCTCCGCCGCGTTCATTACGGATACGTCGCGCCGCTTATAATAGTCATGGAAATAGTCATTCCAGATCCGGCTGTTGACCGCCAGTACAAGCTCTGCCTTGGTACCGTAGTTGCGGTAAAGCGTGGCGTAGCTGATCCCGCACGCTTCCGCGATCTCGTTCATGGATACCGTATCGATCCCCTTTTCCGCGAAAACGGAAAAGGCGGTTTCCAGAATATTCTGTTTCCGGACAGCCCGGACACGTTCATCCCGTTCCTGATTTCTTCCCATCCCGATCCTTTATTCCGTATGCCAGCTGATCAGTGATCTTTCAATCACAAGTGATATATGCTATTTCATGTGAAATATATTGTATCATCAGTATTTGCCGCTGTCAATATCAGAATTACGAGTTCAGAGTTTAGAGTTTAGATAGGAAAGTGGTCAGAGGTCAGTGGCCGGTGGGCAGCGGACAGAAGCAGGGAGCGGGTAAGACGTGAGGGGCTTGATGACAGCCGACGCCGGTTATTTGAGAATATCCTCCGGAAAAAGGGTGTTGCCGTGTATAGTAAATAATTTCTAATCATAATTCACGCAAGGCGGGAAAGTGGGGAGCGGATTTCGTAATAGAATAGGGAATAGTCAGCATCGGTCACGGAATATGGATATTTTTGCCCAAGCGGTGTTTATTCTCCGATGCTGCGGACGTATCAGCCGGGCTTTGAAAAAAGATGACCACCGCAAAGCGTGTGAGTCTTATAAAGAGACTGGGGCCTTTTTAAGCGGGGTATGGGGGCTGCAAGCCCCCGGAAATCAGGTGCGGGGCGAAGCTCGAGAGCCGAAACATAATTCAGCGCAGCGGTTCCTTACGGCTCTCGCTTTTGCAAACACACATATATTTGCTCCCGCACCTTGCGAAGCAAACTATCCCGCATGCGGAGGGCAAATATAAACTGAGCTCTTATAGTAGAAGAGGTTTTATATGGCAGAAAAACAAACAGACAACCGAAACCAGGTGGAAAAAAAGCTGACAGAGATCAGCCGTCTTTCGGATGAAGAGGTATTGAACCTTCTGCAGACGGACGCGGAAGGGCTCAACCCGCTGGAAGCGGCTTCCCGCCTTGAGGAATACGGGAAGAACATCATCGATTCCGGGAACGAAAACAATCTGTTCCTGCGCGTCAAAGAGGCGATAATCAACCCCTTTAATATCGTCCTTCTGGGCGTAGCCGGGATCACCCTGGTAACCGATGTGGTCATCGCGGAAAAGCCGAGCTGGTCCACCTTTCTGATGCTGGTGATCGTGATCCTCATCTCCGGGATCATTTCCTTTGTGCAGACGGAAAAATCAAACAGCGCAGCGCAAAAGCTGCAGAAAATGATCAGCAACCGCCTGGACGTGATCCGCAACAGCATTCTTATGGAAGTCGATATCTCGGAGATCGTACCCGGCGATATCGTAAAACTGGCATCCGGCGATATGATCCCGGGCGATGTGCGGTTTATTGAATCCAAAGACCTGTTTATCGACCAGTCACAGCTGACCGGAGAGAGCAACCCTGTGGAAAAATTCGCAGGTCCCGATCCGGAAGGCGATACGATCTCGGAACTGGACAATCTGGGATTTCTGGGCAGCAACATTGTTTCCGGCAGCGCGAAAGCTGTTGTTCTCACCACCGGGAACAGAACATACTTCGGCAGTATGGCCCGGAGCCTGAACACCTTCCAGGCGAAAAGCAAATACGAGCAGAATATCGATTCCATCAGTAAACTGCTGATCCAGTTCATGGCTGTGATGGTGCCGATCATCTTTATCGCCAATTTCATCACCAAAGGGAACTGGCTGCAGTCCCTGATGTTCGGTATCACGATCGCGGTCGGGATCATGCCGGAGATGCTTCCCGTTATCATGACATCCTGCCTGGCGAAAGGCGCTGTGAACATGTCCCAGAAGCAGACGATCGTCAAGCGTCTCAGCGCCATCCAGATCTTCGGCGAAATGGATGTGCTGTGCACGGACAAGACCGGGACCCTGACGCAGGATGAGATCGTCCTCGAAAAATACATGGACGTGTTGGGCAGGGAAGACAAACGTGTGCTGCGCCACGCCTTCCTGAACAGCTATTTTCAAACAGGCCTGAAGAACCTGATGGATGTCGCTATCATCAACCGGTCCGAACGCGAAGAAATGGGGCACCTCAAACAGACCTATATCCGGGAGGATGAAATTCCTTTTGATTTCAGCCGCAGACGGATGAGTGTGGTGCTGCGGGATATGAACGGAAAACGTCAGCTCATCACCAAGGGCGCGGTCGAGGAGATCCTTTCCATCTGCTCCTTTATTGAAATTGAAGGTGAAGTCAAGCCGATCACAAAAGAGCTGATCGACAACGCGCTGAAAATTTCCTATGACAACAACATGGAAGGCATCCGCGTGATCGCGGTGGCGCAGAAAAACCGGGTGCGGGAGGTCGGCGCCTTCAGTGTGGAAGATGAAAAGGACATGGTCCTCATCGGCTTTTGCGGCTTCTTAGATCCGCCGAAACCTTCCGCGGAATCCGCTATCAAAGCCCTGACGAAAAACGGCGTAAGCACCGTCGTCCTGACGGGCGACTCGGAGGGCGTTGCCATCAACATCTGCGGCCGTCTGGGGATCCCCACCGATTACACGCTTACCGGGGCACAGGTGGAAGCAATGGATGACGCGGAGCTGCAGGAAGCCTGCAAAAAATGCCGTATCTTCTCCAAGCTTTCTCCTTATCAGAAACAGCGGGTGGTAAAGGCTTTCCAGGCCAACGGGCACACCGTAGGCTACATGGGTGACGGCATCAATGACAGCCTTCCGCTGAAACAGGCTGACGTCGGTATCTCCGTTGACACCGCTGTGGACATCGCGAAGGAAGTCGCCGATATCATCCTGCTGGAAAAGGATCTGAATGTGCTGGATGAGGGTGTTATCGAAGGACGCAGGACCTTTGCCAACATGAACAAATACCTGAAAATGTCCGTCAGCGGTAACTTCGGGAATATGTTCTCGGTGCTGATCGCGTCCATCTTCCTCCCCTTCCTGCCGCTGCTTCCGCTGCATATCCTCGTGCAGAATATTCTCAACGACTTCGCCCAGCTGGGGATGCCCTTTGACCATGTGGAAGATGAATATATCCAGCTCCCGAAAAAGTGGGATATCAACGGGATCAAGAGATTCATGGTATATTTCGGCCTTCTCAGTACGGTGCTGGATGTCCTGTGTTTTCTCGCGATGTGGTATATCTACAAGTTCAACTGCAATGAGATGGCGGGGTTCTTCCAGTGCGGCTGGTTCATGTTCGGCGTGATCTCACAGACCTTCGTGATCCATACCATCCGGACTCCGAAAATTCCTTTCATCCAGGACAGGGCGTCCGGCCAGCTGATACTTTCCACCTCCCTGGTGGTCCTTGTCACATTGCTCATCGGCTTTACGGTGATCGCGACCTGGTTCGATCTGCCGGTCATGATCCCGTCCTTTGGCTGGTGCCTGCTCATTCTGATGATCGTTTATATGGTGCTGGCCCAGATCCTGAAGCATATCTATATCAAAGTCAATAAGGAATGGGTATGAGTTTTTTCCCGTACCCGTAAACCGCTGTATGCGTAAAGACAGCCTCCTGAAACGGGAGGCTGTCTTTATATGGAAATGGTCAGGGAAAGGCTGATGATCAGTGCCCCTGTTCGAGTACGGCAAAAAGTCCGCCCGCGCCGCCGGTATGGATAAACAGGACATTCGTTCCCGCTGAGAATTTGCCTTCCGAAGCCATTTTCAATAGTCCGGCAAAGGCTTTCCCCGTATATACCGGATCCAGAAAAATGCCTTCCCGTGAAGCCATCAGTTCCGCGGCGGCATTTCCTTCCGCGGAGGGAATCGCGTATCCGGGCCCGCACATATCGATCAGGTCAAAATCCGAAGAACTGATCCCGATATCCGCATGCAGCAGTTCCGCCGCTTCACGCATCAGGCGGACTGTGATCTCTTCAAAGGGATCCCGGTCCACCATCATGCCGGTGACACGCGTCCCGGAAAGGCAGACCTTCGCGCCCAGTGTGAGTCCCGCCATGGTCCCGCCGCTTCCTTCCGCGCAGATCACATGGTCAAAGCGGATGCCGCTGTCCCGGATCTCTTCCGCGCAGGAAAAGTATCCGAGGGATCCCAGCGCGTTGGAGCCGCCCAGCGGAATTTTGTAGTATGGCTTCCCCGAGGCTTTCCCGATGTTATCCATTTCTTCATAGATATCCTGGTAATCATCCGTATCCATAAAACGGACGTCCGTACCCATGAGTTTTTCAAGGAGCAGATTCCCCTGACAGGCGGTCACGCCTCTGTTTTTGAGCAGGAGGATCGGCTTCATTCCCATTTTTCCGGCAGCCGCGGCGGTCAGCATCGCGTGATTGGACTGCGCCCCGCCGGTCGTAAAGACGATCTCCGCCCCTTCTTCCTTGGCCTGAGCCATCAGGAACTCCAGTTTCCGGACTTTGTTCCCGCCCAGTCCCAATCCCGTGAGATCATCACGCTTTATGTAAATATTTGTCCCGAGAAGGCTGCTTATGTTTTCAAGTTTTTGTATCGGGGTCGGGAATACGCCGAGTGATACTTTGGGAAAATCAGATAATGATCTCATTTCGTTGTTCCTTTGTGAAAGGGCAGTGCCGCTTTCCCTGCGCGCTGCCTGCGGGCGGATGGTCCGGAGCCGTGATGATCATGAGCTCCTATATCAATATTCCGTCGCAGTGGTCCACTTCGTGCTGGATGACCTGCGCTGTGAAACCGTCATAGGTGCCGGTGTGCGCCCGGAATTCCCGGTCCAGAAATTTGACGGTAATTTTCCGATAGCGTTTTGTTTTCCGGATACCGGAAAGGGAAAGGCAGCCCTCTTCTGTTTCATATTCACCGAATTTCGCGGTTATTTCCGGGTTTACCATCACCATTTGTCCGCGGCCCTTGCAGAAGACGATAATTCGTTTCTTAACACCGATCATGTTTGCCGCCATGCCGACACAGCCGTCAAGGTTCGCCCGGAGCGTGTCCAGAAGATCTGTAATGACCTCCGCATCCGCTTCTGATGCAGGTTCGGATTTTTGTGAGAGAAAAAAGGGATCATGTATAATGGGACGGATCATAGCATTTCCTTTGAGTTGATCAGTTCAGCCTCTGCCGCGGATGAACTTTATGAACAGACGGGGACTGTCCCTTTATGGGACAGTCTCCGTGTCTGCCCGCGGGGAGGTCAACCTATCCCCGGCTCGTTCTGTTCAATGATCTTTATTGTTTCAATGACAGGCTGCTGCGCATAGGGGATCGTGCCGTTGTTGTCCACGGGTTTCGCGTCTTTGCAGATCTTATCAACGATCTCGATGCCTTCTGTAACATAACCGAACGCGGCATATAAACCGTCGAGGTGTTTGGCGTCACTCTGCATGATGAAAAACTGTGAATCGGCGCTGTTGGGATCCTGTGCCCGGGCCATGGAAACCGCGCCGCGGGTATGCAGG
>DAIMGK010000169.1:7884-10133 GCA_036723985.1 Flexilinea sp.
CACAGCACCGGGCCGCCGCCCACCTTGATCTCGCCGTTGGCATTGGGGTCGCCGCCCTGCATCATAAAGCCGTCAATGATGCGGTGGAAGGTGAGACCGTCGTAAAAGCCGCTGCCGGCAAGTTCGATAAAGTGGGCGACGGTCTCGGGTGCCTCTTCCGGATAAAGCTCGATCCTGATCGTGCCGAAGTCCCTGATGACAAGCTCAGCGGTGGGGTGTTCGGCAGCCGCCGCCCGGCCGGTGATGCCGGTCATCAGCGGAAGAAGCACAGCCAATAATATAATGACGAAAATTTTTCTCATGGTAGTTTCCTTTACAATAAGGGTTCTGTTTTTTTGCCTTCCGTACACGTGACAGCGGGCTCCGCCCATCGGTCCGCGCTGTATGTACGGCGGTTTCTCTTAATCATACCATTATTGCGAGGCCGCTGCGTCAGCGAAAACCCGGTTTCGTATGGGCTTCGCCCGGATCATCAGCGGGGCCGGATCCGCGCGCCTCTGAACGCTGAACGCTGAACTCTAAAACTCTGAACTCTTTAATATATTTCCGGAATTCATGCGGAAATCCCGGTCCGATAAATTATAATTGTAACAGGTTGGTTTTTGATTTGATGGGGACAGCAGGTATCCGGACAGAGGAATAACGAATAAGGGTTGTCAGGAAAGCCTCTGCCGTTATTGAAACAAACACGGTATGGCTGTATCCGTTTATCAAAATTCTGATAAGCATGGAGACGGGAAAAAATGGAAAAGTATATTTAAGCTGAACTGGATATCCTCAGGTTTAACGCGCAGGACGTCATTGTGACAAGCTGCCCCGATGATTGCTGGCCTGACTGTGGGGAAGACTGTGATAATGATTGCGATGTTGATTGCTCTAATGACTGTGATTCTGACTGATATTTTGTGTGAAATGTGAAATTGGTCAATAGTCAATAGTTATTCGTCAGCAGACGGTTCCTTTCATGATATATTGATTTGAACGGGAACACGGTTTGAAGTGTAACGGAACCGATCATGGACCGTTATATTTCCGGCATCCCGGACCTGGCCCGGTAAAGCACAGATCGGGGCAGACCTCGCGGCATCCATGGCTGTGCGGTCTGCTGTGATGATAAGGAAAATAAATGAAGATACTGAAGACAGGCGCGGAGGATGCCGCGAAGATCATTCGTCAGAAAGCGCCGCGTCCCGGCGCCGGATACCGGCTTTCGCTGTATGCCTTTCCCATGGCGGAAGCGGGCCATTATCTGCTGCTGCACACCATGACCCGGGAGGCGCTGGAGCTGACGGCGGCGGAATGGGCGGCGCTTTCACAATTCCAAAGCGGAACGCAAAGCTATGATTTTATAACGCAGAACGGCCTGGCTGAGCTGGCGGAAAAGCGTTACCTGGTGGAAGAGGGCTATGATGAGGCGCGTGCCTACAAACAGACGCTTTTCCTGCTGAAGACCATGAAGCCGCGGAAAAAGGGCTATCACAGCTATATCATCTTTCCCACCACTGGCTGCAACGCCCGCTGCGTGTACTGCTTTGAGGAAGGCATGACAGCCCAAATCATGACGGAGGCTACGGCAGACCGCCTGGTGGATTTCATCTGCGAGACGAAATGTGACGGTCCGGTCGGCCTGAAATGGTTTGGAGGCGAGCCGCTGGCGGCCGTGAACATCATCCGCCGCATCTGCGGAACGCTGGAGGAGCGGGGAGTGGAATTCACTTCCAACATCGTCACCAACGCCAGCCTGCTGACCCGGGAACTTGCCCATGAAGCGAAGGAACACTGGCATTTAAAATCCGCGCAGGTCTCGCTGGACGGGGCGCGGGAAGATTATACCCCGCGCAAGCGTTATATCCGGCCCGATATACATAATTATGATACGGTCATGCGTGCCATCCGGTATTTTGCGGAAGAAGGCATCCGTGTGATCCTGCGGGTGAATGTGGACAGGGAAAACATCAAGCGTATCGACGGCTTCCTGGATGAGATGGGGGCTTTGTTCGGGGATGAGAAAAATGTCACCCTGTATCTCTACCCTTTGTTCCAGGAGCTTTATACGGAGAACTGCGAACCGCTTTTTGATGCCATCTATGCCCGCAGCGACAGGATCCGCGCCCTGGGCCTTGCCCGTCCCGGCGGAAAGAAGGGTGTGCTGCGTTTTAACTACTGCATGGCGGACAGCGTGGAAAGCAGCATTGTGATCTTACCGGACGGCAGTTTTAATCACTGTGAACACATTCCCGTGCGGAAGT
>DAIMGK010000170.1:0-1551 GCA_036723985.1 Flexilinea sp.
GAAGCATGGGCGACGATCTACGGCGACTGCCCGCAGATCATGGTGACCGCGCTGCTGCCGGATGAACTGGAAGCCGAACGCCGTATGTCCCAGAATGACTGGCACGTCCTGATCGATCAACTGGAAGGATTTGTCGACGGCCTTGAAATGAAACTGGTGCCGGCTTCTGACGGTTTCCAGTATTGATTTCCATGAAAGCGCTGCTTCCCTGGTTTGACCGGAACCGGCGGGACCTGCCATGGCGCCGGGACCGCAGCCCCTACTCGACCTGGATCTCTGAGATCATGCTCCAGCAGACCCGGGTCGAAACCGTTAAACCCTATTATGACCGCTGGATGCGGCGTTTCCCGGATGTGAAGACACTGGCGGAAGCGGATGAACAGGAGGTACTGCGCCTCTGGGAAGGGCTGGGATACTACAGCCGCGCCCGTTCGGTCCACAAAGCCGCCCGGGTGATCATGGCCGAATATGACGGTGAGATCCCTTCGGACCCGGTAAAGCTGCGGAAGCTGCCGGGGATCGGGGAATATACCGCCGGGGCGATCGCGTCCATGGGGTACGGAGCCCCCGCTGCCTGCCTGGACGGCAATATCCGCCGGATCCTTGCCCGTTATTACGACATCGCCGAACCTGTCCGGACGCCGGAAACGGAAAAACGCCTCTGGCAGCTGGCCGAAGAGAACCTTGACCGGGAACGCCCCGGAGATCACAACGAAGCCCTGATGGATCTGGGCTCCGCGGTCTGCCTGCCGGAAAATCCGCAGTGCCTGCTCTGCCCCCTGTCTGAAGGCTGCCTTTCCCGGCAGCACGGCACCACCGCCGAACGTCCTGTGATGATCAAAGCCGACCCCATCCCCCATTACATCGTCACCGCCGCCGTGATCCCGGACGAGAGCGGAAATCGTTTTCTGCTGACCAAACGCCCCTCCAAAGGTTTGCTCGGCGGCCTGTGGGAATTTCCCGGCGGCAAACAGGAACCGGGGGAAAGCCTCGAGGATTGCATCATCCGTGAGATCCGTGAGGAACTGGATATCGGGATCGAGGTCACCGGGCCTTTCGGCATATACAAACATGCCTACACCCATTTCAAAGTGACCCTCCACGCCTTCCTTTGCAGGCATATCGAAGGCGATCCGAAGCTTCTTGCCGCCGATGACCTCGGCCGGTTCACCATTGATGAACTGAAAGACCTCCCCATGGGAAAGATCGACCGCATGATCGCCCAAAACCTGACAGCGGCACGTGACAGCAGCACCTGACAGGGGCAGGGATCTGATTACTTTCTAAAATCAATAAACGCACAAATCGCTTTAATAATCGAAAACCGGGTAAAAGAAACATAAATGAATTGACTATAAAAATCAATGGAAAAGCAGATAATTTCAAAGAATAACAAACCTGACATTTGTGATAAATTTGTTTTACGATTTATATAGCCCTGTCTTCTTCGAATCCTTACATACCATATGAGGGGTTGATGCAGAAAAGACGGGCCGTTTTTATTATCAGTAATTATGCTGTTTGGTTATAAATAACCAATCTTCACAAGGG
>DAIMGK010000170.1:1651-10108 GCA_036723985.1 Flexilinea sp.
TCACAAGGGGCTCATCGATATCGTACCCGCCGTCACAGCTGCGGTGGGCACCTTGTTTCCGGCTCATTTTCAGTCTCATTACAAAGTTCTCTGCGGTCACGAGCTTATTTCATTGTTTTAGCATGCAGGTTCTAAAAATTAATTAAGATATAATTCTAAAAATAAGACTAATATTTTTTTTGCTGCAGGAGAAAAAGAAAATGAAAAAATATTGTTCCCTTTCTTCACTGCGATCATCATCTGTTTATTATCACTCGTACCCGCCTCCGCGGATTATTTGTTCAAGATCCCGCGGGCTGAATCGACAGTCATTGTTAACAAAGACGGAACGCTGACGCTGGAATATACCTATGAATTTGAAAACCTCGGGCAGCCGCTGGATTTTATCGACATCGGGACCCCAAACAGCAGCTATGATCTATCGCAGATCACGGTCCTTTTGAATGGCGAACCGGATCAGGGCATTAAAGTCACCAAGGCTGATTATAAATTATCCGGACTGGTTCACGGAATAACCCTGGAAATGGGCAGCCGATCCATCCCGAAAGGAGGAACCGGGACCGTATTTGTTACCATACCCAATATTAAAAATAATCTATATAAGGCTGATCCTGAAACGATTGACGGAGAGGAAGTGCAGTACGCAGGTTTCCGCTTTTCGCCGAATTATTTTGGAAGGACGTTTGTTTCGGGATCAACGGATTACCTTTTCCGGATCGCGATGCCGGAAGGCGCTGTAGATGGACAGACCTTTTATTACACGCCAAAAAGGTGGTACTTTGGAGACACTCCTGAATCCAGGATAACGAAAGACGGACTGATTGTTTATGAGTGGCACGCTGCAGCTGTTATGTATTTACATTATGAGTTTGGCGGCAAATTTCCCACAGGGTTGTTGACAACGGATGCAAATGTTCATGAATTTGTTCCTACGCCGACTCCCAGACCGACACAAAGACCGACACAAAGATCAGGCTATTCCGGTTCGGGGTCCGGCTCCGGTAAGGAAAATTCTTCCTCTTATGGAATGAGCGTTATATGTTTAATATTATTGTTCATACCGCTTGTGATGCTATTAGGCAATTCAGATGATTCATCCTCGTCAAACAGTTCATCTTCGTCATACAGCTCATATACACCTCCGGTGATCAAAGCGGACGGAAATGGAATCAAGACCGGGCTGACTGCGGTTGAAGCTGCTGTTCTGCTGGGTTTGGACGCTGACAGGATCTTTACCATGATCCTTTACGGGCTCTGTAAGAAAGGGGCGGTTGTGATCAAATCATGGGAACCGCTGGATGTTGAAATAGCCGATCCGCTGCCTTTATATCTTTATGAGTATGAGGAGGCATTTATAAAAGGCCTCGCAGTCGAGGACAGCCGGAGCAGATCAATAAATATGGAATGTGTGATCGGGAACCTTGTAACCGCAGTATATAAAAAGATTGATGGATTTTCATTGGAAGAAACAAAGACTTATTACAAAAAAATTTGTAATAAGGCATGGCAGCAGGTGGAATACACAAAAACGCCTGAATTAAAAAGCAGATGGCTTGATGAAAAATTGGGCTGGATCCTGCTGGACGAAGGAGAAAAAGAAAAATTGTCACAGTCCTTTGCAGATGAGGAATTGACCGTGCCTGCCTGGTGGTGGCGCCTCGGTCCCGATCTTTTCTCCGGAATCGGGGGAAAAGATGCCTATGATCAGCAGCGTACCGCTGCCGCAGCAGCAGTTCAGCAGCCGTCAGTGTCTGACCAGGGGAGTGCCCTTTCTTACGCAAACAGGATGAACCAGGCAGCGGATATCCCGGAAGAGAAAAGTTCTTCTCCGGCTGCTCCGGTTCTTCCCAAAGCAATGCAGGCAGAAGATAAAAATTCTTCTCCGGCTATTCCGGTTCTTCCCCTGGCGATGCAGGCACGTGCAATAACCACCAAAGTGGAAGATTTCAGCCGTTCGATCACCGACAGCATGAAAGGTTTCACTAATAAAAATGTTGATGACCCGAATAAACTAAAGATGGACTATGAATCAGCTAATACAAAGAAAAGCACAGCTTATAAAGAGAGTATGAGGCAAAAGAGCTTAGACGCTGCACGAAAAGCAAGGGAAGCCAGGGAGGAAGCAGAAAGAAGAGAAAGTGCAAGGCGATCATCAAGCAGTGATGATAACGACAGGTGGTCTTCAAGCAGTGATGATAACGACAGGTGGTCTTCAAGCAGTTCCTGTGACAGCTGCGCATGTGCCTGTGCCTGCGACAGCTGCGCATGTGCCTGTGCGGGAGGAGGAAGATAATGAATCTGAAATATTTTTTTCGGCGTGAAGACGATTTTAAACCGGGAATTTACAAACATACGGTAAATTTTCCCAATGGCGGATACCGCAGGATGCATCTGCGGGTGGAAAATGACCGGAACGGGATCTTCTGGCTCAACGGAAATGAATCCTTTTATTTAAATGAGAGCGCAGCCTTTTTTACCTGGCTGATCATGAATCAGAAATCCGGCAAAGAACTGAAGCGGCTCATGCGAAACCGTTTCGGCCCAAGTGCGGTTCAGGCGGAAGCGGATTTTGAAAATTTCAAACCGCTGATGCAGGCCATCTTTGAAGGAAAGGCCGGTGCGGCTGAGCTGTGTGAAAGCGGCATTGACCTGGTCACGCCGTTCTCAAAGGTCCCGGATGCGCCATACCGGATGGACCTGGCGCTGACCTATGGCTGCAACAATAACTGCGCCCATTGCTACAACGAACCGGGACGCGCAAAGCAGGCCCTGACACCGGAACAATGGAAGCAGGTGCTGGACAAACTGGACAAAATCGCCATTCCTCATGTAGTCTTTACGGGAGGCGAGCCGACGATCCTGCCGTTCCTTACCGATCTGGTCAGCTATGCCGATCAACTCGGCATCGTCAGCGGTTTGAACACAAACGGCCGCCTTCTGCGGAACGAGCCGCTGGCTGAAAAACTGGCTGCCGCTTCGCTGGATCATGTTCAGGTAACACTGGAATCGGTGGACCCGGAGGTCCATGACGCCATGGTCGGCGCAAAAGGAGCCTGGGAGGAAACTGTTGCCGGCATCAAAATGGCGGTCAAACATCACATCCATATCAATACCAATACAACGCTGCTGACCAACAACGCTTCGGCAGAAGCGATCAACAAGCTTTCGGATTTTCTCGCGGAACTGGGTGTTATGACCTTCGGACTGAACGCACTGATCTATTCCGGCAGAGGGAAAGAGGTTGACAGCGCGATCCATGCCGACCGGCTGGAGGAGCTGCTGGATGCGGCAAAATCAGCCGCCGAACGGAACCGGCAGCACCTGTTGTGGTATACCCCGACACAATACTGCCTGTTCGATCCGGTGACTTCCGGTGTGGGATATAAATCCTGTTCAGCCGCAAAGTACAGCATGTGTATCGAGCCCGACGGGAATGTACTTCCCTGCCAGTCCTGGTATGAGCCGGTCGGAAATATCCTGACAGATGATTGGGAAAAGATCTGGAACCACCCGCTCTGCCTGCGGCTGCGGAACAAGGAGTATATGCCGGCACAATGCGGGAAATGCGATTCCCGTGATCTTTGTACCTGCGGCTGCCCTCTGGAGGTCGAAAAGAACGGCGCAAACATTCACCCCCGGATATTCCTGCCGGATTGTTTCTGAAATTATTCTGCAGTTTTCAAAACGGTATTACATAAATAAACAGGCCGGACTGCCTCTGTACCATCCGGCCTGTCTCTTTATCTCAATCAGGAGTGTTGAATGTCCGCTATCGTGTTTTCATATTCACCCGCAGTGAACAGCAGGAAAAGTTTTCCTTCCGGATGGGTCGTATCATGGCTGACCTTCTGAAGCCAAAGGATTAGGGTAAAATTTGTAATGGTAATAAAAAAGAATTGTACCCTTCAGAAGGGATCGGTTCCTTCAGCGAAGCCGGAGGCGACACCTTAACCGAAATATCGCAAAAGGTGACAGTTCCGGCTGCGCAAGACACAGGCGCGGCTGCCTGACCGGATAGACGGCAGGAGCTTCTCACTTCGTCAGACAGCAGCCTTCCCACTGACAGATACAAATAAGGAAACACATGGAGAACAGCGAACATTTGAACCCACAGCAAAATGAAGCCGTTACGGCGGGAAACGGACAGATCCTCGTGATCGCGGGGCCGGGATCCGGAAAGACCCGGGTGCTGACCCAGCGCATCGTGTATCTGATGCGGACCATGGGCATCCGTCCCTATAATATTCTCGCGGTAACGTTTACCAACAAAGCGGCAAAAGAGATGGTGACCCGCATCGAAGATTCCCTCGGAGAGACTGTTCAGGGCTCCATGTGGATCGGCACCTTCCACGCCGTCTGCGCCAGGATCCTCCGCCGCGAAGCCGGCGCCCTGCCCTTCGACAGCAATTTTGTCATCATGGACACCGACGACCAGCTGTCCCTGATCAAACGCATCGTCAAAGATCTGAACATCGACGAGAAATCCTTCCGTCCCAACTCCCTGCATAACGAGATCTCCTCAGCCAAAAATGAACTTCGTTACCCCGAAGATATGCCGCGGGGCAATTACCGGGAGGAGACGGTTTACCGGGTCTACGAAAAATACCAGAAAGAACTGCTGGAAAGCAATTCCGTGGATTTTGACGACCTGCTGCTCTGGACGCATAAACTGCTGACAGACAACCCGCAGATCCGGGATAACTACCGCCGCCGCTTCCATCATGTCTTGGTGGACGAATTCCAGGACACGAACATGGTGCAGTACCAGATGCTGAAGCTGCTGGCGGGACCCGACGGCAACCTGTTCGCGGTGGGGGATGAAGATCAATCCATTTACCGCTGGCGCGGCGCGGATTACCGCAACGTGCTGCAGTTCGAAAAGGATTACCCCAATTGTCAGAAGATCCTGCTGGAACAGAATTACCGCTCCACCCAGAATGTCCTGGATGCCGCCGGAGGCGTGATCAGCAGGAATAAAAACCGTACGCCGAAGAAGCTCTTTACAGACCGGGGATCCGGCGAGCTCATCAACCTCTACGAAGCCGAAGATGACCGGGACGAAGCCCGTTTTGTTGCGGACACCATCAGCGATCTGATCCACAACGGCAACGCCAAAGGTGGGGATTTTGCCGTCCTATACCGCACGAATGCCCAGTCCCGTATGTTTGAAGAGGCCTTTATGTCCCGCAGGATGGCTTACCGCCTGGTAGGAGCCCAGCGCTTCTACGGCCGGCGTGAAGTCAAAGACATGATCGCCTATCTGCGCCTGGTTTACAACCCCCACGACCAGATCAGCCTGCTCCGCGTCATCAACGTGCCTACACGAGGCATCGGCGCGAAAGCCGTCGACAATCTGAACCTGGCAGCTTTTGAAACCCAGAAATCAGCCGGGGAGATCCTGCTGGATCTCGGGCGCCTGGGACCGGAATCCGTCTACTGGCCGGAAATGGGCAGAAGTGCCCTGCCGCTGGCGGACTTCGGCGCCAAACTGCTGGTCTGGCGGGAACAGATGAACAGCGACCCGAGCATTGTGAACCTGATGGACCGCATCATCCGCGAGACCGGTTATCAGCAATGGCTGGAAGCGGACAAGGATATCGATCAGGACCGCTGGGAAAACGTGGAAGAACTGCGCAAGATCGCTTTTGATTACGAAGAACGGGGACTGTCTGAATTTTTACAGAACCTGGCGCTGGTTTCCGACCAGGATACCGTCGCCGAATCACCCGACTGCCCGACGCTGATGACCCTGCACGCGGTCAAAGGGCTGGAGTTCAACCGGGTGTTTATCATCGGTCTGGATGACGGTATCCTGCCTCACTCCCGCTCCTTTGATGATCCGGAAGAAATGGCGGAAGAACGCCGCCTGTTTTATGTCGGCATCACCCGAGCCAGAAATTCACTGACCCTTGTCCGTGCCGAACAGCGCTATTCCTACGGACAGGTAGACAGCATGATCCGGTCCCGTTTTCTCAATGACATCCCGGAGGAGCTGATCCGCGACATCAGCGGCAAACCTTCCCGGACCGTACGGCGCCCATCCGCTTCCCGCTGGGAAAACAATCCTTCCTGGAGCCGCGGAATGTACAGCGCGGCTTCTTCCGGGACCTCGACGTATACCAGATCCTCCGAGCCGATCCGGCGAACCGGTTCCGCGATCTCCACGAAACCGGCGGCAGGGAAAGTCACCCTGCCGTCTTCGGCGAAACCCGCGCAGAAATCGGATGTAAAGCAGGAATTCTTTCCGCTCGACAAAGTCCGCCATAACTCCTGGGGAGAAGGAACAGTCCTTGAAAGCCGTATCGAAGGCAATGATGAGATCGTGACCATCCAGTTCAAGTCCGTCGGCCTGAAAAAAGTGATCGCCGGCATGACGAAGCTGGTGAGACTGAACAGTCATTAGTCATTGGTTGGTGGTTGGCAGTTGATGGTTATTCGCTGATGGGACTGTGGGGAAAGATCCTGTTGTCCCATTTGTATTTTATATCCTGTGAAAATTTATTCTGAAGGATCAGCTTACACATTTTTTTATGTGATGCTCTTTTGGAACGCAGCCGATATCTGACACCTGATATCTGAATAAGATACGGTACAATATATAATATCTGTCCGCTGATCCGCGGACAGTGATCGATAATCAAAATTGGGAAGACATTTTTCGCTGTCTGTTCCTATCCTCACACTTCACCTTTACTCAGAGAAAGGAAAACGATCATGTATAACATCGAAGCATATCAGGCGATGATGGAAAAATTAAAAGGCGGGATCATTGTTTCCTGCCAGTCAAAAGAAGGCGACCCGACCCATTGTCCGGAATTCATGGCAGCCTTCGCCAAATCCGCTGAGATCGGCGGAGCCGCCGGCATCCGGGCCAATTCAGTAGTCGACATTGAGGCGATCAAAAAGATCACCGATCTGCCGGTGATCGGCATCTGGAAACGGCACTGGGTCGATGAATGGTGGGATATCATGATCACCCCCACTTTCGCGGACTGCAAAGAGCTGGCAGACGCGGGTGCGGACATCATCGCCATCGAGACCACCGGACGCAAACGCCCGAACAATGAAGATGTCAAAGAGCTGGTGGACCGGGTCCGCAATGAGCTGAATGTCCCGGTCATGGCAGACTGCCACGACATGGAAGATGCCATGCGCACCAATGCCGATATCATCGCTCCGACACTTTCCGGCGTCGGCGGCGCCGAAGATTATATGCCGCCGTGGGCACTGCTGGAACGGATGGTAAAGGAACAGGACCGCCCGGTCATCGCGGAAGGTCATTTCTGGGAACCCGCTTTTGTTACCCGCGGTTTTGAGATCGGCGTCCATGCCATCGTGATCGGCTCCGCCATCACCCGTCCCTGGATGATCACGGAACGCTTTGTCCAGTTCAGCCCGCAGGGAAAGGCTAAGTCATGACCCGCTGCGCCTTAGGTATTGACGCGGGAGCCACCAACCTGCGCTGCGCGCTGGTCGATGAACACGGATCGATCATCAAGGAGATCCGTGAACCGTCCAAAGGCATATGGAACGGCTCGGTTTATGTGGATCAGCTGATGAGACTCGCCCAGCGTATGCTCATGGATGAGATCTGTCAGGATGTATTGATCGAAGGCCTGGGGATCGGCACCTGCGGCCAGGTCAATCTGCGGGGAGAACTCTTCGGACATAACGGCGATCCTTCCATTATCATCGCCCCTCCGGTACCCATCGAAGCCTATCTCGCCGAGCAGCTGAACATGCCGGTAAAAGTCGTCAATGACGGGCAGGCGGCAATTTTTGCCGAAGCCATCTATGGCGCGGGCCGGGATGTCCAAAATGTAGTCGGTTTTACCATCGGCACCGGCATCGGCGGCGGGATCGTACTGAATAAGAAGATCTTCCGCGGCGCGCTGGGGACTGCCGGGCATCTGGGGTTCCTGGTCATCAATTTCGAGGGGGAATTGTCCGTGTCCGGTGTTCCCGGACCGGTTGAGGATTTCGGATCAGGCACTTCCATCGGCCGCATCGCCAGGACCCGTATCGCGGGCGATCCGGAACGGGGAAAGCTGATGCTGGAACTGGCAGACGGAAAAATCGGGGACGTCAGCGGTTTTCAGGTTTTTGAGGCGGTAAAACGGGGAGATCCGCTGGCGAAAGAAGTCGTGGAGTACTGCGGGAAAGCCATCGGGGCAGCCGCGGTTTCCATGATCCATGCCTTCAATCCGGATATCATCCTGCTCTCCGGCGGTGTCGCCGAACAGGGCGACCTGCTTGTTAAACCGATCCGTGACTTCGTCAAGACCCATGCCCTGTACAACACCCGGAACACACCGGTGCGCATCGCGGAACTGAGTTCCCGCGCCGGCGTCATCGGCGCCGCCGCTCTGATTTTGACCGGACAGTAATATATCAAAAACGGGGACGGTTTTCGAAGGCTCAGCATTGAGCCGAAGAGAACCGTCCCCCCGGTTCATT
>DAIMGK010000171.1:0-10024 GCA_036723985.1 Flexilinea sp.
TAAACGAAGCCCCGCCGTTTGGAAAGGGAGGCGATCTTTTCAAGAGTAACTGCAGAATTCTGTTCCATAGGTTTTTCCTCTGTATTAAAACTGCTTCCATTTTATCACGAGAGTTCCGTTTTATACGAATTAACCGGTGATAAAGTTATTAGCGCGGAGCCTTTATTTAGAGTTTTAGAGTTTTAGAGTTCAGAGTTCAGAGTTTAGATATGGGACTGATTCACTTATTGTGTCAGATGGACGGTTTCCGCAGACTCTGTATAGAGCCGGAGGGAACTGTCCCGACATTTGATCAGCCCGCTTATTCTCTTTTGAATCGGGATTTCGGTAATAAAGATATGCTGCCGGTGCTTGTATTGTCCTTTTTGCGGGGACTGTCCGGCAGTTGTTGGTGGGGTCGGTTCTGCTGACTCGCGGAGCGAGTCAGTCAAAACCGACCCCGGTATATGGGTTTCATGGGCAGGGGATACCTTACTATTTCCGACACCTGCTATACCAACCACCAACCATCAACTACCAACTATCAACTATCTTGTTCAGACATTACTTGCCTTATTTTCAAATTCTTTGTTATAATAACAACGTGCACAGCGTCATTCTTTCCTGACGGGTTGCTTTCAGGCGGTATTGTTTCAGAATACATAATGAAAAATTAACTTCCGGCGGGCAGAAGGGAGTTTTTCACAAAATCGGCGGTTCAGCCGGGCAGTCTGATTTCAGACGCACAGATCGTATCATAAAGGGGACATCGCTTTGGAAGACTTGAAGTCTCACATCCTGAATACCTTTGAAGCCGCGCTGCGGGAGCGTAATATCTGTGTGTATTACCAGCCTGTCATCCGGACGGTCTCAAACCGGCTGTGCGGATTTGAAGCCCTTTCCCGGTGGATCGATCCGGAATACGGCATGATCGGCCCGGACCGGTTCATCCCTATCCTGGAAGAACACCGTCTGATCCATCGCCTGGATCTCTATGTGGTCGAGTCGGTCTGTATCCGTCTTCGTAAGCTCATCGACAGCAAAAACATACCCATTCCCATCTCTTTCAACCTGTCCCGCCTTGATTTCGATCTCTGCGATGTGTTCACAGAGGTGGAAACCATTGTTAAAAAATACAGGATCCCCAACAACTTGCTGAATATTGAGATCACGGAAAGCACCATCGCCGACCATGAAGATATGATGCGGGCAGTCATAGAGAAATTCCACAATGCCGGGCATCAGGTCTGGATGGACGATTTCGGCAGCGGTTATTCCTCCCTGAACGCGCTGAAAGATTTTACCTTTGATGAACTGAAACTGGATATGCGGTTCATGAGTTCCTTCCATGTACGGGCACAGCGCATCCTGACTTCCGTAGTGCAGATGGCGAAGGAGATCGATATCCATACCCTTGCCGAGGGTGTGGAGACGGAAGAGCAGTTCGTCTACCTGCGCGATATCGGCTGTGAAAAAGTCCAGGGCTATTATTTCGGCAGGCCGCTGCCATTCGAGGAGTCCATGGCAGGGATCCTGAGCAGGGGCATCATGATCGAAGAACCCAGGGAACGGAAATATTATGATGAGATCGGCAGGACCGATGTGCTCAGCGCGGTTCCTTTCATGTCCCGGGATGAAAAACTGTCATCGACCACCGGGAAGGATCTGAACAGCCTTCCGCTGGCGATCCTGGAAATCCGGAAGAGCGGGCTCAGGCTGTTGTTTTACAACACTGAGTTCAAAAAGACCGTTACCACGCTGTCATTCATTACCCCGGAGATCCGGGAGCACATGTTTACCGATGAACTCGCGTCGGAATACTTCCCTGTCCGCATGATGGATATGCTGAACATCACAAGACAGGATGGCATCGGAAAGCTGAATTTTGTCTCCAATGAAGAGTATTATGAGGTAAAAGCCAAACGGATCGCCCAGACAAAGGATACCTGCAGCATGCTCCTGCAGCTTCACAATCTTTCAAAACGCTTCGACCTCGACCGTATCAAACGGCTGGATGAGGGGCTGCGGCAGATCTATGAGCTCTTTGACCGGGTCATCTGCCTTGATCTCACCAATGACACTGTGGAACCGGTCTATATCGGTCCGCGGGAAAAGATGTTCACTGAACGCGCAAGCATTTCGGAACTTTTCCGCAACTATTGTGAAAAGCTGGTTTTCAGTGATGACCGGGAAGCGTATCTGCGGTTTATGGATACTTCCGATATGATGACGCGGATCGCGCGCTCCCAGCACGGATATCTGGTCGGATATTTCCGCACCGCTTCTTCCCGGATCGGTTTTGTATGGAAACAGTACATCCTGCTGCGTCTCAACAGCGATTCCGTCCTGGAACTGGTGCGTGACGCGGAAATGGATATCCACGAATTCCGGGAATTTCATCCCGCCTCAGCCACAAGGACGAATGAAAACACCGGTTTTACCCCGGAACTGCTGTGGACAAATCTGATCCATTCCGGCGTCCTGCGCCTCTTCTGGAAAGACAACAACAGACGTTTTCAGGGCGCTACCAAAGGATTTCTGGATTACTATGATTTCCCGTCCGTTGATTCGATCCTGGGGAAAACGGACGAAGACATGGGCTGGCATGTTCATCCGACAGCTTACATGAACGATGAATTACAGGTCCTTGAGGAAGGGAAACCAATATGGAACATACCCGGAAACTGCATCAGCCAGGGCAGGAACCAGGACATTATCGCCAGCAAATGGCCTATTTTTGACGAGGATGGGAAGATCAAGGGTTTGATGGGCTTTTTCATGGACAGGGAATTTCTGGAAGTCCATGATAACCGGGGACAGGAAACCAAACTGCGGGATATTCTGACAGGCCTTTACAATTCCCGCGGCATCAGTGAAGTGGAACACGCATTCCGGGACGAGTATTACCTGCGGAATGTGGATTTCGTCAAGTTTAATATTGCTATTGATAATTTCCCTGATGTCAACAAGTATTACGGTTTTGATTTCGGTGATAAAGTCCTCAAAGCCGTCGGACAGGCATTGAAAAAAGCCTTCGGACAGACTTCCGCTGTCGCCAGAGTCAGCGGGTATCAGTTCGTTGTACTTCACCAGATCCATGATAAAAATGCCCCGGAAGAGATGCGGAAGGTCATCAATGAAATTCCTGCCGGGATCAATGACATCAACGGGATCCCCTTCAATTTCTATGTCTCCTGCGGTTATTCCCTGTTTTCAGAATCCGAGGACCTGGATGAGCAGTCCAGGCTTGCAGAGATCCGCCAGCTGGCGGATCACGGCGAGGACACGACCGTAGAGATCCGCATGAACCGTTCCACCGAGATCTTCCGCATGTTTGACGATCTTCCCATCGCCTATGCTGTCTATAAAGTACAAATGGGTGAAGATAAAAAGGTGCTGGACACAACGATTTTTTACGTTAATCACAGGTTCGCGCGGACGATCGGTATGGACCCGAAGACACTTCTGGGCCGCGGTACCCGCGAGATGATCCCCGATCTGGACGAAAACTGGTATTCGATCGCCTACAAAGCGGCGATCAAGGGCGAAGTCGTCTTTGACAGGATCCACCTGAATACCCCTGATGTCTACATGAATGTCACCGCCAGCCAGGTCATCCACCCCGGCTATGCCGCCTTCACCTACCAGGTCGTGAGGAATTAGTCATTAGGCATTGGTCATTGGTTGGTAGTTGATGGTTGGTGGTTGGCCGGCAGTCATCTGAATCCTGAATTCACCATCCTGCATCCAAAATTCTGCATCCTGAGTCCTGAACTCTGAACTCTACACTCTGAACGCTGAACTCTGAATTAAATATGTTAGAATTATAAAGAGTATCGATAAGTGCCCGCGCCGGGGACAATGGGCGGGGCCTTATTATAAATCAAGGAGAGAGAACCATGATACGCAGATATTTCGGATTATTCATCCTCCTGCTGGCACTGCTGAGCGCCTGCAGTTCCAAAGAAAAATATGAACCATTCACGCCGCTGTCCGAAAAGACCGTTTCTCCGGATCGGGAAGCGGCTGTTCAGGCTGCCCTGAATGGAGACGCTGTCATTCCGACACGGGCGGTAACAACGGAAATTACCTTCGATGAACCGGCGGATGTTCCATCCTTCGATGAGGACAGCTTCTTTTCGGAAGCCGGCAGCAGTTCCAAACCGGGAAGCAATATCCCGACAGAATCGTCTCCTTTTGATTCGGAGCCCACTCCTGCACCGACAGCCACCCCCGCGCCTACTGCCACAAAGGCCTACGACCCCAATATCATGATGTACAACACACTGGAAAACGGTCTGAAGACCTATACGCTGCAGGAAGGAGATAATCTCATCTGCCTCGCTCAGCGTTTTGACATCAGTGTACCCTCCCTGCTTGCACAAAACCAGCTGGAGAGTCCCGAAAGCGCACAGACCGGCGATGTCATTGTTCTCCCCCGCAGTGCCGCTCCCTGGAGCGTTATGGACGGATACGGACCCCGTACACTGATAAGACATCCCGGAGAATATATCACAAACAGCGGTGATACCCTGTTCAGCATCGCCTGCATGTATGGCAGTGTCCTTCCGGAAGATATCGCGGTAAAAAACAAGCTGGTCCTCGGGGAAACACTGCCTGCCGGTATCCCGCTCGTGATCCCATGACAGAAACCGATACGCTTCCCGGACTGGAGCTCCCTCACGGAAAGCTCCTGTATCCCGTCTATCTGCCTGACGCGACCTATGGAATGGTACGGTCAGTGGATGCCTGCGACCTGGAATCTGCGGGTGTGGAAGGCCTGGTAATGAATACCTTCCATCTGATGCAGAAACCCGGCAGCCTGGTGGTCCAGTCTCTCGGCGGCATGCATCAGATGAGCGGCTGGAACCATCCCATTATCACGGATTCCGGCGGGTTTCAGGCATTTTCCCTGATCCGGGAAAATGAGTCCTTCGGCAAAATGAATGAGGACGGGTTCATCTTCTACCCGGAAGGCAGCAAACGGAAAGTCCAGTTCACGCCGGAAAAGACCGTTCAGCTGCAGCTTTCTTTCGGGACCGATGTGGTCATCTGCCTGGACCAGTGCACCCACGTCGACGACAGTGAGGAGGAACAGGAAAAATCCGTCCTCCGTACAGTCAGCTGGGCAAAACGCTGCCGGAAAGAGTTTGACCGCATTACCCGGCAGAAAAAGTATGGTGACAGGAACAGGGAACAAGGAACAGGGAAAAAGGCAAAAGGAGCGGGGAGCGGGAATTACGAAGCGGATGAATGTCATGATGCAATGGCGGATCCGGGATGCAAGAGTGCCGGAATGCGGCCCAAGCTTTTCGCGGTGATCCAGGGAGGCGGCTCCTTTGAACTGCGGAAACGCTGCGCGGAAGAACTGCTGGAGATCGGTTTTGACGGCTTCGGTTTCGGCGGCTGGCCGCTGGACAGTGAAGGAAACCTGCTCTATGATATCCTGGAATACACCCGCAGCCTGATCCCCCGGGAATTCCCCATCCATGCTCTCGGGATCGGCCATCCGGAAAATGTCGCCCGCTGTTACAAACTGGGGTATGATATTTTTGACTGCGCCATGCCCACCAGGGATGCCCGTCACGGACGGCTTTATTCTTTCGACCCGGGTACGGCTGACTTCAGCGGGAAATGGCTGAAATATATCTATATCAGCGACGAAAAGCATATCCGTTCCGACCGGCCGGTGATGCCGGGCTGCGGCTGTCCGGTCTGCCGGCGCTATTCCATCGGCTATCTGCGGCATCTGTTCAAAATGAACGACAGCCTCTTCCCCAGGCTTGCCACCATCCACAACGTCCGGGTCCTTACCCGTCTTTGTGAAATATTGAGAGAGAATAGTCGTTAGTTGTTAGATGTCAGTCATTAGCCGTTAGTTGGTGGTTGGTGTTTGAATTTGTTTATCAGGAAAGTTACGCGTATGAGGATTCGCTGATGTACGCGTATTGATCAGCGGAAGAGAATATGGCAGAAGAACTTGATCCCAAAAAGCTGGCGGAGGAGATCGCCGAAACGAAAAAGGCAAAGCACATGGATCCCGGGCTGATCCGGCAGGTGCTCAGCCGTGAACTGCGGAACGCGAAAAACCGCAAGGAAGTCGTTAAAAATGTCAAATCCAAGCTGTATCAGGTCTCCGGCGCTTTCCGGAATGACAACCTGGACTACAGCAGCCTGAAAGAAAAACTGGCGGATATCACCCCGGAAACTCCCGCGGAGGAACTCAAACCGGTATGCCTGGAGATCATGCATACCCATGCCTCCACACGGGAACGCGCCGGGATCCTGGATGAGCTGTACGATGAGATCTTCCGGGACATGCCTCAGCCCCGGTCCGTCTGCGACCTGGCCTGCGGGCTGAATCCCTTTTCGATCCCCTGGATGCCGCTGGAACCGGGATTCCGCTATGAGGCATACGATCTTTTCAGCGACATGTCCGACCTGATCAACTGTTTCTTTGAAAAACGGGGCATCGACGGCCGGGCGTCACAGGCAAACCTGCTCTACGGCCTGCCGGGAGGGCCTTATGATCTGGCGCTCCTGTTTAAAGTCATCCCCTGCCTGGAACAGATCGATAAATTCGGCGGACGCCATCTGCTGGAACAGCTTTCTTACGCCGCCCGTTATGCCGCGGTCAGTTTCCCCGGAGCATCCCTTAGCGGGAAGGAAAAAGGTATGCCGCGCAATTACGAAGCGCACTTCATGAACATCGTGGATCAGGATGCCTGGGAGATACGCAAAGTCAAATACCCGACGGAGCTGGTATTTATTCTGAAGTCGAAATTGTTTTAGTCGTTAGTTATTAGTCGATAGTTATCAGGCGGAATGAGGTCGGGTGAAGAAGATTTCCGAAGAAGATATCGAGCGGATGACGGAGCGGGTGCTGGGCTCCCGGAAATATGCCGCGATGGAACTGCCGCGGGAAACGGTCCGCGACCTCATCTGTCAGGAGATCGCCGCGGGAAAACCGCCGAAAGAAGTCGAAAAGTCCATGCGGGAGAAGCTCCATCAGGTCATCGCGCCCTATCTCGGGGATCCGGATTACGATGCGGAAGAAAAAGAACTGGCAGAAGCGGCTTCCCGGGGTGACGCTGCTGTCGAAGACTGGTGCCTGAAGCTGCTGGCAGTCCATACCTCATCCAAAGAGCGGATCCCGCATATGCGGGAATTTTATCAGGCGATATTTGAACGCATCGGCATACCGGAGAGCGTCCTGGATGTGGCATGCGCTTTCAACCCTTTCGCCTTTCCCTGGATGGGGCTTCCGAAGACGACGTCTTATCACGCTTATGACCTGCATTCGCCGCGGGTCCGTCTGATCAACAGTTTTTTCCGCGCGTATGGGATGGAGGAACTGGCTGAGGTCCGGGATATCCTGCTTTCTCCGCCGGAGACAGCGGCGGACACCGCGTTTTTCTTCAAGGAAGCTCACCGCTTTGAGTCAAGGAAAAAAGGGTGCAACCGGAATTTCTGGATCAGCCTGCCGGTGAAGACCATCGTTGTCACGCTTCCGGCGGAAAACCTGACCGGACAGCATCAGATGCGGGAAAGGCAGCGGGACCTGGTCCGGAAAAACATCGACGGCCTGGGCTGGACGCTTGAAGAAACGGAGATCGCCGGAGAGATGATCTTTATCATTCGGAAAGTTTGAATTTTGTCATTAGTCGTTAGTTGGCGTTTTACATGAACGAATCAAGGGGAAAAGCCTACAGTTTACGGAGCAGCCTGGGACAGAGGGGACGGTTCACGTATGTCCCGGAATCGGGACATACGCGAACTGTCCCCTCTGTCCCAAGCCATGGAGAATAGCCGAGCCCGGATGAACAAATCATCCTATCATTGGTGACCGGTATGGGGCGGCGGACAGTGAGGAATAAGCCGGCTTGGGACAATGGGGACAGTTCGCGGTGTCCCGGGACCGGGACACACGTGAACCGTCCCCGTTGTCCCAGGTCATGAAGAATTGCCAGTCCAGAACGATCAAATTATCCTAACATCCGTGACCGGTATGGGGCGGCGGACAGTGAGGAATAAGCCGGCTTGGGACAATGAGGACAGTTCGCGGTGTCCCGGAATCGGGACACACGTGAACCGTCCCCGTTGTCCCACATAAGAGAGTCAATTAGACCGTCACCACTGACACGGAGAATAAATCAACATGGGAAAGAAAAAGCAAAGCGGAAAGAATCTCAGTGAAACACCCCGGCAGGACGCCTTTGAATCCGCCTGGGAAAAATACCGCCCGCTGGTTCCGGCAGACGAATTAAAAGCGTTAGAGGAAAGCCTTCAAAAGCCGCTGCTCCAGGCATTCCGCGTCAATCCGCTGAAAACAAACGCGGACGCGGTATCGGAAATGGCAGGGTATTACGGCTGGGAAACAGAGCCCATCGCTTTCTGCCCGGAAGGGTTCCGTGTCCGTACCGCGCGGACCGCGCCTTCTCTGACTACGGAACACCGCATGGGCCATTATTACATTCAAGACAGCGCCTCCATGATGCCCGGGATGTTATATGATGCCGGAAAACTGGCTTCCGCTCCGCTGATCCTGGACCTGGCTGCTTCTCCCGGCGGAAAAACCACCCATCTGATCGCCCGTTCCCTGGACCGGGGACTGACGGTGGCAAATGACGCCAGCGCGTCCCGTATTCCGGCTCTGCGTTCCGTCCTGAAAACCTGGGGCAGCATTCATAACGCGGTCACGCAGTTTCCCGGCGAGAGCTACGGCGACTGGTTCCCGAACACTTTCGACCTGGTCCTGCTGGACGCGCCCTGCAGCATGCAGAGCCTGGTGTCGCTGGATTCCCATCCCATGCGGCCGATCACCGAACGGGAGGAAAAAGCCCTTGCCCAGCGGCAGACCGCGCTGCTCTGCTCCGCGCTGAAAGCGCTGAAGCCCGGCGGGCAGATCGTTTATTCCACCTGTACCCTGTCTCCGGACGAAGATGAAGCGGTGGTCGATACGGTTCTCAGGATGTTTCCGGGCAAGATCCGGGTCTCCGACGCCGCGGAAAGGATCCCGTGGCCGGCGCCGGGGCTGACTTCTGCCAACGGCGTCACCTTCGACCCATCCCTTCAGGGAGCTGTCCGCCTGTGGCCTCACCGCTATGAGACAGCCGGATTCTTCGCCTGTCTGCTGGAAAAACGCGATTATTTTGACACGGACGAGACCGCGTCTCCGGAGAAAAAGGCTTATCGGGACTGGGGTAAAAGCGGTTATCATCCGCTGAAAGAGGCTGATCATGCCGACCTGGAGACCTGGATGAATGATGAATTCGGGCTTTCGCTTGAGGATATCTGCGCGGAGACGGAAACCTGGATACTGCAGCGGGGGGATGAATTCCGGATGCTGCCGGAATGTTTTCTCAGTTCCTTCTCCACGCTGCCGGTAAAGACCGCCGGCATGCGCATGGCAGTCCGGACCGCGGGAGGATTTGTCCCCGATAATGACTGGATGAGCCGTTTCTTCCGCCTCTCCGGCGGCTGCCGGATCGTCCCGGATCCGGATCAGCGGGAGGCCTGGCTGCACGGGGCCGATATCCGTCCGGATACAGCCTCCCTCCCCAAAGGCGCCATCGTCATGATCCTTGATGATCACGGCGTCTTTCTCGGCTGCGGCAAAGTCAGCGCCGACAGGATCCGCAACTTCAACAAGTGAGCCCCGCCCGGGGATTACCATATTTTCGAACCTTTGTCAACCCTCTCGCAAGACTGCCCGCCCGCCGTTCTCACGGGGCTGTACCCGAAGGGGGCGAAGCTCCAACTCCGTAAGGAGCGGACTGAGTCCGTTCCTTACGGAGTTGGAGCTTCGCCCCCTTCGGGTACAGTCCCCGGGAAAATCCCCGGGAAAATCGAACAAAAATCAAATTAACCCTTGACAAAGTAGAAATGATGTGCTAATATTTGAATTAGAATAAAAATACTAAACAAAACGGAAAGGAAATGTCGGGAAAACATGGGCGGATTTTATCAGACAAAAAGGGAACGGAAATTTCAGTCAGAAATGGCTGAGATGTTTTCCGATGTCAAGCCGCCCTACGACGAGCAG
>DAIMGK010000172.1:0-9933 GCA_036723985.1 Flexilinea sp.
CTATCCGTATGATTCTTATACAGTTCTAACAAAATGGAAAAGCCCGGCCAAATCGAGAATCGGCCGGGCATAAAGGGGTATTACACAATAAAGCGGGCAATGTTGACCTGCGGATATTTGGCGTTATTCACAACATATCCGATCTTGAGATTGTTTTTCTTCATCAGATCAATAATGCGGCTTTTTTCATCAAAGACATTGGTTGTCTCCGGTACACAGATCATTGCCACAGCATTTTCCAGGAGAGAAAGATGCTCTGTCTGATCGATCTGCCTGACATTATATTTTTTATCGCGCAGTTTTTTCAGCAGATATTCTTCAAACGCGGCACAGGTCATGCCGGCGGTTTGTGATTCGTTTTCGCGGATGATCGAAAACAGTTTACGCAGGAGATCAAGATCCTGCACGATAGAGGTGGAAGTGGTTTCCATGATACGAATTTCCCTTTCTCCCCGCCAATAAAGTAATATTCGGTTGTCATTTGAAAGTAAGGGAAAATAAAAATACCCAAGTCTCTCAACTTGGGTACCCGAGGCGGGAATGACGGGGTTCGAACCCGCGATCTCGGCCTTGACAGGGCCGCATGTTAGCCGCTACACCACATCCCCATTCCGTTTTGCGATCCAGAGTTTGTTTCTTTCTCGCTCAACAATGAGTATTTTAGCATAGGGTTGGACTGGTGTCAAGGGAATTTGAAAATTCGTGATTTTTTGTGACATTGTGACATTCCCCTGGCAGGTCCGGTTCCTCCCCGGCATTTCTACATGATGACCAGCATAAACTCAGCCTTTTTACCGCTGACTTTTTTCAGGACTTCTTCCACGCTGGCGGTCAGGATCAGCTCGCCGGGAAGTGTCAGGTCGCAGCAGAGCGTTACACGTTGGCCTTTACCGAATACTTTTTTCACGTCCTCCAGCAGGTTCGTCATCCGATAAGGTGTATCCATGAGAATGACCGGCAGGCGCAGCAATTTCAGTTTTTTGAGCTCATTGATGCGGTCCTGCGGAGCGCGGGGCATAAAGCCGCCGAAAACATAACGCGTCAGTTTCTGCGGTGTTACGGAAATCGCTGTGGTCAGGGCAGATACACCCGGCACGGGGATGATCCGGAAGCCGGCGGAGATGACCTCTTCCACCAGACGGTGACCCGGATCGGAAAAGAGCGGTGTTCCGCAGTCGGAAACCAGCGCAAGACTTTTCCCCTGAGCCAGTTCGATCAGCAGCGTGTCGATCTGCTGGGATTCATTGTGCTCGTTGGTGGTGATGATCTGCTTGTCTTTGATACCCAGCTGCTTCATCAGCCGGCTGCCGTTGCGGTATTCTTCGCAGACAAGGATATCAACATCGCTCAGGACCTTGATGGCCCGAAGAGTAATGTCATCCGGATTCCCGATTGGGATCGATACAATATAAAGTGCGTTTTCCAGGCTCATAATTGCTTGATTATGCAAGTGCTCCGATCTTTTCTTCGAATTCTTCAACTGACATTCCGGCAAACTCCGCTGCCTGAGAGAGAGATATGCTTCCGCTGTTCAGAATTTTCAAAATTGAAAGAAGCATGCCTTCTTCCCTGCCTTCTTCCCTGCCTTCTTCCCTGCCTTTTTCTCTGCCTTCTTCCCTGCCGATTACCAACCCTTCTTCCCGGCCTTCTTCAAGTGCTTCTTCACGAAGTTCCTGTTTCCATAATTCCATTTCTCTTTCTTCGTCATAATAGCCAAACATAATAGATGTTACCTCCTCCCCGGCGAGATAGTCCCGCAGTACTTCTTTGTCTTTGCAAATTCTTATCGTTTCTGTAACCGCCTTTTCAGTTTGCCCATACTTTTTTGTCTGTTCATCAAAAACACGGCAAAAAGTGATGTACTGATTCAGAATATCCCCCTGACGGCTGTCATAAATGATTTTTGCCTTGATATCCACGAAAACTTCCTGAGAATCGTCGATTCCAAAGAAATCTTTCGAAAGATATATTTCATCAGGCAAATCCCCCCGTTCTTTCGGGTAGATCACATAAAGCTCCGGCTTGGGCAGAACAACTTTTTTGGTACCGTAAATTCTCAGGTCGTTATTTTTTACATAACGCTGGTAGGTTTCTCCGATATACATCAGAAAACGGATCAGAATATTCAAAGTCCAAATTGACTGTTCTTCTACCAGGATCATCAGCCGATCACCGACGATGAATCCCAAATCGTTATATTGAGCCCTCAGAATTTTGTGCTCAAGTGTGACCAGCGTAATATCACTGACATCTGTGATATCATCTTCGGGATGGATCGCGGAATACAGCTGGAGCAGATAATGAGGATCCCGAAACAGATCACAGAAAATACTGTCTTTCGAATTCCGGTTGGCTTTATTATCCAGAGGATTCAATACTGCCTCTGCCTTCTGTTTGGTTGATTTGTCCATAACTTTTCTGCCCGGTATAAGATCCTTCCAGAAATAATTTTACCGTAAAAAACATCCAAAAGATATAAATCGTATGAAACGGTTCGCACACCCATGATTTCGCATAGTTATGCATCGATCCATCTGTTTTCCGGATAAACCTTTGCGGCGGCGGATACATCCCGGAACAGGTCAAATGATCAGTCTCCGTCAGGTACATTTTGATCTTCCCGCTGACAGTCTTTACATTCAGCCGGCATATTATTTGTCAGACAATATGACAATTGTATGACAAATGACACGATACGAAAAAACGGGTTTGGGCTACAATTAATAAAGGAAAAGATTGATTCCGCGGCAGGCAACTGCCCATATTCAATAGAAACAAGCTGATTAGGAGGGTTTGTTATGAAGAAACACAATTTCAATGCCGGGCCGGCGATCCTGCCCGATTACGCTCTCAATGAAACCGTCAAGGCGATCCAGGACTTCGGCGGACTTTCCATCCTGACGATCTCCCATCGTTCCAAGGATTTTGATGCGGTGATGGATGGTGCGGTGGCAGCGGCGAAACGGCTTTTGGATATTCCGGATGATTATCATGTGCTCTTCCTCGGCGGCGGTGCCAGCACCCAGTTCTATGTGATCCCCTACAATTTCCTGAAAACAAAGGCTGCCTATCTGGATACCGGCACCTGGGCTTTGGGCGGTATCAAGGAAGCGAAGCTTTACGGTGAAGTCGACGTGGTTGCTTCTTCCAAGGATAAAAACTACAGCTATATCCCGAAGGATTACACGATCCCGACGGATGCGGATTATTTTGAGATCTGCTGCAACAATACCATCGAAGGTACGGAGATCCGCAAGGATATGGACTGCCCGGTCCCGCTGATCGCGGATATGTCTTCCGATATCTTCAGCCGCCCGGTGGATGTTTCCAAGTATGCCATGATCTTCGGCGGTGCTCAGAAGAACTTCGCCCCTGCCGGGGTGACCATTGTCATCATCAACGATAAATTTATGAATGAAGCGCAGTGCCGCCCGGTTCCTACGATGGCGGATTACCGTGCGCATGCCAAGAAGAACTCCATGCACAACACGCCTCCGGTACTGCCCATCTTTACCGCGCTGAAGACCATGGAATGGATGGAAGCCGAAGGCGGCGTCAAGGAAATGGAAAAACGTGCCATTGCCCGCTCAACAAAGGTCTATGACGCGCTGGATCATTCCAAGACCTTCTATGCCACTGTCGCTGAAGAAGACCGCAGCCGCATGAACATTTGCTTCCGCCTGAAGGAAGAATATGCCGACCTCGAAGCGGACTTCCTCGAACTGGCTAAGGCCCGCGGCCTTGTCGGTGTCAAAGGCCATCGTTCCGTTGGCGGTTTCCGCGCCTCCTGCTATAACGCACTCCCGATGGAAAGCGTTGACGCGCTGGTCGAGACCATCCATGATTGGGATAACAGTCATTAGTCTTTAGTCATTAGTCACTGGTCAATAGTCAGAAGTTGATATAGGAGGGAAGCTTGCTTCCTTCCTGTTTCAATGAAAGGTTTACAGCGAAAAGCTGATGAAGGAGAAAAGTTATATGGCAAAAGTTTTGATCGCTACGGAAAAACCGTTTTCAAAGACAGCTGTGGAAGGGATCACAAAGATCCTGACCGATAAGGGACATGAAGTCGCGAAGCTCGAAAAATATACAGATCCGGCGCAGCTCCTGGAAGCCGTCGCGGACGCCGAGGCAATCATCATCCGCTCAGACAAGATCACCGCGGACGTAATGGCGCATGCTCCGAAACTCAAGCTGGTGGTCCGTGCCGGAGCGGGATACGATAACGTGGATCTGGACGCGGCTACCGCGAAAGGTATCGTTGTGGAAAATACCCCCGGGCAGAATGCCAACGCCGTGGCGGAACTGGTACTGGGGATGATGGTCTATAAAGCCCGCAATTTCTTTGACGGTTCCACCGGCAAGGAACTGCGCGGCAAGAAGATCGGTCTCCACGGCTTCGGTGCGGTTGCCCGCTGTGTGGCTCCGATCGCGAAAGGTTTCGGGATGGATGTCTATGCTTTCGACATCCCGCAGGTACCGGATTCCGTTTTTGAAGACGCCGGCGTGACCCGCATCACGGATATTCCGGAACTGTATAAGACCTGCGATTATGTCTCCCTGCACTTCCCGGCCCTGCCGAACCTCATCAAGTCCGTCAACTACGAACTGCTTTCCAACCTGCCGAAGAACGGCTGCCTGATCAACGCGGCCCGCGCGGAAGTTGTCGATGAAGACGGCATCATGGAAATGTTCGAAAAACGCGAAGATTTCGTGTATCTTGCGGATGTCGCACCGAAGAATAAGGCGGAGATCGCCGAAAAGTTCCCCGGCCGCTTCTTCTTCACACCGAAGAAGACCGGCGCCCAGACCGCGGAAGCTAACGCTAACGCAGGTTTTGCCGCTGCCAACCAGATCTGCAATTACTTTGAGACCGGCTGCACGAAGTTCCAGGTGAATAAGTGATAGCGGTGAGCAGGAGCAAGCCCTATCACAGTAAATTCGCTGAAAAAGCTTTCTCTTGAACTGTGGTAAATACACGCAGAAAATAACTGAAACCCGGCACGGATCTTCGAATCCGTGCCGGATTTGTTTTCGCAGCAGGGTAAAAGTACGGGGGAGAGATCCTCTCTCTCATGGATTTTTTATTGTCGGTACCGCGCTTTCAGTGCTGAAAATGCTTTGTCCTGAACGGGAACGCATATTCATAATGGATCAGTTAACTGATAACGGTTTGCGGAAACAGATCCTTTTTCTGTCAGTTATATCTTAAAGTTTGCAGAAAAATTCGTATAGGCATAAATAATTCAATGATTCTGACGGTATTCGGACGGCGTCAGACCGAATTCCTTTTTGAAACAGCGGTCAAAATAGGACATATCCGTAAATCCGTAAACAGCCGCGATGTCGGATACAGATCTGCCGCTCTGGCTGCAAAGCGCCGCGGCACATTGATCCAGACGGTATTTTCTCAGATATTGGATCGGAGTCGTATGCAGCACATTATGGAAAGAGCGCAGACAAACGCTGACACTGATATCAGCGCTGTCCGCGATATCTTCGATCGTCAGCTGTTCGGCGCAGTGGGCTTTGATAAATACCAAAGCCTTTTTGACGCGGAATTCATCCCGCTGGCTGCGTGTATACCCGGCAGGTTCAGGTTTCATGCTATCCGCATTGCGCAGCAGCAAAGCCAGAATACGGCTCAGACAGTCCCGTACTGTCAGGGGATGATCCTCGGTCTCATAGGCTCCGGCAGCCCATGCGGTCTCTGACAAACGCAGGATCTCCCGCTGATAGGGAACCGCAGGCGATAATTTCACATATTGCAGATCCGTATGTTCCAAAACCGGCTGAATGTATTGCGTCCAGATAATATCGCCTTCCCTTCCCGGAACATGCCGGTCAAAAACCATCGCGTGCTGGTGACCCTTTTCCGAAAGCAGGTCCGCCGCGTGCAGGATCCCGGAATTGGCAAAATAACCCTCTCCCGCGTTCAGATCGAACTGAGCGCCGCCTATGGAAATTCTCACATTTCCCTTCAAAACCATGACCAGCTCCAGTTCCTCATGCCAATGCCAGGGGACTTTTACCTTCGTCAGATCATCATCAAAAAAGGCGATGGGAAAATCCGGGGTCCCATAGGAAAGCTGCTCCTTATGGTTTGAATCTACCTGATCTGTTGACATGGTAAGTGCCATAAACGTTTCTCCTGCAAAAAAGACGATTTTATCCAATCACTTTACTCTATTTTAGACGATTTTCTCCTAACATGAAATTATAATATTCAAATATAATCCAATCAGTTATGATGAACGGTAACTTTTCACGGATGTGCAGTCGGAGACTCTCAATTCATGAACTGCAGCGATGAATGTGAAATATCTCAGGAGAAAAAATGTTTCAGCTTTTGCTTGCTATTATCTACTTATCCTTTATCAGCCTCGGGCTTCCGGATTCGCTTTTGGGAGCAGCCTGGCCTTCGATCTATCCGGAACTGAATGTGCCGGTTTCCGCCGCGGGATGGATCTCCATGACCATCTCTGCCATGACGGTCATTTCAAGCCTGATGAGCGACCGCCTGACACGGAAATTCGGGACCGGTAAGGTAACAGCTTTCAGTGTTGCCGCGACAGCCGCTGCACTGTTTGGATTTTCGATCAGCCGCGAGTATTGGCAGCTGCTCTTGTGGGCGATCCCCTATGGATTAGGCGCGGGCAGTGTGGACGCTTCCCTGAATAATTACGTCGCTTTGCATTATGAAAGCCGGCATATGAGCTGGCTTCATTGTATGTGGGGCATTGGCTGCGCGGCAGGCCCTTATGTGATGGGATTTGCCCTGACACATGGGCTGGGCTGGAATGCGGGCTATCGGATCATCAGCATATTCCAGGTCGTGTTATCTGCCATTCTGTTCCTCAGCCTGCCTTTGTGGAAAACACACGCAAATGGTCCCGAAGATGCAGAGGAGCAAGGCAGATCAAAACCGTTGTCTCTCAGGCAAATCGTCCGGATCCCGGGCGTTCCCGAAGTTATGCTGAGCTTTTTCTGTTACTGCGCCATTGAGACGACGACCGGCCTTTGGGCAAGCAGCTATCTGACTCTGTTCAAAGGGGTTCCGGCTGAAACCGCCGCGGCCTATGCCAGTATGTTCTATATCGGAATTACCGTCGGGAGAGGGATCTCGGGATTCCTGACGCTGAAATTCAATGATGAACAGATGGTCAGAATGGGCCAGCTGCTGATCGGGATCGGGATCGCCGCGATGCTCCTGCCTCTCGGGACGACTGTGTCACTGGCGGGACTGATCATAATCGGTCTCGGCTGTGCGCCGATCTACCCCAGTCTGATCCATGCCACACCGGCTCACTTCGGGGCGGATCGATCGCAGGCGGTCATCGGGGTGCAGATGGCGGCGGCTTATGTCGGGGCCTGCCTGATGCCGGCGGTTTTCGGTTTGATCGCGGAATATATCTCTATGTCCCTGCTCCCCTTCTTCATCTCCGTTTTTCTGATCCTGATCGTCATCACGCATGAAAGGCTGGTGCGGGTGACAGCGGCTCAGGTGCGGTGATAAAGAGGATCAATACCCGGCGAGCATCTCCGCTTTCGGCATCCGTGAAAGGACCTGTTCCAATCCCGCGGCGTCCAGCAGCTCGTAAGAATAAGAGCTGGCGCTTCCGCAGGCAACCGCGAACCGCAGACAATCTTCTTTCGATGCTCCGGAACTGTCCTTCGCGATGAATCCCGCCACCATGGAATCGCCGGCACCGGTGGAGTCTATGAGTTTCCCCTTGGGGATGCCGCAGGTATAGACTCTCCCGTCATCAGCGGCAAGCAGGGCTCCTTCCGCGCCCAGCGAAACCAGAACGTTCCGTGCCCCTTTATCCTGCAGTTTCCGGGCGGAATCGGCGATTTGGCCGGCCGAATCAAGTTCTGTTTTCGATATTTCCGCCAGTTCAGCCTTGTTCGGTTTGATCAGGTACGGATTCTTTACAAGAGCCGTAAGCAGGTTTTTTCCGGATGTGTCTACGACCGTCCGCACATCTTTTCCGTCCGCGGCGTCGATCAGCGTCGAATAAATATCATCCGGGATGCCCTTCGGCGGCTTCCCGGACAGGATCAGGGTGTCTCCGGCGGTCAGTTTTGACGCTTTCCCGGCCAGTGCCTGCAGTGCGCTTTCCGATATTTTCGGCCCGCTCGCGTTGATTTCCGTCTCAGTAACGGATTTGACCTTTACATTGATCCGCGAGCATCCTTCATCGAGCATGATGAAATCATGGTCGATCCCCTCCGTGCCCAGCAGGCGGATCAGTTCCTGCCCTACAAACCCCGCTGTGAATCCCAGACAGACACTGGGTATCCCGAGCCTTTTGAGGACGACCGATACGTTGATCCCTTTTCCGCCGGCACGGAATGATGTCCGGCCGGCTCTGTTCAGGATGCCTTCCTCAAACCGATCCAGCCACATCAGATAATCCAGAGCCGGTGATAATGTTACGGTGTATATCATAGAATTTTATCCTTTCAGGCCAAATCCGCGCTTAATGCGATACACAGATTTTGTAAAGTTCTTCTGCCGCCAATCGTGTTTTTGCGGCAAAATCTCCCTCCTCTTCGGGGAAACAGTAGTAGAGCGTATCATTATCCCCGATGCATATCATGTCCCCGATCTCATACCAGTAGTAGTCGGCGTACAGACTGTAGGAAGCAGCCGGAGATTGTTTATAATCAGGTCTTCCGCCGGGGCCGGTGAGGTGAAAACCGTCGGAATTATGCTTGAGTCTTCCTTCGCCGATGAAATAGATACTCTTCGTATCCCTGAGCAGGCCGATCCGGACCGGAATATCCAGACAGTAGGTCCCGGCTTCCAGTTCCTTCCGTACCTGGTCCCGTTCCCAGGCATACCAGTCCGGAATGTGGTCGAAGATATCATTTCCGTCTTCCGCTTTCAGATATCCGGTTTCCGTCAGCTCCCATTTCTTCCCGCAGCTGCCGCAGGTGAGCGTTGTCCCTTTGCCCTCCATTTTCCCCTCGGACAGACAACTCGGGCATTTATACAGGACCCGGTTCAGCCCGTCAGCACGGAAAGGCTCCGTGACCCGGATCCCTTTTTCCTTCTGCTCCCGGAAATAATCAAAACTGAACAGGGAACGGAGAATATCATTGATCTCACTGACGCTTTTTTGCTGAATTTCCTCCGTGGAAAGCACATAACTCATCTCCGCGCTGACATTCACATCCCGCACCTGCAGCATGTTATAGAGCGGATCGCGCAGAAAGGCGCCGCTTGTTTTGATCATGACCACGGGGATCATCAGGAATTTCAACAGTTTTCCCAGGGATTTCGGCAGAGGTGTCGCCGTCCCGTCAAAACTGTAACTGGCCTCCGGATACAGCAGGATCGAGTTTCTCAATTTTCTGACCGCGTATACCATATCCCGGACCAGCTCCGTATCATAAATGAATTTCCTCGCGGGGATGCATCCCAGATCCCGCATAAGTCCATTTTTCCCGACAAAGCCATCCGATGTGCAGATGATGTTGAACGGACGCGGGTAAAGGATCACGGAGGCGATCTTCAAGTCAATGAAACTGGAGTGGTTCATCAGAAAAAGAGCCGGTTCATCCTTTCCGAGCCGCTCCATGCCCTGCTGCTTCAGCGAGAACCCGGTCTTTTTCAGTTCCGGCCTGCTGAGGGCTTTCAGCAGTGTCCGGAAAAATATCGAGGGCCGTTTTGGCATTTGATGCTTTTCCCTCGGCAGTCTGATCACTTCGTGATAAGGTAGAGTCCGGTTTCTTATTTTCATTTTTTTTCACTCCGAATGCAGATCGTTTTTTCGAATGAGTTAAACACAGCTCCCGCCGCAGACGCGGATGTGAGTCCGATGTAAATCTCCCGTCAATATGGGCAGCGATAAAATAATTATATTACTGAAACCCGGCAGTTTATTCTCAGACATAATGAGCAAAAAAAGATGACCGCCGAAAAAA
>DAIMGK010000173.1:0-9927 GCA_036723985.1 Flexilinea sp.
CTGAGGTGTGGAACTCCCTGCTGCAGATCCTGGACGACGGCCGTCTGACCGACGGGCAGGGTCAGCTGGTGGATTTCCGCAATACTGTGCTGATCATGACCAGCAACCTGGGTACCGAATACATCAACAAGAGCGGCTCCCTCGGGTTCCTGAATACCGGCGGCGATACGGATGACCGGGATGCCAAGATGAAGATCGATAAGGCTTTGAAATCGACCTTCCGGCCTGAATTTATCAACCGCATCGACGAGATCATCATGTTTACGAAACTTACCGTGAACGAGATGGAACAGATCGTCGATCTGCAGATGCGGGAACTGCGGGAACGGATGCTGGAGAACGGCGTCCTGCTGGAACTCTCTCCGGAAGCCCGGCAGTGGCTTGCTTCCATCGGGTATGATCCCGCCTTCGGTGCGCGTCCGCTGCGCCGTGCGCTGCAGAAATACATTGAAAGTCCGCTTTCCAATCTCTGGCTGAACGGGGAAGTGATCTCCGGGGATACGGTTTATCTGAACCATCTGCCGGACGCGGAAAAACTGGATCTGGAGATCCGCAGACCGCTGGAATCGGCGGGGGATGAAAAACCGGAATTGCTGGAAGCGCCGGATGAGCCTGCGCCGGATTCGGAAACGCAAAACAGCTGACCGCGGCAATGAGGGCATCGGAGCATACCGCGGATCCGCGGGAATTTTTCCCTTTCAATTGCTGTGACGCCTCCGTTTGCGGCAGGGCTCTGACATTGGGAAAGACTGTGATTTATGAGGCGGGAGAGACCGTGCTGTACAGCGGCTCTCCCGCGAAACATTGCGGGCTGATCGTCGCGGGGGAGGCTGTCGCTTTTAAAACAGACAGCAGCGGCCGCCGGTATCAGCTGTGCCTGGGTCCCGGATGCTTTATCGGGCTGGAAACACTGCGGCAGAATGACAGCTATTCTGCCAAGATCACGGCGTTATCCGAATTGGAAGTCCTGTTCTGGAACCGGGACGGGATCGCCCGGCTGACGGAACAATATCCGGACTTCGCGGGAGCGTTGGAGATGCTGGATGACGGGCGTATCTATCAGGAGCAGTGGCTGATCCCGGAAACCGATGTCACTGATCCGGTCCTTTGTTCTCTTCCGGCTCACTGGCTGTCTACCGGAGCCCCTGTTTTCTGGATCATACCGCTGCTGTTGACCGGGCTCGCGGCATGTGCCATACTGATCCGCCGGTTCGCGCTGGCATGGCTGCTGGCGTTCATGCTGCTGGGAGCGGCAGGTGTCCTTCTGTACAGGCAGATCAGCGCCCGTTCCAACAGGCGCCTGATCGTCACTTCAAGAAATGCGATCTTCGTACCCCAAAACAGTGAGGAAGATGTCACGGTCCTCCGGTTCAGCGCCCTGCAATCCCTGCGGGTCCTGCAGAATTTACCGGAACGGCTGCTGAACATCGGACGGATCTGTTTTGAGACTGAAAGTCAAAAGTATACCGGTTTTCTGCTCCGTGGCCCGGTGAGTGCTGCCTCGCTCATCCGTTCTTTCGCGGAACGGACTTCACAAGGCAGGGAGATCCCGATGACTGTCGGGAATGAAGCCCCCCGGAAGATCCCGCTGAAAGATACGGCAGAGGACAGACCCGCTGTGGAAACGCCGGTCCGGAAGCCGGAAAGAGATGACGGTCTTCCCCCGCTCCTGCCCTTCCAACGGACTGAGATCCATGCCCATTGGGCGCTGCTGGTCCGGATGCTGTTTAAACCGGTCATGGTCCTCCTGGTGTCGGCATATGCCATACGCTATTTCCGTTACAGCCCCAACGTGGACAGTATCCGCAAGATCCTGATCCTGATCATCGCGGCGGCTGCCGCCGCGGCTGTCTTTCAGATCCAGACCTGGCGGAACCACCGTTTCACCATCGAGGAGGACTGCGTCAAAGATTACAGCCGCCGTCCCTTTTCCCGTGAAAACCGCAATATGGCGATGAATTCCAAGATCCAAAGCGTGCATTACGAAAAGGAAGGTTTTTTCCAGTCCCTGCTGAATTACGGGACTGTTTATATCCTGGCAGGGGAAGGGGAACTGAGTTTTGACTACGTCAGTGATCCCGCCCGCGTCCAGCAGCAGATCATTGACGCCTGTTCGCGGATCGACGAAAAACGCCAGATCGAAGAAGAAGCCCGCCGCCGCGCCTACATCACCTGCCTCGTCAGCGAGATCCGCAGCGAACAATCCGGCGATTAAAAAACGGGGACGGTTTTTGGAGGCTCTGTACAGAGCCGGAGAGAACCGTCCCCACGTTTCATCCGCCTGAACTTTCCCGCCGCTTATCCGAGCCGACCCGGTAGGAACCGTCCCCGCGTTTCATTCGCCTGAACTTTCCCGCCGCCTATCCGAGCCCGGCCGGCAGGAACCGTCCCCACGTTTCATTCGCCTGAACTTTCCCGCCGCTTATCCGAGCCGACCCGGTAGGAACCGTCCCCACATTTGATTCGCCTGAACTTTCCCGCCGCCTATCCGAGCCGGGCCGGTAGGAACCGTCCCCACGTTTCATCCGCCTGAACTTTCCCGCCGCCTATCCGAGCCCGGCCGGCAGTTCCAACCGGCTTTGTTCATAGCCTCCAATAACCGAACCACCCCCGCATTTTTAATCAGGGGGGACGGTTCCCTCCGGCTCAATTCTGAGCCTCCGGAAACCGTCCCCGGACTCCTATTCTAATTCAGCCAGGTTTCCAGGATCCAGCCTTCCTCGCCTTTTCCCGTTCTGACTTTGACCCATATATTCATCTCTGACAGGCTCCGGAAGAGGACCGTAACGGTATTCCCGGCCAGAATACTGCGCATTACTGATGCGCCGAGGGAAGGACTTTTATACAGCAGCAGATCCCGGGGGATGGTCATTTCGGAACTTTGAGCGCTTTCCGCCGCCGGTCCGTCAGACATTTTCTCAAGCCTGCCGGCTGGCTTTATCTGACCGCCGGACAGATCAAGCCAAAAAGCGGGCCGCACAATTGTGTCACGTCCACTGATAACATAGCCTTCCTCAACGACATGGCCGCTGAAGTAGACGATCTCGGCATCCAATAAATAGACACCCGGTGAACGGAGCCACCAGTGAGAATTTCCATTGTTACTTACCCACGCCCCGTTTGCTTTGGCATATGCCGTGGCTTCGCATATACGGGCATCAGCATTGCTGAAGTATTTCTTTGCTTCATCCATGCTCAGCAGGAAGATTTTGTCTTTCGTGTTATTTCCGCCTTCCGTCCAATAATAATCAGGGTTACCTGGATTTTGATTCGTTACTTCCCGGATCCGTCCCTTTTCCTCCGGGCTGAAGGCACTGTCATGGAACGTCCCGTTCAGCCATGCGCGAAGCGTACACGTTTCCCAGGTCACATAGGCATCTTCTTCATTGTACGGTTTCACGTCCAGTCCGTATCTGCTGATCACCAGCGCGCGGCCGTCCTCCACCGCCAGCACCTGCCATTCGATCTCTTCCGGGCCGTTGTCTGTATTGTTGTCCTGTTCGTAGCGGCCGAAGATGATGATATCTCCCTCATGGATCTCCTGTTCAGGCGTCACGGTCACTACCGGGGCAGGCTCCGGTTCTGCCGCCGGTATTGAAGCAGGCTCCTGTTCAGCCGCCGGTACCGCGGAAGGCTCCGGATCAGCCGCCGGTGTTGATCCATTGGCTGACTTTTCCTGACCGTCAGACCGATCCAGCCAAAAAGCAGGCCGCACGACCGCGAAAGAATGCCTGACACCGTAGCCGCCCGCACTGACAAAGACAGCCGCGGCATTGTGATAGCTGCTGCCCGGTGAACGGAGCCACCACACGGAATTGCCGCTAAAATTGCTCACCCACGCCCCGTTCGCTTTGGCAAAAGCGGAAGCTTCGCACATACGGGAATCATCATTTTCGAAGTATTTGTTTACTTCATCAGTACTCAGCAGGAAGAGCAGGTCTTTTGTGTCATTACCGCCTGTTGTTCTGTCATAAGGGCTGCCCGGATTTTGATTCGTTACCTCCCGGATATAACCCTTTTCCACCGGGCTGAAGGCACTCTCGTAAAACGTCCCGTTCAGCCACGCGCGAAGCGTACACGTTTCCCAGGTCACATCGACGTCTTCTTCATTATACGGTTTCGCGTCCAGGGCATATCTGCTGATCACCAGCGCCCGGTCATCCTCCACCGCCAGGACCTGCCATTCGATTTCTTCCGGGCCGTTGTCTGTATTGTTATCCTGTTCATAACGGCCGAAGGTAATAAAGTCTCCAACACTTATCGGTGCGGTGACTGTCATTCTTACCGCGGTGAGTCTGGATGTGAGGCTGTTGGTCAGGGTCGTTACGGTCCCGTCCCTGAAATTTCCGCTGAGCGTGTAACCGCCCGGTACGGCGGCTTCCTGCCAGGTGTATTCGATCTCTTCCCCATCGTCATACTTCGGCAGACCGCTGACCGTTTCTGTCCAGCCGTCTGCCTCTGTCAGCCTGACGACCATACCGCTGCTCAGGATCAAATACAGTTCATCCGGCCGTAAGCTATCCCGGTCATCTTCATCATCCCATATCATTTTTACCGTAACTTCCGTCGTTTCCGGCGTATGGATATTTGTCAGGGTCGTGAGCGTACCGGTAGCGGTATAGCCGCCGAGGCTGTATCCTTCCGGCAGATCCTCTTCTGTCCAGGTGTAATTGATCTTCTGCCCCCCCCGAATATTTCGTCAGCCCGCTTACTGATTGCGTCCAGCCATCTGCCTCCGTCAGTGTGACAGACGTTCCGTTGCTCAGGCTGACAATCACTCCGTTGGGTCTGATACGGTCCCGGTTCTCTTCATCATCCCATATTATTTTCACCGCCGCTTCCGTTGTTTCCGATATGTGGCTGTTCGTCATGATTGTCAGGGCCCCGATTTTGCTAAAAAATTGGCTCAGCGTATAACCTTCCGGCTCTTTTTCATCCGTCCAGGTGTAAATGATCTCTTTTCCCCCGTTTTCATACTTTGGCAGGCCGGTGACGGTCCCGTACCAGCCGCTGCCGCCGGTCAAAACCAGCTTCGTTCCATCGGACAGTTTTACCGTCAGGCTTTCAGGCCGGATGCCGTCCTGATCATCAGCGTCATCCCAGATATTCATCACCGACACCTCTGTCGTTTCGGGAACATGTCTGTTTGTCACGGTAAAGCCGTCGGCAGCCACCGTATAGGCAGGAACCGGATCTTCCGTGACAGTGTAGCTGATCTCCACACCGCCGCGTCTGTATTTCGGCAGGCCGCTGAAGCTCACGCTCCATCCGCTTTCCGCTCCGGTATCCAGACTGCTGATCTGTTCCCCGTCCGCGAACAGCCTGACCGTCACGCTGTCCGGCCGCTTTCCGTCCCGGTCATTGTCATCATCCCAGCGCACGTACGTATTTACTGCGGTGGTTACGGCTTTTTTCAATCCATCCGGATCCTCATCAATGTCCAGCCAGAGAGCGGGACGCAAAACAACTTTGGAGGAATTGACATTGATACCAACTAAATAAATAGAACCTTCGCTTCTGACAATGGCGGCGTAGCGTGTTGAGTAACCACCCGGCGAACGGAGCCACCAGTAGGAATTGCCATTGTCTACGTTGACCAACGCCCTGTTTGTTATGGCATATGCGGTGGCTTTACACATCCGGGAATCATCATCCTTAAAGTATTTGTTTACTTCGTCAAAGCTCAGCAGGAAGATCCGATCCCACGTGTCGTTTCCAACGGGTGTTTTATAATTTGGATTATCCGGATTCTGTTTCATTACTTCCTGTATCCGGCTTTTTTCATCAGAACTGAAGGCACTGTCGTAAAACGCTCCATTCAGCCATGCCCGCAGTGTACACGTCTCCCAGGTCACATCAACCATTTCTTCATTGTACGGTTTCGCGTCCAGACCGTATCTGCTGATCACCAGCGCACGGCCGTTTTCCACTGTCAGCACCTGCCATTCGATCTCTTCCGGCCCGTTGTTCATATTGTTATCCTGTTCGTAGCGGCCGAAAGTCAGGGTATCTCCCGCACTGATAACAGGCTCGGGCGTTGCTGTGGGTGTTGCCGTGGCTGTGGGTGTCGCTGTTTGTGTCGGTGTCGGGGTATTCGCCGCGGTCGGCTCCGGCGTCTGCGGAATGAATGCGGATCCGCTGCCTTTCAGCCGCAGCCAGAAGGCAGGACGGACTGTCAGATAGTCCGCGTCCTCTTCGAGTCCCGCGCGATCGATGCTGCCGTCCGTGGCAACGTATGCCGACGTACCCGCGGCAATTCCGGCTGTCCGCAGCCACCACATACCATGCCCGCCGGCGGTGACAGCGCCCCGGGCTTCCGCGTAAGCGCTCGCGTCTCCGACGCGTTCCTTGTCCGACGGCAGCCAGGCGGCGGCTTCATCCAGGCTCAGCAAAAAGACCCGGTCATTGGTATCGCGTCTGCCCCCGTTTCCGGTCTCCGGGTTTCCCGGATTGCTGATAAGGCTTTGTACGATATAATCCGGGCCGGAGGAACCAAAAGCCTTTTCGTAGAATTCTCCGTTCAGCCAGGCCCGCAGGCTTGAATCTGCCCAGTCCGTATCCTTCAATTCCGCGTTCCGGGGCAGGGCTTCCAGCCCTTTCACGCTGAGAAGCAGCGCGAAGTCATCCTCTAAGCGGATCACCTGCCATTCGATCGGTTCCGGACCGTTCGCGGGATCATTGTCCTGCTCCCAGGAGCCGAATTCGATGATCTGTCCCGCGGCAGCTTCGATGTCGGGACGGGCATTCGCGGACGCTGCCTTTTCGCCGGCTGCCGGCTGCGGAGTGGCGGCTGCAGAAATATTGTTCATGGATTCCTGAGCCGCTGTCGGCGTACTGCTTATCATTGCTTCCACTGCCTGCGTCTGCATGGCAGAAAAGGCGTCCAGTGTCTGCGCGAATTCGGTTTGCTGTATTTCCAAAGCCCGGAGCTCTGATTCCTGCGTTTGTAACTGAACGTAAGCTGTTTGTGTAGCGGCAAACGCTGTCTGAACGATTCGGAATGCCTCTTCCGTGCTTTCATAGTCAGCTTCGGACCGGTCAGACGCTCCGTTCTGCTGCTCAGGCGGCATCGCGGCGGCCGGCAGGACCGCCCCCGCGAGGATAAGCAGGAAACTCAAAAGTATTGCTGTTTTATAAATTTTCATCTTCTCACACTCCAACCACACAACTGACCATCTTACTCCCTGTCCCCGCCTTTCATTCAGCTGCCCCCGGCATCTCGGGGACGGTTCTCCCGAGGCAGAGGCCGAGGGGAACCGTCCCCTCGGCCTTCGGAGATATCTTCCTGCCGTATTCACGCCGGTTTGGGATCATAAGATCGGTAAACACCGATCAGCATACCTGCGGCAGTCTGCAGGAGGACGGGCGAAACTCCTGTGTCGAATACAACGAGCAAAGATCACACCTCCGCACAGGTTCGGCGGCCTGCGCCTCGGGAGATCCATCCCCACTCGCTTTTACCCGTTTTGACTCGGAACCATATACTTCCCTCTGATATTTTCCGGTTCGGGGTTATCATATTCATTCTCATAATCGGGGTAATCGTTCTGCAGTGATCCCATCTTCATCCGGCTGCTTCCGGATGGATATTTCTTCGGGATAATTTACAGATCGATCATGAACTTCTCCCCATGTTTCCGCTGCCTTCTTCCTGTCAGGCATCGGAGCGTTTCCCACCGTTTTTTTTGATCTGTAACGTCATGAGAAATTATATCACCTTCTGCCACCGGAGTCGGTTTTGGCTGTTAATACACGATAAGGGGGACGGTTATCCCGAGGCGCAGGCCGAGGGGAACCGTCCTTAAGTCAGATAACACTCGAATGCTGGTCGTTCCCAACCCGACTTCACTTTTACATCCGGCAAAATACGATAAGCTAAACTTTCCGAATACTTAATGATCCTGCTATGGAAGGTGTGAGCTTCGCTCATTTGATACATAGCAGGAGCTTCGCCCCTCGTTCCTCGGGAGAACCGGTTCCGGTCTTGAAATTTTAAGCTTGTTCTATATCTCTACCACATTTTTTAAAAAAAGTCAACCCTCAATGTTGACGGTTTACTTTTTTAAAATTCCGTTCTATACTCTAAGAAAAAACGAGATCAGTGGCAGATGGTGAGCACCGGCTCACGGCTTCAGATCCGCAGCAACCGGAAAAGAAGCTTATCATCCTGAACGTGCGGGGGAGATGAACCGCCTCCGACGGGATGGCACCGGATCATTGAGAAAATAAACCGCCGCAAACAGGCGGGGAAGAAAGGAACGGATCAATATGGAACAGGAACAGGGACAGAACATCATCCTGTCAGAAATGCCCAAAAGCCGCTATGCTTACATCGCGGACGGGCTTCCGTTTGAAGATATCGATCCGGAATGCCTTGAGAATAAAGATATCAACGGGATGGTGCAGACCCTCTGGGATGACATTTCCGTGATGGAAAGCTATGCCATTGTCGTAAACCGTTTTTCCGAGAATTACCGGATCGTCTCCCGGGAACTGGAAAACATGCTGCGGAAGATGGGCAGCCTGCTGATCACGCAGGCCGTTCTGCAGCAGCAGGGATATCAGATCATTACCCCGGAAGATCTGTCTGTCGGCAGTCTTTCTTTCCTCGTGAACTATCATTTCAACAAAGCTCATGCCGCCGCTCACGGCACTCAGATGGTGAACCCGAGATTCTACACTGCCATGCTGGCGCAGGAAGTCCGCTGGATCTCTCTTCAGCAGCGCCTGGGCGCTACCGAAGAGAAGATCAGGGAGATCCGTGAGGGAAAAACACTTATCCGGAAACAGGATCGGAAAGCGTCCGAACCGGTGAAAAAAGCCGGAAGCGGTGACAGCACCGGGGATGTGAAAGCATCGGCTCCCGCAGCCCTGCCGGTCATCAATGATCTGCTTCCTGACAACGACCAGAAAGCGGGAATCCGGAAACAGGAGACCTCTGCCCGGACGGACGCTTCCCGCGGTGTAACAGAAGAAACACCTTCCGCTTTATTGCCGGAACCGGCGGAAACCGCTGAGGTCCGCAATGATGTTCCCCGCGAACCGGAAGCCGGTGAAGATGAAGAAAAAATGATGCGGGATATCCTGCTTCAGGCTGCCATCTTCATGGGAGACCGGGAATCTTATGAATGGATCGCGGCTGCGGATGGCGGCGGACTCCGTTCCGCTTGGGAATATTTCATGGAAAAAGAAACGGAAAACGGCTGCCCCATCCTGAACATGATACGAAAGCGGGACGATGAACCGGATGATCCCCCTCCGGATGAGGACCTGTCCATCCCGCTTGACGAAGCCTTTGTCAGGCAACCCGCCTACTGTTTATAAAAATAAAATTGAATAAAAACCCGAAAGCAGCCGAAAATCGGAGGATTTCGGCTGCTTTCCGTTCCCCCCCCCCATCAGGGGACTGTACCCCCGGAGCGTGTTCCCGCCCCGGAAGCGAATCTTTCAGCCTGGCCATACTCACATTTCCGCTATTCTCCCCCCCCTGCCGCATGATCACGCACCCGGGGTACAGAGTCCCCCTATGCCGCCGGCAAATGATCGATGGTCCCTGTCCCGGCTTCACATATACACCCGGTATAATACGATAAGCTTGATTTTCCGAAAGCCTGGTGACGGTTTCCCTCGGCGGCGCGGCGCCTCGGGCTAACCGTCCCCGTCCTTCCGCCAACCATCAACTAACAACCACCAACCAATGACTATTAACCAAAATGTACCTTTTTCTGAAAAAAGGGTTTGACAAGAACGGGCATCAGGGGACTGTACCCCGAAGGGGGACTGTACCCCCGGAGCGTGTTCCCGCCCCGGAAGCGAATCTTTCAGCCTGCCCGTATTCACAATTCCGCTATTCTCCCCCTCTGCCGCATGACCACGCACCCGGGGTACAGAGTCCCCCTATGCCGCCGGCAAATGATCGATGGTCCC
>DAIMGK010000174.1:0-9921 GCA_036723985.1 Flexilinea sp.
TTCCATTTATCGTGGCGCCTGTATAGGCATGTTGGATTAATCAGCGTTTCCTTAACCTTCCCAGGAGATAAAATTCTTCAGATTCGAGCCGCCCACAAATTCTTTAAGGATCGAATTTGCCGGGATGAGCTGCAGGTCCAGCGGTTTGACCCATTCCAGGAAAGAAAGCAGGCGCTTGGCCTCGGTATATTCCGGGACGCCGAAGGGGACCATCCGCAAAGCCAGGTCCGCGAGTTCCTTCAGCGCGGAAACCTCATAGACCAGAGAGGTATTGATAAATATATCCGCCAGGTTCTGATAAGGTGAGATGTTTTTCTTCTCTCCCGCGCGGACAGATCCCCAGCGGGCGATGGTCTCCTGGGCGCTGTAGCCGCGGTCACGGAAATCCCGCACGATCCGCCGCAGAAGCCGGACATCCAGAACAGAAACACGGTTATAACGGTCCATATTGACCTGAGTCATGGGAGAGACAAAAACACGGTAGATCTTTTCCGCCGGCAAATGTTCCTGCATCACCGGATTCAACCCGTGAATGCCTTCCACGATCAGGATCTGGTTTTCCTTCAGCTGAAGGATATCACCCGGAATAGACTCCCCGGTTTTGAAGTCAAACCGCGGGATCTGAACTTCCTCCCCCGCGATCAGGCGCCGCATACAATCCTGAAACAGCGGGATATTCAGAGCGTAAACCGTCTCAAAATCATAATCACCGTTCTCATCCCGCGGGGTCAGTTCCCGGTCCAGGAAGAAATTATCCATTTCGATCGGTATGGGGGAGATCCCGTGCACCAGGAGCTCAATGGAAAGCCGTTTGGAAGAGGTCGTTTTTCCGGAAGAAGAAGGTCCCGCGATCATAACGGCACGGATCTGATCCCGCCTTTTCGCGATCTCTTCAGCGGCTTTCATGAACTGCCGGTTTTGCAGGGATTCGGACACCATGATCACATCCTCAATACGGCCCTCATCGATGGCGCGGTTGATGGAACTGAGCATCGAAATATTCAGGTTTTTCTGCCAGTCATGGTATTCTTTGAAGATACCGCGCATCCTTTTATATTTTTCCAGCGCGCCGATCCGCATGCTGCTGCCGTCTGCCGGGTGGCGAAGCAGGAACTGATTTTCCCGTCCGGCATCCTCCAGCCGGAAATGCTTCAAATAGCCCGTGGAAGGAACCATATATCCATAGAAATAATCCTGAAAATCACCCAGAACATAGGTCATCAGATAAGGCTTTTTTCTGTATTTCAACAGTTCCACTTTGTCCTGCTGATGTTTGGTTTCAAACAAAGCGTAAGCCTCTTCAATGGTGATCTCTTTCCGTGTGATCGGCAGATCCGCCGCGGATATTTTCTTCATTTCCGCTTCCAGCACCGCACGGTCTTCTTTTGTGAATACCGCGGGACCGGTGACATAACAGAGGATCCCGCCGCCGTTGATGGAATGTTTCACCTCCAGGTCATATTCCGGGAAGCATCTTTCAAAACAGGCAGCCATCATAAACCCCAGGGACCGTTTGTAGATCGTCAATCCGACCGGACTCTCCATGGTAACGGGGATCACTTTTTTACTGCGGTTAACAGGATAGGTCAGCTCCCGCAGTTCACCATTGACGACCCCGCCCATCAGCTCTGATTTCAGTTCAGGACGAAGTACAGACAAAAAATCGCCGAGCGTCCCGCCGCGGGGGCCTTCGATCACGCGCCCATCCGGAAGTTCCACCTGAATGATCGCCGATGGTTCCGAAAATTTGAAATCAGACATTTTGTTCCTCCTGTGTGAATGATCAGGGGTCAGTGACCGGTGATCAGGGGTTAGATATTCGTTACTGTAACTTTCAGAGTTATTGGTGGGGACGGTTCCCTCCGGCTCAATACTGAGCCTGCGGAAACCGGCCCCGGGCCGCGGAAAACAACCCCGGCGTTCCTATGAATCAATCAGAATGCCGGAGAGTTCGCCGTCCTGCAGGTCCGTCAGGCAGACCCGGTCGATCCGGTTGCGGACAGGGACGGGAAAAGCGCATTTTACACTCAGATAATTTCCCGACAGGCCGTGAGACTCCCACCTGCCGTCCGGAAGCTCATGGGAGGATTCCCACAGGACATCCTGAACCGTACCGATAAAAGACCGTTCAAACCGTTCTTTCTTGAGCGCGAACAGGTCCCGGAGCTGTTTCGCCCGTTCCTTCTGCACCGCTTTCGGCACCTGATCCTTCATCCGTGCCCCCGGCGTCCCGGGACGGGGAGAATAGGGGAAGATATGCCCCCCGGCAAAAGGAATGCTCTCAACAAACGCGAGCGTTTCAGCGAACTCGTCCTCCGTTTCGCCCGGGAAACCCGCGATCACGTCGGTCGTTACAGCGAACTCCGGATTTACCCGCAAAGCCTTTTCCACCAGAGTGCGGAATTCGGCAAGCGTGGTCCGGCGTGCCATCCGGTGAAGGACGGAGTCAGAACCGGACTGCAGCGGAAGGTGGAAATGCGGACACATCCGGGGATCTTCCCAGAGCTGTAAAAAGCGGTCCGAGAGATTCCATGACTCCAGTGAAGACAGACGGATGCGGGGAATGTCCGTTTCCTTCAGCAGGAAACCGATCAGGTCAGCCAGTTCCAGCGCCGGCTCCAGATCAAGGCCCCAGGCGCCGAGGTTCACACCGGTCAGAACGATCTCTTTTCCTCCCGCGCTGACAGCCGCCTGCACGTCCCGCAGCACGCGTTCTTTGGATACGCTGCGGGATCTTCCGCGGACAAGGTGGGTCACGCAAAAAGTACAGTGATTATCACAGCCATCCTGTATCTTGATAAAAGCCCTGGTCCGCGCGTGGATCCCCGGCAGGATGACACGTTTCAGCGGTTCCTCGTCAAAAAGCTCTTTTTCCCCGCCCAGCACGATGGCCGGCAGGTCATCCTTTTCCGCGTTGGGGACCACCCGGATGACATGATCCATGGCAGCCGCGGCTTCCGGTTCCATCGTGCTCCAGCAGCCGGTGACCACGACATTTGCCCCGTTTTTCGCCGCGTTCCTGATCTTGCCGCGGGAATCCGAGGCGGCTGCGGCGGTCACGGAACAGGTGTTTACGACCACCATATCCGCCGATTCCGCGTCAGCGGCGAGCTCATGTCCCATGGCGGTAAAACGCATGGCATAGCGTTCAATTTCCGCCTGGTTCAGACGGCACCCGATGGTATCCAAAAAAATCTTCATACTTTTTCCCGATCAGGATCCGGAATCGGCCGTGAAGAGTCAGGCTGTCCGGGAGTCAATTGACCTGTTCCGCTGACTCAGGTCTGAGTCAGTCAAAACAGGTCAATTGACTTCCCTGATACCTGATCCCTGTTCCGGTCCCTATTTCTTTCCCAGTTCGATGGTCTTGTTCAGGCAGGCGATCATGCCTTCGGTAACGGCTGTCCGCAGGCCTTCTTTTTCCATCGCCGCCAGCGCGGCAGCTGTAGTCCCGCCCGGTGAGGTCACTTCATTTTTCAGGATCACCGGGTGTTTGCCTGCCTTTTTCATATAAGCGGCAGAACCGAACACGGTCTGGAGAACGATCTTTTCCGAAAGCGGACGCGGCAGCCCCATCTGGACGGAAGCATCCACCATCGACTCGATAAACAGATACACATACGCGGGTCCCGAGCCGGAAACCGCCGTCACGATATCAAGGTCGGATTCCCGCTTCACTTCAAAAGCCACGCCCAGGGAATCCAGGATCTTCTGTGCCAGCTCCTTTTGTTCAGCGGTAACAGCCTCAGTGGCGTACCAGGCGCAGACGCCTTCCCCGACCTGCGCGGGGGTGTTCGGCATGATGCGGATCACATGCCGGATATCCAGTGTGTCCAGATACCGGCTGACCGGGACGCCCGCTACGATCGTCATCACCAGCGCGTCCTGCGGGATATTGCCCTTCAATTCCCGAAGCGCCCCGTCCAGGAACTGCGGCTTCACGGCGATCAGGATCACGTCCGCGTCCCGGACAGCTTCCGCGTTAGACGCGGCAGGATTCGTTCCCAGACGTTCACACAGCAGTTCGACTTTCGGCGTATCCGGATCACTGAGAAAGATATCCCGCGGTTCCAAAACGGATTTTTTTACGATCCCGCTGACAATGGCGCTTCCCATCATACCTGCGCCGATAAGACCTAATTTCGTCATAAGTTTCCTCCTGTATTTATTGAATCACGACTGAGTCTTTCCCATACCATCTGCATACATGCAGATTCCCGGAAGGGTTCTCGGATAATTCATGGTAAAACAAAACATACGGACGATAGGGAAAGCGTTTCAGCACAGCGTCTTTTACTTCAGGATCTTTCAGGATCGTGAGCCGCCGCTGATATGTATGCCAATAATTTCCCATTTCTCCGCTGCGGTACGAGCGGAAGGCGCTGATGCTTGTGGTATCGTACCACTTGATCTGTGTCATTCCGAAACCGAATACCAGCATCAATGCCAGAAAATAAACAAAACTGTATCTTCCCCTGCCGGAAGCGGGGAAGGATCTTTCTTTAAGGATCCCGCGTTTTTCCAGCCATCCCACCCAGTAAAAGAGATTAAAGATCACCAGGAAAGCCATGCCGAAATAGATGATGTTGATGATCCGTCCCAGATGATCCAGATTATGATCGGTCATCGCATAGATCGGCGGAAAGAACATCACGGCTGTCAGGCAGACGGAATACAGGCTGAGAAGACCGGGCAGCCTGAAATCGAAGCCGGAACGCGCGGCGATACGCCAAAAGACGGGGATCAGCAGCAGGATCAGCGAGATCACGGGCAGTGTAAACCATTCTCCGAAGAAACGGCCTGCCTCGCGGAAAGATACAAGGACAGAACGGACGATACCGTATTGGATAAAATACCGCTGCCGGAACGCGTTGCCCGGGGCTGACACATTCACGCCAAAAGCCGCGAAATAGCAGGCCGCCGGGATCAGCAGCGTCTTCCAATCCCTGTTTTTCATCAGGATCAGGATCAGCTCCATCGTCACAAGCAGGACTGCCGTCGTCAGACCGGTCACCAGATTTCCGCCGCCGATAAATGCCAGCAGGAGAGATACCGCCGCCAGTTTTCCCGCGCCCGGGGATCTCGGCGCCCGCAGGATATACCGCAGGAGCAGCGTATACGCGGCGGTGGATAAGCCGAAGAAAAATGTATAGTAGACCGCCCCGTTATACCAGTAAATGCCCTGACTGGCCCGGGGAAGAAACTGTGTACATAAAACGGCCCAGATCACCGCGATGATACCGCATTCGGTTTTGCTGCCGGGAAAAACTTTCCGCCAGACGGTAAAGACCAGCACAAAGATGCCCGCCAGGAGCATACCAAGGATCAGCCACGGTCCGATCTGATAATACTGTTCGCCGAAGATCATCGGATTCAGCGTAAAAAGCAGGATCGCGCTGAAGGTTCCCTGCCAGGTCTTGTAGGTCGAGCTGACAACGTCTCCGGCCGCCTTGAAGACCTCGGACAGAGACCGGGTATCCTCCCATGCACGGAATGTCCGGTATCCGTAGGAATAATCATCGGCGCTCGGGACATCGTACTGTGCCGCCTTCAGCATAGGGACCAGCAGCAGGACCAGAGCCAGAAGAGACAGAAAACAGAACATCTTCAGCGGAAATCCCGCGGAAAGCACCTTTTTCACTGCTGTTCCTTTCCGTTATCCTTCATCCAGCGTCCGTACACCGCCATGGAAAGCAGCCTTCCGGCACGATCACAGTGGCATACCTCACCCGCGGACACGCTGCCGCCTTTTTTCCGGGCGGCTTCACAGAGCGCGTTATACAGTGTAACGGAGGAAGCCTTGACCGCGTAAGCGGTCACCAGCATAAAATCGGCATGATCGGATAAGATCGCGGCGCAGGCTTCCAGCAGGGGAGGGAATCCTTTGTAAAACTCCCAGACTTCACCCTTGGGGCCGCGGCCGAACTTCGGCGGGTCCAGGATGACCCCGTCATAGAAAGACCCGCGCCTTGCCTCACGCTGGACAAATTTCAGCGCGTCGTCCAGGATCCAGCGGATCCGGTCGCCGGGGACCCTGCAAAGCTCCTGATTTTCCTTCGCCCAGGCGACGGCCTTTTTGGAAGCGTCCAGATGGGTGACTTTCGCGCCTGCCGCCGCGCAGGCCATACTGATGGCGCCGGTATAGCCGAACAGGTTCAGGATCTTCATCGGCTGCCGGGCGGAAGTGATCCGTTCGCTGACCCAGTCCCATTGACATGCCTGTTCCGGAAATATGCCCAGATGCTTTGAATTGGAAAACATGATCTTGAAAGTCAGGTCCCGGTAGCGGATCTTCCAGGTCTCGGGAATATTCCGGAACATCTTCCAATGGCCGCCGTTTTCCTCTGCCGAGGGGATAAACTCCGCGGCAGCTTTCTGCCATTCCGCCTCATCCATCGCGGGCTGCCAGACAGCCTCCGCCTCAGGCCGGATCAGGCGGTAAGGGCCAAACTGTTCCAGTTTCCTGCCTTTGCCGCTGTCCAGCAGACAATACTCCTCCCATCCCGGAGAAGTCAGTAAATTCACAATTGGTTGTGTTTTCGTTTCGTTCATTTCAGCCATAACAATCATTTTTAAAGTGATCAGCCGTCAGTGATCAGTGAAACATATTGTCTCGGGTAAAAGTGTTTTTGCCCGGGACATTTTTATCCATGCAGCAGTCTCACAACCACTGACCACCGACCACTGACCACTTGTTTACAGACCGCTAAAATACCGTATCGAATACCCCGTCTTCATAGGTAAAAATATTATGGTCATAGACGAAGATGAAGAACCCGGCTTCACCTTCCGTAAACGTCCGCTGCTGATCCGCGCGGTAGATCGCCGTCGCGCCGTTGGCAAATTCCGGATGCGCCCAGTATTCGTCCTCCTGACAGACCAGGAAATACTGCTCGACGCCCGGCTGGTCTTCATACCAGTGGATATTTGACTGGTGATAGGACGGGCTCAGTTTCCCGTTCCTCAGGATCACTTCCCGGACTTTGATCCGCTCATCCGTCAACACGGTGATGCTGTTCCCGAACCAGTAATCCAGGTTGTAGCCATAGGTCAGGCTGTGATCCGCCAGTGTCTTCAGGATCGTCTTCTGGCCGAACCAGGAGTCGGTGCTGATACTCTGGTGAAAGACCGTCACACAGCAGATGGCGGCATATACGATGATAAACGCTGTCGTTCCCAGGTCCAGCAGCTGGACCCCGGGCTGCCTTTCCGAAAAGGAGGAAAGATCCGATTTCAGGATGATCAGTGCCGTCACGATGGCGGTAAAGAACATGGGAATGATGCGCCAGTTCATGTTGGAGATCACACCGAAGACAAAAAAGAACAGGATCTCCCCGCAGATCACCCAGTGAACACAAAGGAACATCCTCTCCAAACGGGAACTGATCGCGCGGAAAGCGAATAAGGAACGGATGGACACCGCGATCACCAGCAGCGCCAGAATGATGCGGATCATCAGCTTGATCCCCACGGAGCTGAAGATCGGGATCTGCTGTTCCGGGAGGACCGTGAACATACTGACCCAATGCCGGAGGAACATGGAAAGGTTCGAGGTCCAGCTTTCGGCAGGGGAGAGATTGGAAAAGATCTCCGCGTATGCTGTCGAGGCATGTGCCGTCAGGATATACCGAAGCACAAAGCCTGCCGCGATCCCGCCGGCGATCTCCGCCAGCAGGATGAGTTTTTCTTTCGTAAAGAATTTCCTGAGTCCGCCGGCAAGAAAGAGTTCCAGCGCGGTGCCGCAGAACAGGGTGATCGGGAAAAAGAGGACGACGGCGATATCATTGGTCGTACCCAGGATCAGGCTGACTTCCAGTCCGATCAGCCCGATCAGATGTTTTTTCCGGTCTTTCCGCAGCAGCAGGGACAGGAATATAAAGGCAAGCATCAGGTAAAACAGTGACAGATTGTAATGGACGACATGGGACCAGAAGATATCCCGCAGCCGTTTTGTCCCGCTGAGGAACAGCAGCAGCAGTCCCGCGGAAGTCAATGAGCCGGGAAATCCCCATCCCAGGGCAAAAAAGAATCCTGCCAGGACGAGGCCGAACAACGCGGAACAAATACTCATTCCCAGACGGAGGGCGTACAGTGTCACGCCGAAATGCTTTACGATGGGGATAAATATGATCTGGCCGCCAAAGGGAAGCAGATGGGTATAGTAAAAATCCGGGTTGACCAGCTTGCCGGATTCGACCGCTGCCTGCGCCCAGATCACGCTTTCGGCGACATCCGCGTCAAACTCCTGGACAAAGAGGTCGCTCCAGATAAAATACTGGGCGATACTCAGTCCGAAGAGAAATAGAATAACGGAGAAGACGCTCCATACTCCGTAAATACCGCTTTTTTGTTTCATACGCTCATTCCTTACTCTGGAATTATAACATCTAAAACCAAACGCCTGCGTTTCTCATGTTTTTAACTGTTCACCCGTCACGGGGACGGTTAGCCCGAGGCAAAGGCCGGGGGGAACCGTCCCCACGCTTTCGGGAAAGTATGCCTGTCGTATTCCCGGCGTACGTAACCGTCCCCGTTCTGCTCGCGCCGTTCCCAACGGGAAACAGCCGGTTTCCTCCGATCCCGGCTCAATTTTTATATCAATTGTCTGAATTATCTGAACTCTAAACTCTCAACTCTGAACTCTGAAATCTAAGCTCTGCCTTACCCGCTGTCCTTTTCCCGCGGCTCCGGGTATTGACTTTCTCGATTGAGAGCGGCGGAAAAGATAGCTGCCAGCCTCGTATTCCTCCAGCGATAATCAGGAGCGGTGATCATCTCCATTATGCCTCCGGAGGGGAAATCATCGGAAAGCGGAGTCCGCTTTTTGTCTGATTCGGAATGCGGAACTTCAGTCAATGCGGAATTATTCTCTTCCGATCGGGCTGATTCGGAATTATCCATCACGGACACAGCAATTCCCATTATGTTATCAGCTTCCGGCAGAGATCCTGCCGCATCGCTTCCGGTAATCTGCTGACCACCGGCCGCCGGCCACTGATCACTTTCCCGATCCCGCTGACCGCTTTCCTGACAACTGATCTCCGGATCCTGCATCAAGATTCCCGGATCCTGACTACTGACAGCCGGCCGCTGACCGCTGGCCGCTTCCGAAAGCAGCGGGAAAGCCGGGGCGTTACGGAACGCCGGCGGGTCCATGTGGTCTTTGGTGTATTCACTCTCCACGCCTTTTTTCGAAAAAGCGTCACCGTGAAGAACGGGCGTCCAGTCTTCTTTTTCGTAATACAGCTTGAAATAATAATTGTAGATCTTTACGTCCGTGGAACGGAGCCGCTGGAGCAGGTTGTAGTAACGGAACTGCATATCCAGCAGGCCATCGGTAAGTTCATGTTTCCCCTCAACGTTTTCCGTGAGGGCGGTATCCAGCTTTCGGAAGTTGAAGGATGCCATCCGGTAGAGCTTTTCCGTAGAAAGCTGCCTCAGCTCCGGAAAGGACATTTTTTTCTTCTTCTCCAGCGCGATCTTCGTCAGGCAGGCGGATCCCAGATATTTGATCCCCCGCTCCAGCATGGCGCAGGCCTTGAGATATTTCGGAGAATGCCGGTTGTAAAGGACGGTCTGGTCGAAGATGAGCTCGACTCTGGCGAGCATCTTCTCCGACAGTTCCCCAAACCCGATGGGATCGGTGCTGAACGCGCCGATGGTTTCAAACGGAAGCCCGTCATCGTCCGCGGTCATTTCCGCGGCGGTGACTGTTTCCGTCAGAAACCTGTTCATTTCATCGATTGCGTTCCGCATTTTTGTCCTTTCCGTTTTTTAGTGATCAGTGGTCAGTGGCCGGTGGTCAGTGATCAGTAGTCAGATTTCAGGATCCAGAAATCAGGAATCAGAAAATAAGGTGCCGCTTCGCGGCTTCTGTATCGTCCTGCCTGTCTGAAGTATTTCTTACATCTGAACTCTCAA
>DAIMGK010000175.1:0-9898 GCA_036723985.1 Flexilinea sp.
TTTTTTCTGCCATCAGCCGGTCAGGATGATACCTTGACCGGTTTTTTATTTGGCTGAACTCGCCGGGGTCGGGGCGTATGCCGACCGGAAACCTCACGCGGAGCGAGTCCGCGTCAACAACATCGTTAGGGAGACAAAAACAATGAATCGCGAATTTCTGAAGAATGCGGGAGTACCGGAAGACCAGATCGACAAGATCATGGCCGAGCACGGGAAGGACGTCCAGGCGGAGAAGGATAAGGCGGCAAAGGCCGCGGCGGACCTTGCCGAACGGGACAAGACGATCGAGACCTACAAAACACAGGTCGAAGCGCTGGAAAAGAAGGCGGGGGACAATTCCGACGTGAAGGCGGAGCTGGAAAAGCTGAAGAAGCAGATCGCCGACGAAAAGAAGGCGGCTGAGGAAAAGGCTGCCGATGAAACACTGACGAACACGATCAAGGCTGCCCTGCCGAAGGACAAGAAGTTCGTGAATGAGTATACGGAACAGGCGATGATCGGCCAGATCAAGGCTGAGATGGCGAAGCCTGAAAACCGGGGGAAGGGCGTGGGCGACATCTTCGCCGCCCTCACCAAAGACAAGGCCGGGATCTTTGAGAACCCGAACCAGCCCGGCGACATGGGCGGATTCGGCGGCGCCAATATAAACGACGTCGATGACGCCAAAATGAGATCCATCATGGGTCTCCCCACAAAGCAGGAGAAATAAACTATGGCGAACAACATTACACTCGCGAAGAATTACACAGCCCTACTCGATGAGGTCTTCCAGCTTGCGTCCGTAAGCGCCGGCCTTTCCGGAGATCCGGCAATGACCCTCGCAGGGGCGAGCGCCCGGGAAATCCTATACCCGGAAATTGAGACCGAAGGCCTCGGCGACTACAGCCGGAGCAAAGGTTACCAGGACGGCGGCGTCAACGTCGGCTGGAAGTCCGCGGAATTCAACTATGACCGCGGCATCAAGATGCAGATCGACGCCATGGACAACCAGGAAACCTTCAACATCGCGGCAGGGAAGGCCGGCGCTGATCTGCAGCGGACCCGTGTCGCACCGGAAGCTGACGCCTTCACATTTGCGACCCTTGCGGGTCTGGAGGGCGTGACCGTCGCGGACGCCGAAAACATCACCAGCGCCGCGGGTTTCCTTGCCGCGCTGCGGCTGGCTGTTGATACGCTGGATAACGATGAAGTCCCGGCAGAAGGCCGGTATTTGTTCGCGACCCCGGCGCTGCTCAACAGCCTCGAGGACCTCGACAGCTACAAGAGCACGAAAGTGCTGGCGAATTTCAGTGTCGTGAAAAAGGTTCCGAAGAAACGCTTCATGACGGCGATCGACCTGCTCGGCGGCAACGGCACCGAGGACAAAGCCGGCCATTACAAACCGGCGTCCGACGCGAAGTTCCTGAACTTCATGGTCGTTTATAAGCCCGCACTGATCAAATACGACAAGCATGTCGCAGGCAAGCTGATCAGTCCGGACAACAACCAGCAGGCCGACGCCTTCCTCCTGAAGTACAGAAAATACGGAATCGTTGACGCGTATTTCAACCAGAGGGCCGGGATCTATGTCGCGCCTTCCAACACCGCCGCCGCCACAGGCTCAAACTAAGGAGGAACTATGGCACGACGAATAGGAATGCCGAAGGTGAATACAGAGCGGGAAATCACTCCCGCTCCCACCGCTGAAGCCAAAGAGCCGAAGGCAGCAGAAGAGCCGAAGGCGGAAGATGTCAAGGAGCCGAAGGCTGCCGGGAAGAAAGCGAAATGAGGATCAAGCTTTGCCGGGTGATCGATCATCAGAATAAATCCGCCGCGTACAGGGAGGCGCTGGAGAAGGCCGGATACCTGTTCACGGACCGGGATAACGTCCAGGGGGTGCGGTTCATCCTTTCGGACGCGGACTGGCGGCTGAACCTGATGGAGAATGCGGCAAAGCGGAATATCCCGGTGTTCCTGTATCCCCACGCGGCGCGGCCGATGGTGCAGTACGACGGGTGCGTGGAGCCGCGGGCGGTGCGCTGCATGTTCACGCAGGCTCCGGGAGGGGCAGAGATCATGCGGCGGATCGGATATCCGTATCCGGTGGAGGTGTCGGGCTGGGCGTATTCCGCGGTCCGGCCCTTCCGTCCGGTTTCCGCGGTGCGGCGGATCCTGTTCGCGCCGATCCATCCGAATGCGAACGGGTTCCTTCACAAGGTGGACAAGGACCTGAACGCCCGGACACTGCAGCGGCTGGAAAGCTTCTGCCGGGAGACGGGGGCGGCGTTGTCCGTCCGGCTGATCGGAACGCCGCAGCAGTGCGGGCTGACCTTCGGTGAGGGGACCGAGGTGCATTCGGGGCGGAAGAATAATTCCTCCGCTGACATGGAGTCTGCCGATGTTGTGGTCTCTCACCAGACTTTCGCGTACATCGCGGCGGCGCTGGGGATCCCGACGGTGATGATGGGGGAGGATGTGCCGCCCCGGTCGGGCAATTCGGATGCGGGATTCTGCTATGTGAAGCACTGGGACGATTACAAAGACCTACTGATGTACCCGCTGGACATCCTGAACGGGGATCCGGCGGAGGTGATCGGGAAGGCCGCGGCGGGATGCGCTGAGGCTGAGGCATGGAAGCAGCGCTTCATCGGAGATCCGTTTGACGGGCGTGAGTTCGTCCGGAAGCTGGAGAGTTATTTATGAGCGAATACACACCAACCACAGCTGAGATCACGGCTTTACGGCGGAGGGTCGGGGAGTTTCCGGCGGAGACGTCGGAATACTCGGATGAAGAGCTGACTGCGGTCCTTACCGACCGGAACGGCGACCAGCACGCGGCGGCTTATGATGTGTGGAGCTGGAAAGCCGCGGCGGCAGCTTCGCTGATGGACTGGTCGGCGGACGGCGGGGATTACAAGCAGGCTGTCCTGTATGACCGGTACAAGGCGAATGCCGAGGAGGAAAAGGCGCAGTCCGCCCTGCTGTCCGGCTTTCTCCTGGATCCGACGCTGAAACCGGCGGAGGAATGATGTTCGGCGCGAAGACCCTCGCCCAGCTTCGAAAGACGCAGGAAGCTTCGATGATGCATGAATGCGAGATCGAGGCGTATATCGTTGGTGAGGACGGGACTGTCTCATACGGGCAGGCTGTGACGTCGGCCTGCGGGTTCAAGGCGCTGAGTTACTCCGGGAGGGGTGACAGCGCGCTCTATGACACGATCCAGGCGGACGGTGAGATCCGCCTGCCGCTGGATACGGCGATCGGGATGCGGGACCGGGTGACGCTGACAAAGTCTTTCGGGGCGGCGCTGGATCCGGTGCGGCATTTCGAGGTGTGCGACCTGCCGGACAGCTTCGGTCCGTCGGGACATGTGATCCGGGTGAGGGAAGTGTATATATAAAATATGACGCAGATACGTTTTGAGCTGGAGGGAGTGGACGAACTGGAGCGGAAGCTGCAGAAGCTTTCCGACCATATCCGTAAGGAAACAGCGCTCAGCGCGGTATACGCGGGGGCGGCGAAGACGGAAGAATATACCAAAAGGAACATCTTCGACACCTTCAGCAAACGGCAGACGGGCGGGCTGGCGAATTCGGTGATGTCCTCCGCCATGCAGGCCGGGAACGGCGCGGAAGCGTATGTGGAGCCGGTCAAGGTCTATGCCCGGATCCAGGAGTTCGGCGGAACGATCAAACCGATCCGTGGCAAATACCTGACGTTCCAGATCGACGGGCAATGGCGGCGGGTGAAAGAGGTGACACTGCCGGCGCGGCCTTATCTGGGCCCGGCGGTGACGGAGCATGTGAGCGATATCGTGCAGGCGATGGCGGAAGAGGTGGAGCGTGGTATACAGCAATCAGTATGAAGCGTTTGAAGCGGTGCTGAAGGCGGCGATGCCGAATGTTCCGGTCTTCCAGGCGAATATGCCTTTCACGAAGATGGACGAACTGGCGCGGGCTTCGGTAAAGACAGCGACGTACCTGTTTTACCAGGATACGGAGCGGGTCAACAGCTCGGGCGCCACGGGTGTCCATGATGTGATCATTGAGGTGAACCTGTTCGGTCCGCTGGATGAGATCAACAGGATGGCAGCGGATCTGAACACGCTGCTGCTGAATAATGACTTGACGGTGAGATCCTGGCTGTTCTGCCTGTCCGTGAAGGATAAGAAGGATATCTGGGAACCGAATATCAAGGCGAAACGGCTCTGGATCCAGTATAAAGGTCTGATGATCGCGGAGAGCTGAAAGAGGAAGGAGAAGAAGAAATGACACAGAGATATGTTACCAACCGGCAGACGAAGCTGCAGCTGGAAACAGGCAGCGGGGAATGGTCGGATGTACCGCGGCTGCGGAATGTTCCGGCGCTGCAGATGACGGAAGAGAAGATCGAGGTGACGCATCACCAGTCGAAGAACCGGGAGTATATCCCGTCCGGGCTGAGTGATCCGGGCGATTATGAATACGAGATGGAGACTGACCGCTCCGATCCGGTCCATCAGCAGATCTTCGCGCTGCGGAAGAGCGGCGATATCGTCAACTGGCGGCTGATCTATCCGGACGGCCTGGCGTACCAGTTCGGCGCGTCCGTGATCTCCATCACGCGCAACGAAGCGGACCCGCAGTCTCCGGATGTCATCGTGGATACCGTCGGCCTGGCGATCTGTGACGAGATCGAGGATATCAGCGACGAACTGCTGAGCTGAGAAAAATTATTGGGGACTACCGGGGACTGTACCCGCAGGGGACTGTACCCTTGCACACGATAACCCCGGAAGAGAGAAAAAGGAGGAATATGAGCAAGTATTTATCGGTGGAATCGATCCTGTCGGCGGAGGATTTTCAGTACGCGGATGTGGAGATCCCGGAATGGGGCGGCACGGTGCGGGTCCGTTCGCTTTCCGGCGGGCAGCGGTCCGTTATTACCCAGAAGGTGCAGGCGCGGGAGACCGACGACCTGGAAGAGCTCCTGGTGGTGATGGCCTGCGTCAATGAGGACGGGAACCGCATCTTCACCAACCAGGATATCCCCGCGCTGAAAAAGAAGTCCAACGCCGCGATCTCCCGCATCGCCAAGAAGGTCATGGAGGTCTCCGGGATCGGCGCCGAACAGGCTGCCGTGGACGCGGCTAAAAAAAACTCCTTGGGAACGATGAGCGACGATTCACTCTTCGATTAGCCCTGGAACTGGGTTACGCGAATCCGGACGCCATGCTCCGGGAGATGTCCGCCCAGCAGTTCTACGAATGGGTGGCGTTCTACCAGATGGAGCCCTGGGGCGCGGCGTCCCTGGATTACCAGTTCGCCCATTTCAAGGCCCTTTATGTCAACGCCCACCTCAAAAAGGGAAAGCGGCAGTTCAAACCCGAGAAGTTCCTGATCTTCCCGGAAAAGAAAAAGGGCCGGACGCGACGCCCCGGCTCTCGATGAGGACGATGAGGATTGGTAAGAATGCTGACAATGAAAATTCAAAATAAAAATTTATCGAAGCAATCAGCAGAATCAAATATGGAAGATGAGTCGAATGAAAATGTACAGCAATAAACCTAAAACAGGGACAAATACCAAAAATGTTTCTATGTCCAATATTGTTTTCCGCATATGTTTCGGGAAAAGATTTAGAAATAATTGGTTTTGGTACGTGCGGCGTTCAATACGCCGTGCAAGGGCTTCAGCTTCCATTTCCTCTCTGATGAGGTCCCAGTCGTCATTATTGTCGTAACTCATGAACTTATTGTAATAGAAATTATAAAGGCTGTCAAGCATGATAAACACCGAAGTAGCAAGTCTTATAGCTAAATTATCTCTTGATACATCTGATTTCGTATCGAATGCTAATTCTATTAATGCAAAAAGCGTAAAAAAATCAGTTCAAAGCGCCTTAGATGACAGCGATATCGAGATCGATATCGAACATAGTAACCTTGCTGCTGAAGCTGAAGAAGAAGTCCAGCGCCGCGATCTCCCGCATCGCCAGGAAGGCCATGGAAATATCCGGCATCGGGGCGGAACAGGCTTCCGTGGAGGGCGCCAAAAAAAACTCCTCGGAAATGATGAAAGACGATTCGTTCTTCGATTAGCCCTGCAGCTCGGCTACGCCAACCCTGACGCCATGCTCCGCGAGATGACGTCAGGGCAGCTCTACGAGTGGATCGCCTTTTATCAGCTGGAACCCTGGGGCGCGGAGACCCTCGATTACCAGTTCGCCCACTTCAAGGCCCTCTATGTCAACGCCCACCTCAAAAAGGGAAAGCGCCAGTACAAGCCGGAGAAGTTCCTGATCTTCCCGGAAAAGAAAAAGGGCGGAAGCCCCGCCCCGGATATGCCGGATGATGAGGATGAGTGGCTGTGAAGTTCCTCGCTGCCGCAGGCTGACAAATCAAGACAAAATGAACATGATCAGGATACCGGCAACGATCAAAAACGGGATCAATGATAGTAAAACAATAATAATGCCTGTAGAATACGCGAATATATTGAAAATAAAGGGGTATTTTTTTCAAGAAGGGAAAAATATCAGGATGCTTTTCGTTCCGGACCTTCCCTAAAAAAGGGCGGAGGTTCTTTCCCGGACAGGTCAACGGGAGACGGTTCTCCGACTCGGCCTTCGCTTCGGGAGAACCGTCTCCGTGATTTGAAAGGTTAGTTGACCGGTTCGAAGTGGTAGACGGGGCGGTCGTGGTGACGGGCCTGACGGGCGAGGGTCACGAAATATTCGCCGGTGTGTTTGCCGGCGGTGCCGTCGGTGAAGGTGCATTCATCGATGATGAATTTGACCCGTTCGGCGTGGTCGGTCTCGGGAGCGGTCAGGTAGAGGTTCAGGGTATCGCGCAGTTCGTCGATGTTATAGACCACGCGGCCGGCTTTTGCGTTGCGGTAGCGTTCATGGGTGGGCCATTCGCCGATCTCGGACAGGGACAGGCAGAATTTCTCCGGTTTGTTCCAGCCGCCGGGGGCGTCGATGCATACCGCGATGATAGGACGGTCATGGATGGCGGTCTCGACCACCATGGTGGAGTAGACGGTCAGGAAGACGTCGGACCAGGCCATCATGGAATCCTTTTCCGGCATATCTTCCCCGGAATAAAAGCCCAGATCACCGCCCAGAGCCACCGGTTCGATCAGGTGGACATAGGGTTTGCCGGCGATCAGTTCGCGTATCTTTTTCGCTTCTTCCTCAAAGAGGGAACCCTTGATGAAATGGTTCGGGTGCAGGCGGATCAGCAGCTGGCAGGGCTCGGCGAGCTGATCTTCGGAAACGAGTTTGACCAGCGCTTCGATATCCTGATAGTTGGGAGAGAAGGTGATGAATGAGCAGGCGAAGGACAGCAGCTTGCGGTCCGGATCCAGGCCGTGGAGCTTGAAATATTCCTCACGGCTCATGCGCCAGGTCTGCCGGAAATAGCCGTCATAGGTGGGGATGCCGCCGATGTTGACACGGTCCGGATCCCAGTCCGCACCGTCTGTCAGTTCACGTTTCTGTTCGCCGGACCAGCAGTTCGCCCACTGCATCGGGGCGCCGGGCAGGCGGTAGCTGCTGGGGTTGTCCCAGCCGATGACGGCAAGGCAGGTCTCGATCCCGGCGGCAGCGGCTTCCCGCAGGAGGTAGCGGTCCAGCCGCCATCCCGCGGTGCTGGCGATCACCAGGTCGGGCTGATATTTTTCGAAGAGGTCGCCGTAGATATCCGTGGTGTAGTTCATCTGGCTTTTGACCAGTTCCTTGCGGGCTTCTCTGGACTTGCGCAGCTGTTTGGTTCGGTAGCGGATCAGCGGCATGCGCAGGAGTTTTTCCCGCAACGTGCTCTCGTGGTCCCGCTGCCGCAGGTGGCAGTCGATGGCGGTGGTGTTGACTTTGTCCGAACCGCCCATCCAGCGCAGAAAATGGGTCCAGTACTGCCGGGTGTGGTCGACTTCGTCGAAGTATTTTTTGCACTTGTCAAGACGGAGGCCTTCGACGAAAAGGTTTTCCTGTCCGAATTTTTCCTGTACTTTCTCCGTGACGCCGTCATCCGTCAGGATCACGACTTTGATCCCCGCGTCCAGCATGGTTTGGACCACGTCTGTCTGTAAAAAATAAACGATCGCCAATCCGTGATCGGCACTGATCATGACGCATCGCTGTTTTTCGTTTTCTTCCATTTTGTTGTACTCTTTCCTGTTTTTTCGTAATTGCCTTTCCGGTTACTGAATTCCCGGGGCGGATATCGTCTGTGTGTTTGTGGGGATAGTACCATGAAGGGACAGTCCCCGTTTACTGTCTATTTTACCGCAAAACAGGAATGAATTGACGGCGTGCTTAACACTGTTTCACCGGAAACGGGACGAAAGAGCGATTTTTGTAATGATGTCATAAGGGGAAATTAAGCTGATTCTAATAAATCCGAGAGATTTTTCCTGTATACTTATGATAGGTTAGTACGTCAAAAATGAGTCAGAAGGCCTGTCCCTGCTGACTCAAATCAGACTTTTAATGGCACAAAATGTACTGAAAGGAGAAAATTATGGAAAATTATCAACCTGAACAGAGCTATCGCAGCGGAAGTAATAATAAGGGGATAAAGGCGCCGAAGATCGGAGGGATCATTTTTGTGGGCATCCTGCTGCTGGTGCTGGCTTTTATCTTTTTCAAGCCTGTCTATCTGATGAAGGGCCTGGGCCAGCAGGAGATGGGCGTCAAGATCCGGGCGGGGGAGATCGTGGATATCGTCGGTCCCGGCGGGATCTACAACGACTTCGGCCTGTATGTGAAGCTTGAAAACTATAACATTGAAGGGGTCTCCTTCAGTGTGGCAGATGACGAGGTCTTCACGAAGGACATGCAGCCGGTTTACGTGGAGATCCGCGGACAGGTGTTCCGCCCGTCACTGATGAGCATTAAGTCTGTCAATCCGGATGGTACGGTCAGTTACTTCACGAAGGAGGAGATCGCTCAGCATTTCATCAACTACCGGCAGATCTATAAAAATAACGATGTGCTGAAAAACCAGATGGACGGGTTCTGCCGCCAGGCGATGAAAGTATGTGTCGGCCAGAATGACCTGCGCGGAAACGCAGTGGCGGAAGGCCGGGATACGCTCCGCAGCTGCATCGAAACCGAACTGGAGAAGCTGACCAGCGAGATCGGCATGTACGTCAGCAATATCGTGGTAACGGATGTCCAGGCTTCCGAGCAGGCGATGCAGGTCATCAATGAAACCAACCAGTACCTGCTGGACGCGGAAAAAGCGAAGGCTCAGGCGCAGAAGCTGGAACAGGAAGGGAAGGCGAACGCGGTGCAGAAGGAAGCGGAGATCCGTGTACAGCAGGCTGCCCAGCAGGAAACCGCCCGCCAGAAGGTTACGCTTGCCGAACTGGAGGAAAAGGAACTGATCGCCCGGCGTGAGGTCCTCAGGGCGGAAAAGGAGAACGCGATCCTTGAACAGGAGCTGAACGCCGAAAAGGCGAAGGCAGCGGAACTGCTCGCGCAGGCGGACCTTGCCAGAGAGCGTCTTATGGCGCAGATCTACCAGGAAAACCCCTGGTATTTTCAGCTGAAGGTCTCTGAAGTGAATGCTTCCGCCATCAAGGGTACGGATAAGTTCATCATCGTTCCGGAAGGCGCCATGCCGCAGCTGGTCCTGGGAAAAGATGTGATCCCGACTTCCCCTGTGACGAGCTCCGCCCCCGTGATCCCGGTGGAGTGAGGGCAGAGTTCAGAGTTCAGAGTTGAGATGGGAAACAGGGATCGAGGATCGACTCCTGACTCAGCCCTGAGGCGGAGCTGAATCCCACAGGAACGGAAATCTGAACAGATATATATTAAGAAACAGAAAGACGGCAGTTTTTCGCTGCCGTTTTTCTGTTTGTTTATGAATAAAGGTACCCGCCGCGAAAGCGTGTGAGTCTAATAAAGAGCCTGATACCTTCTTAAGCGGGGGTAT
>DAIMGK010000176.1:0-3427 GCA_036723985.1 Flexilinea sp.
CTTCATGGTATAGCGTAAAACACGCCAATAAGGGTAAAAGTAAGGGTATAAAACACCCAGAAAACGATCTGCCAGAATGTACATCCTTATGCTATAGATGACAAAACAATTAACATATTCCTATTCTCTATACATTCCCTTCCTCACTTATCATAGTCCGTGTTTATAAGCGATTTTGTCATAACTGTCATTGCAGAAATAGAATAGTTATCCCAGCAAGATAGTAGTTTTTCTTTGTTTGTTATTACCCATTCAGATGCTAGGGTCTGTTTCTTAAATCATAATCATGCAAAAGCATGAATAGCCAAAAGGTGAACAGCCCGCAAACGTCGAACAATAATACAGAGGTGAAAGCTGATGGTAGCATATTCGTTTTCCCTTGATACCATATTACGACAAAAATGCCAAATTCCGGCGTACATGAAAAAACGGAAGCCGAAGCTTCCGGAGAGGAATAGCACTTTCTCTGCCTGTTTCTATATCAAAAAGCCGATCCATGGTCTCACAAATTAACCTCAGGAATTTTCGCGGATCCAGACAAGCATATTTCCAGGAGACCGGTTTGCCCAAGCAAAATACGGAATGGCTTTCAATGGGCAGGCGGTTCTTACAGGTTGATCAGGGCTGTATTGATTATGCGGAGTGCTGTCCGCAATTCCTTGCATGGACAAACAAATCAAATCCCCTGGTAAACCGGGAAATGAATGCACAGGTTCAACAACAGCATTCAGGGGCAGAGACAGGGATAAAAGCTGTTTTTCCTGATCAGTTTCTTCGAAGCAGTAGATGAAGGGACCTCGCGCCAATGCGGTTTTACCCGCACAACTGCGCACGCGAACATCCGCATGCAGTCTCCGGACAGACATATCAAAGCTCAACGAAACCGTATCTCCTGCCTTCCAAATGCGCTGGATATAAATATATCCATCCCGGACACGCGATTCTTCCGCCTGATTATTCACATTAACGGTATAATCTGACACATAGCCCGGGATATGAACAGCTAAAGTAAAATCCCCGCCATTCACTATCGTGTAATCAGCTTTTCCCCGCCATGGATACCCGGTTTCCAGACGGATACGGCCAAACTGCGTAGACGCTTCACTGCCAATCAGCAGATGACTGTATACGGTATCATCATCTTCGCCCCAGAGATATCCGCTCAAAGAGGCGATCAGCCTGGCAAGATTAGGCGGACAGCAGGCGCAGTCATGCCAGGGAGGGCGCTGTGGCAGTACATGTGCATATCCCGGTGCTTTGCCGGATACACGTATGTCAACTTCCAGCGGATTAACATAGAAGAAGCGTTTTCCGTCCAGCTGCATTCCTGCCAGAGCCGCATTGTAAAGTTCCAGCTCCATCAGATCGGCGAACCGGCCGTCCGGCCTGCTTTTCAGCATTTTATGAGCAAAAAAGACCATGGCAACAGACGCACAGGTTTCCCCATAGCAGCGGTCCGGCGGCAGATCATAATCCACGGTAAATGCCTCATGCCATGCCGACGCACCGACTGCACCCGTTACATACATCTGCTTCTGTGTAATATCGTCAAACAGGCGAAGGCAGGCCTTCTGCATCGCCTGATCTCCCGTCTCGGCTGCAGTATCAGCCATCGCCGTGAGCATATACAGCTGCCGTACTGCATGACCGCGGGCTGTTGTCTGTTCACGTACCGGAACATCAGATTGGTTATACGCTGTGTCTGCCGGATTGATGTCATATCCGCCGTAATGAATTCCCGGATGGGATGGCGTGTGCTTTATGAACCAGTCCGGATCCTTTCCCCGCAGATTCAGGAATCGAAGCGCCATATCCCGGTAACGTATGTTCCCTGTCACATGAAACAGGCGGAGCAGTCCGATTTCAATCTCCTGATGTCCCGGAATACCATCTTCCTTTTCAAAGCGATCACATATATGGTCCGCCAGACGGATACAGATCCGCAGTAGATCATCCTTTCCGGCAGCTTCATGCAGCGCAGCGGCAGCTTCCATCATGTGACCGGCGCAATACAGTTCATGGCACTCCAGTAGATTCTTCCAGCGGTTTTCCGGTTCTTTTACTGTGAAATAAGTGTTCAGATATCCGTCCTGCTGCTGACACCGGCCAATAAGCGCCACCAGTTGATCTATCCGTTCGGACAGTGCTTTATCCGGTTTCAAGGAAAGAGAATAGGCAGCCGCTTCCAGCCATTTGGCAACGTCACTGTCCTGAAAAACCATGCCGTAAAAAGATCCGGTTTCCTCACCCGCAGCCATGCGGAAGTTGCTGATAGCATGGGATTTATTTGCTTCAGGCACTTCATCCCGCAGAATCTTTTCCATATACGGAATAGTTACATCTGTGACCAGCTTCTGACGGGGAGACCAGAAATCATCAGCGATCTGTACATTTCTCATGGATATTTCCTGAATCGGCATATTCTTTCCCTCCTTCCGTCAGTTCTTCATCCCGGTCATGACGATGCCTTCCACAAAATACTTCTGACCGAACAGATAAAAAGCAATACCGGGAATGAACGACAGGCAGGTCGCGCACATGATACTGGACCAGTCATCATTGAATGAACCACGGAAAATATTAAGGCCCAGTGCCAGGGTATAGCGATCCCGTCGTGTGATATAAGTCACCTGCTGCAGCAAATCATTCCACAGCTCAATGAATTTCAGCAGCCCAACTACGATCATAGCCGCCTTGATGGCGGGCACAATGATATAAATCAGGATCCTGAAAAAACCGCAGCCGTCAATGGTGGCCGCTTCATCAAGTTCACGGGGCACGGTTTTCACAAACTGACGGATCAGAAATATATTGAACGCACCGCCTCCGCAGAAATGAGGCAGGATCAGCGGCCAGTAAGTATTGACCAGGCCGAGTTTTGACCAGGCGATAAAGATAGGAATCAGCGTTACCATGCTGGGGAGCAGCATAGAGCCCACGCACAGCGTGAATAGGAACTTTTTCCCCCGGAAGCGCAGACGGGCGAAAGCGTATCCGCCCATGGTGGCCGTGACTACCGCGCCGAACACCGCGGGCAGTAAAATAGCCATCGTGTTTCCTAAATACTTGAAATAATCAAAAGCTTTCAGCGTTTCCGCATAGTTTTCAAACCGCCACGCCGGCGGAGTAAAAGCCGGCGGGTAGGCGTACAGTTCACCGTTGGTCATCAGGGATGATCGGAAGATCCAGTAAATGGGAAACATAACAACCAGGCTCAGTACGATCAGCAGAATCAGGCACAGGATACCGACCGTTTTTTCCTTCCTGGATTTGGACATAATCCGTTTCCCGCGGGATGCTTTGACGGTATATGTGCTCATTCTTTATCATCCCCTTCAAAACATCAATTTCACCCCAAATTCGGGTCACCTGCATAACCGCGTGGATTAACCGAAAATCTTGACCAGTCTGCAGATGAAGAATTTCT
>DAIMGK010000176.1:3437-7757 GCA_036723985.1 Flexilinea sp.
TGGTGGCAAACAGGATGCCCGTAAAAATCGCGATGAGGACAAACAGAATGACTGCGATACTGCTGCCATATCCATATTTATGGGATTTGAAAGCCTGGGTATAAAGCATGTAGCACATGAAATAACTGCCGGTGCCGGGACCACCCTGGGTCAGGGACAAAGCCGGGGTAATCACCTGCAGGTTGCTTACAAGACTCATGAGCAGGTTATAGAAAATGATTGGTGTCATACAGGGAATGGTAATCTTCCAGAACCGGTGCCAGGCATTGGCCCCGTCAATTTCCGCGGCTTCGTGATAGGTTCGGGGAACATTCTGCAGGCCGGCGAGAAAAATAACAATCAGGTTACCGCTGAGCCAGACAGCAATCAATGCCAGGGAGGGTGTGACCATGCCACTGGAATCCAGGAATTTGACCGATGTGCCGCCGCCCAGTTTAATCAGGTAGTTGAAAAGACCGTGGTTATAATCATAAAGCCATTTCCACCCCAGATACACAGCCAGTGCCGGCAGCACATAGGGCAGGTAAAAAACGGCGCGGAAAAAACCCCGGGCCGGTACCTTCCGGTTCAGCAGCATTGCGATGATCATGGAATAGATGATGCTTCCGATCACGGAAATGCCCGCGTATTCCAGCGTCGTCAACAAGGAACCATAGAATTTTGTATCCTGTGTGAACAGCCGGATATAGTTGTCCAAGCCGATAAACTTCATTTCTCCCAGGCCGTTCCAGCTGAACAGGCTCAGGGCAAAGGAAGCGATCATAGGCAGATAGGTGATGCAGACCAGGCCGATTACCGACGGCAGCAGCAGAATCCATGCCGCCCGTGTTTCCGCCCGGTTGTAGCGGATTCTATGCTTTTGAGTAAGCACAGTCATCGCATCATCCCTCCAGACAGGTTGTTATTTTGAAGACAGGGGAACGCGCCTGCGTTCCCCTGCTGAAGAAAATCCTGCAAGGTTAATCCACGAGGATTGCCTCGCAAAGCTCCGGATAAATCTCATTGATCACGTCTTCCGCCGTACGCTCACCGCTCCATACGCTCTGCAGCGCGTGGAACAGGATATCATTGGTTGTGATCTGTGTATTGGGAGTGAAATACCAGCAGGCAGGTTTGGCGTAATTCATGGTGTAATCCACAAGCACCTTTTTACCGGTTTCCATGTCCTTGTTGTAAGGATACTTCTCATTTCCCAGCCAGGCGTTGATGCCTTCTTCAGTCGTGTAGTAATATTCGCTCTTGGGCAGCCAGATACCTGTCAGCACCAGGGACTCCCAGTTGCTTTCCTCACGGGTATACCACTTGACGAAATCATAGGCTTCCTGCTGATGCTTGCCCTTGAACACACCGGTCAGTCCGGAAGTGCAGCTGGTAACCTCTTCCTTCATCATGGGCAGAGGAGCAATGCCGTAGTTGATGTCCAGATTCGGGAAATCGGTGCCCAGGCGCCAGGTGCCGTCAGTGGTCATGGCAACTGTCTTGCTGCCGATGCCGACACCCACACCGTTATCTTCCGGAATAACGTTGAGGGGCGCCACATGCTCCACCAGTGCCAGATCGGCGACCTTCTGGATGGACTCGATGGCTTCGGGGCTGTTAATCAGGCATTCTTTACCGTCCTGGGAGAACCAGGCGCCGCCGTTGGACAGAGCCCACACTTCCATCTGCCAGGTCCAGTTGTTCACGAACGCACCGTACTGCACGATCTTTTCGGGATTGAACCCTTCTTCTCCCGGATGCTTTCCGGCTTCGTCAAAAGTGAGGCGCTTGGCCACTTCCACAAACTCATCCCACGTATAGGGTTTATCAGCGGAAGGATAAGGCTCATTCGCCGCGTCGAACATATCTTTGTTATAGTACATGATCAGGATCTCGTTGCAGCTGGAATAGCCGACCGGAACACCGTTATCCCGGAATGTGATACAGTCCATGGGCTGGAGTTCCTCGCCGGCATACATGTCAGACACATCCGCCATCACGCCGTTGCGGGCAAAATACAGCACCGAGTTCTCATTGACCATGCCGCAGTCCGGCAGCTGATCAGCGATGGCATAGTTCACCAGGGTTTCCGTATACTGCTCGTTTGGAATCTGCATGGGTTCCACAAACACTTTGTCCTGCATCTGGTTGTATTCATCCAGAACCTTCTGTACACTTTCGAATTCAGTCTGGTCTCCCCAGAAAGAATAGGTGATATGCACCCGTCCATCACCTTCTGCGAGTACCATCGCCGGCAGCGTCAGCGCCAGGCAGAGCACGATTGCCAACAGTTTCTTCATGATTGTTCCTCCTTTAATATTCTGTTTCTTTATGGTGGTTATACGTTTAACCATCTCTCTGGCTTTAAGATATCATCATAAAACCAACCCGTCAAGCCCTATTTTGCTGATTTTTACAGGTTAATTTATTAACCATTTTCGCTTGACAGGTTATCGCATTCTCACTATAATATATTTAATCGATTAACTCAAAGGAATGATAGATATATGGCTACAATGCGGGACGTGGCTATTCTGGCCGGAGTATCGACTGCAACAGTATCTCATGTGGTCAACGGCTCCAAGAAGATTTCCCCTGAAACAACGGAACGCGTTCTTCGGGCCATATCCCAGGTCAATTATAAACCCAACACTCTTGCCAAATCCCTGCGCATGGGACAGACCCATACCATCGGTATCCTAGTGGAAGACATCCGGGGACTGCCTGTTTCCGGTATCGTCAGCGGCATCAGCGAAACGCTGGCCAAAGGCGGATACAAGACGATTCTGTATGATCTTCATCTTCTGGAGAAACTGTATAACCAGTATGAGCAAATCGGGACGTATCGCCAGCGAATCAATGAAGGACTGAATTTTCTTCAGTCTTCCGATGTTGACGGAATCATTTATGTGGCCATGCATGACCGCCACCTGGACTACCTGTTCGATCCCATGGACACACCGCTTGTGTTTGCATATTCCCACGGTACGGAAACAGATACCTATGTCACTTATTCCAACCGGGATTCTGCCGCTGACATGATCCGGTATCTGTTAAACAAAGGGCATGAACGTATCGCGGTCATTGCAGGCCATCCTCATTCCTACCCTACCGCCCAACGTCTACTGGGTGTCCAGATGGCCCTGCAACAGGCCGGACTGGCGCTTCCCCAGGAATACATACAATATGGCAACTGGGAATACGAATCCGGAAAAGAACAAACCAGAAAACTGCTGAAGCTGGATCCGCTCCCCACAGCGATATTTGCCATGAACGATTTAATGGCCGCCGGCTGCATGGCGGAACTGATGTCAGCCGGGCTCAGAATTCCTGACGATATGGCTGTTGCAGGCTTTGACAACCGTGAAATTGCAGCTTACCTCCAGCCTTCCCTGACCACTGTCGCCCTGCCGACCACCGAGATCGGCACAGAAGCCGCTCTGCGAATTATAGATATGATCAGCAATCCCAGCCCTCATCCGGTCAGAAAAATCATACGTTGTTCAATTATTGAAAGAAATTCGGTCTGATTATACGAAGCAGAACTGAACCGATTCAGGATACTCGGTTTGTATTTCAAATCTCCCGTTCTGATACTTTAATGCAATGAATGTTGGATGTTCTTTTCCAAATGTGTTTGGATAATGAAGCGTCAGCCAATACCGGTCGGAGAAGTCTTTGAAGATCATTCCGTGTCCGCCGTCATGATCATAAAGCAAGTCACTGTCTACAATCCAAGGTCCGCAAAGATAAAGATCTGATCCTCCCATTCTTTCGGCTCCTGAATTCATATTTACCGAATCGAAGCACCAAGCTGTCTTGCTTCATTCTCTTTTCCTGCGCCAAGGATATGTCCCAGGTCTTCCCATCCCAGCATGGCATACATACCGTGCTTCGTCTGCATCATTCAAAGCCATACCGAGGTTCTTCCATCCCATTGTTCAAATGTCTTATATCATGTGACCGGCTGCGGATTCATTTCCGCTGGCGCTCCGGATGTCATCAGGAACACAGTTTCCTTTTTACAGGCATCAAAACTATGATTGCGCTGAATGGCATACAGCCTGTCAACAGCCAGTTTCAGCTGGCCGGAAACAGTGAACCAGTAAACCGGCGTTCTATGCTGATCGATTCGAGTATATTCTCGTGTGTCCGTAGAGAGGAAAACCGGAAGTTACTAACTGCTTAAGTCCTTACAAGTTCCATCGTGATCAATAACTGAGCCTGAAACTTTAAATCTGACGCCGTAATACAATAGTAACAATTAGGGGAAAGTGCATGTACAACCTGGTATATGAACTTTCCCGTTTTTTTGAAGTGGTAAGCTAAAACTGGACACGG
>DAIMGK010000176.1:7767-9820 GCA_036723985.1 Flexilinea sp.
CAACAGAAAAGTTCGTGGAGCAAACAAACCCTTGGATAAGAAACCCGGAAGTTACCAAGCATAAGGCATTCAGTCAGATCCGATGCGGTCTGACTGTTTTTATTTGCGTTACCTTTTGCATATTGACATATTCAACAAGTGGAATTATTATTCCATATGTGGAATATATGGGAGGTGCTTTCATGCTGAAGCATGGCATTCTCGGACTGATCAACAACGGAGACAAGACCGGGTACGAGATTATGACGGTGTTCAGGGATTCGCTGAATCATTTCTGGACAGCCCAAACCAGCCAGATTTACAGGGAACTGCAAACAATGGAAAAAGCCGGCTGGATCAGCCAGACTCATGTGGTTCAGGCAGGCAAACCGGATAAAAATGTATTTTCGATTACGCCTGCCGGACACGAAGAACTGCTGCGATGGCTCAGGCAGGATCATATTCCTGCAGGGTACCGCAATCCGTTTCTGCTGAAGACCTTTTTCATGGGTGAGCTGCCGGTGCAGGAAAATATTGAATTCTTCAAGGCGTTTCAGCATGCCGCTGTTTTCGCGGATGAAGGAAAACAGGCGTCAGCCAATGCTGACATGTATCAACAGGCGCTCAGCCATCCGGAAAAAGCGTTGTACTGGAAGCTGACCATCGAATTCGGACGCATGTATGAAAAAATGCAGCGGGAATGGTGCAAATACTGCATCGGGGAACTTGAGAAGCTTCAACATATGACAGAAACCGGGAACTATCACGACTCGCCTGCCATTGCCAAACAGGAGGAAATACAATGAAAGTCATTCTGTACGACCTGGATCACTCTTATGCCGCGGTCGTTGAATCCAAATGCGATCACGCGATCGTGGCTGACGGGAAATATGCCCCCTGTCAGGGCTGCTTTGGCTGTTGGACCAAGCATCCCGCTGAATGCTTCATGAAGGATAAACTGCAGCAGGTTTGCAGGATCATCGGACAGGCAGATGAACTGGTCATTATCACGAAAAACCTGTACGGCGGATACAGCGCCGCTGTCAAAAATATACTGGACCGCTCCATCGGAACATCCACGCCTTTCAGCACCTACCGGGGAAGACAGATGCATCATACACTCCGATACGGGAAGCATGATCTGTGGAAGGTGATTGTTTACGGCGAAATAACCGAAGCAGAAAAAGCCAGCTTCCGTTATCTGGCGGAGCGCAACGCAATCAATGACGGCTTTGAGCGTTCTGATACGGTGTTTGTTCAGAACTTCGAAGAATTGGAGGGATTACTGTGAAAACGGTATACATTAACTGCAGCCCCAAGAAGAAGTTCTGTGCCTCTTCCTATTTTCTGTTCCTGCAGCGCCTGTTCGCCGGAGGAGAAAAGGTTACTGAAAAGCTGCACACCCCGGCCGATTATCCCCGTATCCTGGATCAGCTTCATGACGCGCAGACAGTCGTGTTCGGCGTTCCGCTTTATGTGGACGGCATTCCTTCCAGTGTGCTCCGGTTTATGGAGGCAATGGAGTCTTTCTGTAAAGAAAACAAAATCCATCTCAATGTATACTGCATCGCCAACAACGGTTTTATTGAAGGAAAGCAGAATGAACCGCTGATGCAAAGCTTTGAACATTTCTGCAGCCGCGCAGGGCTGACCTGGGGAGGCGGTGTCGGAATAGGCGGCGGCGTCATGCTGAACGTGACCCGGATTCTGTTTATTGTAAATATCGGGCTGCTGTTACTGAATACTGTGCTCAGTATTGCCAGAACCGGCGATTTCTTCCCGCAGGACGCATGGATCAGTTTTGGGGAAAGCGCGGCGTTTCTGGTGTTCTTTAATCTGGGGGTGCTGTTTTATCTGGGCCGTATGGGTCATTTCATTCGTAAAGGCACTTTCTCCGGAAAAAAGTATACCCGGATCATGGTACCTTCATTCCTGTTCATCATTTTCGCGGACATTTTCTTTATTATCATCTCCCTGTTCCAGGGAGGGCTTTTCCGTGGCTGGCTCGCAAGGAAACAGTCGGCGGAGTAATGCCCAGGAAAACCGGATTTGTTAATAGGCCGGAAAATAAGGA
>DAIMGK010000177.1:0-9789 GCA_036723985.1 Flexilinea sp.
GTAAGGTACGGACTTCGTCCGGTCAGATCCGGGACAGGAGCTTCGCCCCCCATACCCCCGCTTAAGAAGGTACCAGGCTCTTTATTAGACCCACACGCTTTCGCGGCGGTCACCTTTTCAAATCAAAAAATACAAAGAGGATATCCGTTACAGGAGTTTATTCCGTTTTCTCTGCCGGACAGTCCCGAAAACGAAATTTATGAACAAATATCCTTGCTAAATAGATTATATTAGAAATCCGTTTTCCCCTGTCGAAAAGTATAATTGATAAAACACAGTTATTTCCAAAAATTTGTAAAGACTTCTGAAGCCTCTGCAAACGGTCCCGGAAGAACATCCGATGTCCGATGATCTCCGTAGTAGTCTGTATCGAAAACGATCTCCGTTCCATCCGGATTTTCAAATTTTTGTTCAGGTTCAAATGCTGCCCCAAGTGTATCCGTCCGGATCATGCCTGTCCTGAAATTTTTGATCACAGAGTAAACATTCGTTCTGAGGATGGGATCGCCGTTGTTTTCATCGAGTTCCGCAAAAACCGGTGTTTGATCATCGATCAGACTGTTTTTCTCGTTTTTAAATGCCCGGGCGCCATTCAGGTAAACATTTCCTTCAGACCAGACAGGGAGCGGGCTGAAATGATATTGCGCCAGCTTTGCCATATCTGGCGTTTCACTGTTCATGTCAAAATGAGAGATCCACTCATCATAGGTCGGATATTCATCCATCACATGTGTTCCGACTTCCCGGTTTTCAGAGAATGCCACATCTTCTTCACTGTCCGACAGTACAGTGAACGGTTCTTTCTGCCATTTTTGTACAAAAATATTGTTATAAAAGCGGTCATCTCCATGAAGGATCGTCATAAATCCCATGACTTCAGTCCGATGCGGAATGTGATACGGCGTATAGCGCTGGCGGAGTTTACCGGCAACAATGTTATCCGTGCCGCTGCCCACAGAAGTAAAGCTTCCGCAGATCAGGTTGTGGACCATGGCAACACCCTCGGTTGCCATCCGCAGCGATACATCCGAGAGCAGAATATTATTATCTATCAATGTGGGTCCGTGTCCTACTTCCACAAAGATATCCTGGCTCATCATGCCGCCTTTGAGCTGTTTCGCGAATGCCGGCTTCTGATTATCATGAAGCAGGTTTTGTGTGATCCGTGTACCCTGGGCTTCCCAGTCGGTCCATATCCCCATGGTACAGTGGTGAATGTAGTTTCTCCGCATGATAACATCGATCGCGGCGTGCAATTTTATCCCGGAAATTTCAGCTCCGCCCAATTCCATCATATTGTTGATATGATGAATATGATTGTCTTCAATAATTGAAAAAACGCATCCCATGCGGCCGATGATCCCGCCCTGTTCACAATGGTGGATGTTGTTGCGGCGGATAATATGACTTCCGACCTTTTCCTTCAGCCATCCGTGATACTGTCCGCGGCAGACAGCGTCCCGTTCCATCTGCGTCGGGCTTTTTACATGCTTATAAGTAAAATAATGGTCATTGTCAGGATCATAATATTTTCCGATGCAGATACCCGCGCATTTGCTGTTGCTGATATCACAATCTTCGATGATCCATCCTTTAGACCAGTTCGGACCGATCATCCCATCCTGGAACGCAGCCGGAGGAGCCCAGGTCGTGGCGGCTTTGCTGATTTTAAGCCCGCTTACTGTGATATATCCGACACCTGTCTTTGAAGGGAAAAAGCATTCTCTGCGCACGTTGATTTCAATTTTTTCCTGATTCGGGTCTTTATCCTGAAAATTTACATAAAAAACCGTGAATCCATCTTTTTGTTCGGCATACCACCGGTAGATGCTCGCGTCCGGCTCCCAGGAAGTTTCGGATCTCTTTCCCTTGATACAATCCTCAATACTTTCAGCTTCATACAGCATTTTATCGTTCAGATACACACATCCCGTATGTTTGCTTCGTCCCGCAAAATACCAGTCTCCGTAAACGTAGGTCGTATAGGGATTGTATTTTCCAAAGATACTGTTATCCACAGCGGCAGTCCATACAGTTCCCTGATATCGTTCCCAGCCTGAAAGGACTTCAGCGCCGGTGATCTCCGCAGCCAAAGGTTTTTCACTTCGATAGGTGATCCGGGCATCCGGTGTGCCGGAATTCTTCGGATCCACGTATTCTCTGTATATACCCGGCCGTATGATCACCTCATCCCCCGGCTGGGCAGCCTGCGCTGCCTCTCCGATCCTTTTGAATGGCATTTTCTGAGTTCCATCCCCGTCACGATCTGCATTGATGTCGACATATAACTTCATTTCAAATCCCTCCTGATTTTTACGGTTATTCCGATACATTGTTTGCCAAAGAATTATTAATAAGCAATTAATAATTATAATTATTATCTGTTTTTTATGATTTGCAGAAATCTATCCGAATTTCAGGATTTATAAAAAATTCCGGCTTTTCGGGAAGGTTGAATATGTGTCAGCAGGACAACTTTCTTATGCTGTTGAATACAAAAATTCTCCTATTATAATTTTTATAATAAACGATAAATCTTCAAAACCTTTGAACCATAGTTTTCAATATGATCTATGTGGAATTTCAAAAACAGCGGTGGATTCAGCTTTGCGGCATTGTTTTTTTGACAGAAAAAAGACATTCCGGATCCCAGCTTGCGGGAAAAACAGAAAACAGTGGTATTGAGTATCGGTATTGACTTTTATCCGGGGTTTCTATGGTATCATTTTAAATATCCTTATCTGTTCAGAATTCGGATCATGTGAGCCATTGAGAACGGTTTCGCCGATTCGCCTTTTCAAACCGGCTGCATTATAGAAAGAGAGGTAAAAAAATGTCACAGGCATTTCCTGAAATGAAAAAGAAACTGGGTTTCGGTGCGATGCGCCTCCCGATGAAGGATGGCGGGATCGACCATGATGAAATGAAAAGAATGGTCGATATCTTCATCGAAAACGGGTTCAATTATTTCGATACCGCCCATGGTTATCATGACGGCCTTTCCGAGAAGGCACTGAAGGAATGCCTGACAAGCCGCCATTCCCGTTCAGAATATCTGCTGACAAATAAGCTGTCACGGGAATACTTCAAAAAAGAAGCGGATATCCGGCCGTTCTTCGAACAGCAGCTTCAAACCTGCGGAGTGGAATATTTCGATTTTTACCTGATGCACGCGCAGAGCAGAAGAAATTATCCGCATTATCAGTCCTGCCGCGCCTATGAGACAGCTTTCGAACTGAAAAAAGAAGGCAGGATCCGGCATGTGGGGCTTTCCTTCCATGATACGCCGGACGTTCTGGAACAGATCCTGAACGACCATCCGGAATTGGAAGTCGTACAGATCCAGTTTAATTACATAGACTTCGACGATCATGCCATCCAAAGCGGAAAATGCCTGGAGATATGTGAAAAGTACGGCAAACCGGTGCTGGTAATGGAACCGGTCAAGGGCGGCAGTCTGGCGAACCTTCCGGACGAAGCGAAAAAAGTATATGATGAGCTCGGCGGGAACAGTTATGCCTCATACGCGATCCGCTATGCCGCGGGATTTGATCAGGTGGCGATGGTCCTTTCCGGAATGAGCAGCCTGAAACAGATGGAAGATAATATCTCCTTTATGAAAGATTTCCGTCCCCTGTCAGAAACCGAGCAGCAGGCAGTGGCGAAAGTAAAGGAGATTTTCAACAGTCTGAACCTTATTCCGTGCACTTCATGCCGATACTGCATCGAAGAAAATCACTGCCCGAAGAACATTCTGATCCCGGATATATTTGCCTGCCTGAACGCGAAGAATATGTTCAATGACTGGAACCAGGGGAATTATTACCGGAGTGTTCTTATCAAAGACAATGGGAAAGCAAGCGGCTGCATAAAATGCGGTAAATGTGAAAAAGTCTGTCCGCAGCATCTTCCGATCCGGGATCTGCTCGCGCAGGCCGCGGACGCGTTTGAGGTCAGTCAGTAATTATTCGATCGAAGGACGAACGACCTTCTGAAGCATAAGCCGGGCCTATCTACTCGGCTTATGCCGGTTTATCCGTTCAGATGCAGACGGGAACACAGTCCGGCCTTTACCGCTTCGGTGGTGAACGCGGCGTCAATGGCATAGCCGGGTATCATTTTTTCATCCGCCGCGGTCAAACCGAATTCCCGCTACATACAGCGGTATTCTTTCGCCGGTGCCGTTCCTTCGATCCCCATAATATCCGTATTCAATGTGACTTTGATACCGGACCTGAGATGATCCATAAACAGAATAATTCGTATATCTGATATGGTGCGCGTCTGTCTGTTGCCGGTGGAACACATTTCCTGTACTCCTGTCCGTTTTGTTTTTATCGAATATCGAATTCTTTCCGCGGAGACATTTTAAAATAAGATAAAATAATCACTATGTATCAGATATTTGTAGTGGAAGATGAACTGCTGATCCGGCAGAGTATCCGGAACGTGATCGAAAAAATGCACGGGCCATTCGCTTTCTGCGGAGAGGCATCCGATGGAGAGATGGCGCTTGCCATGATGCAGGACCTGATGCCTGATATTTTGATCACCGATATCAGAATGCCGTTTCTGGATGGCCTCGGGCTGATCAAAAATGCCAAAGTAATGATGCCCTGGCTGAAGGTTGTGATCATCAGCGGATTCGGTGACTTTGAAACCGCTCAGAAAGCCATATCCCTCGGCGTAGATCAATATCTGCTCAAGCCCGTGAGGCAGGCGGATCTCGTGCGGGTCATCGAAGATATGGCGGAGCAGATCGAAAAAAGCAAATCATACCGGAATGAGAATTCCGACGGGATGGAGGAAGACGAAGTCCTCTGCGCGCTGCGGGAGCAATTCATCCGGCAGATCTTGTACGGCGGCGGAAGTACAGGGAAACTTCTGGAGAGAATGCAGAAACTGAAGCTTGATATGGTCCGGACGAATTATATCACCGCGGTTTTTTCATTCGAGACTCCGAATATCGATCACCGGATCCTTGAAAATACAGTTCAAAAGATCCTCGAAAACGAGCAGTTTATCCAATACGATTTCAATCATGCCGACCAGATGACGATACTGGCTTACGATAATGATCCGGAGGAATTAAACGAAAAGGTTTATCAGTTCATCAATATTCTCCGTCATGAACTGCATGATGTCTGTCCTGTGATCACAACGGTGGTCAGCAATGAAGTACAGCGCCTTGGTGAGATCAGTGATGCCTACAGGACTGCCGCGGGGCTGCTGCGTACAGTCAGCGGCTTTGCCACCGGGCAGGTGATCAACGTAAACGATACCGCGCAGGTCGCCGCCAACATTGTCTCACTGAACACGCCCTTTGATGAAGATTTCCAGATGAAACTCCGGCTCGCATCCCCGGACGATGTCGGACAGCTGCTTGACGGGATAATGTCCTCACCCGCCGGGGAGCAATTAAACAGCCGTCTGGTACGGTATAACGCGCTGATCTCGTTAGTGAAGCTTTCGGTAAAAATAATTGCCCGGAACGATCCGAATGCCGATGAGAAAGATGTTACCGCCCGCCTGAGCAGTCAGTTTGATATTCTGAAAGCGATATCCGGAAAAGATATATTTCGAAGGACTGCGGAAAGGATCCTGACTATCGCTTTGAATTCAAGGAAAGAAAATCCCGGTGATATCAAAAACAGCCATGTGATCAATAAAGCGGAAAAGTATGTCCGGGAGAATTTCTGCGACCCCAATATTTCCCTGATCAGTGTTGCCAATCATGTAAACATGAGTTCGGCATATTTCAGCACGGTTTTTTCACAGACGACGGGCCGTTCGTTTATTAATTATCTCACAGAATTGCGTATAGATAAGGCAAAAGACCTGCTGATCAACACAAATATGAAACTTTCCGATATCGCGCTGGAGGTCGGTTACAGCGAACCGAACTATTTCAGCCACGTTTTTCGGAAATCGGAAGGGATCACTCCGAAAGAATTCAGAATGCGCAGTTCAAAAAACTGATCAGTACCCTCTTTTCGCGATCACATCCTCGGTTACGGAAGAAGCGTCAAAAGAAGTTTCATCAACATAAGTGTATTTTTGCGGCGTTTCCCCGCGCTGGAGCATTTCAATGATGGACTTCACACGGGGGCCATGCATGGGATTGCATTCCACATCCAGGTTTAATTCACCGGACAGGATCATCCGCAGTGCTCCGCCTGCAGCGTCAAAGGAGATGATCGTGACGTCTTCTCCCGGTTTGATCCCTTTTGCTTTCAGGGCATCTATGGCGCCGTATGTCATGTTGTCGTTTTCCGAATAAATCAAATTGAATTCCGTATCCTCATTCAGGAACGTTTCCATCAGTTCCTGACCCTTCGCCTGTACAAAATCCCCGGATTCGCGGAAAACGATCTCCCAATCCGGATGTTCGCTCAGGCCGATATCCAGCCCTTCCGTTCGTCCCTTTTGTGCGGATGAGCCAAGGTGTCCCTGTAAATGAACGATCCGCGGTGTATCTGTCATGTTTTGTTCGATCCAGTCTACGGCAATGTCTCCTTCCTTCCGGAAGTCACTGCCGACCCAGCAGGTGAAAAGATCCGGGTCAGATACCTCGATCATGCGGTCCACGATAATAACGGGGATGCCTGCTGTCTTTGCCTCAGTCAGGACCGTATCCCAACCCTCTTCCGTTTTGGGTGCCAGCACGATATAATCCACTCCCTGATTGATGAAATTTCGTATAGCGGTAATTTGTTTCTCCTGTTTTTGCTGGGCGTCATCAAAAATCAGGCGGAAACCGTTTTCAACGGACAAGGCATTCTGCATACTGACGGTATTGGCGTCACGCCAATCGCTTTCAGATCCCACCTGGGAAAAACCTACGACGATCAGGTCTTGTTTTGGAGGGTTTATTTCTTTCGTCCTCGGTGTTGAACAGGATGATAACCCAAATACGAAGAAAGACAGTAACAGCATCATGGAAATATATATTTTATTTCTGCTTCCGGAGTTTTGATTTCCCATTCCCGCGGCGGGATTTCGGAAAGGATCCGGATCGTCAAAAAGATCAGGATCCGCCTTTATTTTTGAATTATTTGCTAAAAAATTCGTATAGATATTACTTTTCATTTGCTTTATCCCTATATTATCGCGCATTTTTATAAATACTGTCTATCTGACATCGTTCTCCGGATACTGTGCTTCAGCTTTTTGTTTCGGGGCCTCCGACCCGGATTCGGAATTCTCCCCGATCCCGTTTCCCGGAAGACGGACCGTTATGGTGGTTCCTTCTCCGGGGCTGCTTTCAAAACTAAGCCCATAAGCATCACCGCAGTATAGTTGTATCCGCTGCTGGACATTTTTCAGACCGAAACCGTATTGATTATCCCGGTACATCCCGTTTTGAAACTGGGCCAGGATCTCCGGGCTCATTCCGGCTCCGTTATCTTTCACACGGAGATAAATCGAATCACCTTCCCTTGCTCCGGTGATGGTGATCAATCCCCTGCCCCGGCGGTTCTTTATCCCGTGGTACAGGGCGTTTTCGATCAGGGGCTGGAGGATCAGCTTGGGGATCAGGCAGTCCTGGATATCTTCCGAAATATTCATCGAATAAGTCAGAATGTCACTGTATCGGATCTGCTGGATCTCGAGATAGGAAACTGCCTGAGCCATTTCCGCCCGTAGTGTGTGGATATCCGCCCCCTCGCTCAGAGAATTCCTGAAAAATGTGCTGAGGCTGGTTATCATGTCAACCACATCCTCTTCCCGGTTGGATTCTGCGAGGATCGCGATGGAGTCAAGCGTATTATAAAGAAAATGCGGGTTGATCTGTGCCTGAAGGAGTTCCAGCTCTGCCCGGTGTAGGGAACGTTCGTTTTCGATCTGTTTGTTCATCAGTGAAGATATATGGTCTGTCATTTCATTGAAGCTTTCATCCAGAATTTCCAGCTCTTCGATATTCGTATTGATGGGTGCCGAAAGGGAGAAATCCCTGCTTCCGAATTGCTTTACCTTATCCGTCAGCGCGATGATCGGGCTTGTGATCCGGCGGTTGATCACCATGGAGTAAGTGACGATCCCTAAAAACAGCGCGATCATCGTGACAACAGCGATCCCGATCAGGACCGCGCTTTGTTTGTTCAGGTCCATTCGCAGCCTTGCCAGCTCCTGGACTTCATCATTCAGGAAATCATGCATGTATTCTTCGATCAAAGTCGTAAGTCCGGTCTCGCCGCGGATGTTTTTTTCCAGCATCTCCATCCGCAGATCATAGGATTCTGTCTCCGCGATCTCGATCATGTACATGCGGAGATTCCGGCACATATTCAGCATGCTTTGGACGCGCCACTGGTTGTCCGGCAGTGTGGTCACGCCGGAGAGGCGTGTAAGGACTTCCTCTGCTTTATTCAGTTCATCCATCGGAAGCCTTGCGACCGAAAGCGCGCTCCGGGGCTGGATCACATGGTTGTACATGGCAAGATCCAGTGTGTCTTTGAATTCCTTATTAAAATCAGAAGCGATCACGGCACTCTGCATCGCGTCTTCATAGCGGTAGTTAATAGAAAGAAGCATCACACTGAAAACAGCCACAATGATCGCCATGATGATAAAAAGAGGGCTCAGCAGCTCATTCAGCTGCTGGGTTATGTTCTGTTTTTTTATAAAAGACGCTGCGTTGTTTTCCATAATCGACCCGGTATCATATGCCTTGAAATATGGGCATTATAACAGATTATGACCATAAGGAACAGAATCAAAAAAAAATATATTTTTCAAAAAATTTTATATATTTTCCGCTGTCTGACAATTAAAAAATCAAAAATTTTCAATTAAAACATCAAAAAATTCTGAATGTTTTTTTCAGCCACTCCATATAAAATAATTATATAACCGTCCGGGTTACCGGCGGATCAGTGAGATCGGGGTTTGGCCTGTATCGCTGATAAAAAGTGTAGTAACTCCCGCGATCGGGAGGCAAAAAAATCCAAAAGGAGTTAATAATGAAAAAAGTTGTATTATTTGCGTTGCTTGTTGTTCTTGCGATCAGCTGCGTAGCCGTGGAAGCGCGTGATCTTACCATCGCTTTCTCCCAGATCGGTCAGGAATCTGACTGGCGAACTGCCAACACCGACAGCGTCAATGGCACCATTGAAGCTCACGAAGGTTGGACACTGGTCTATGACGATGCTCAGCAGAAGCAGGAAAACCAGATCAAAGCTCTGCGCAACTTCATCACCCAGGGTGTTGACTACATCCTCTTCACCGGCGTTGTTGAAACCGGTTGGGACGAAGTTCTGAAGGAAGTCAATGAAGCTGAAATTCCGTTGATCCTGCTGGACCGCATGCCCTCCTGCGCTGATCAGATCGACTACGTTGCCGCGTTCGGTGGCGACTTCGTAAAAGAAGGCTACCGCCAGGTTGCCTGGGCCGGCGAATATATGAAGTCCGTTGGCCGCGATGGTGAAGACATCCAGGTCGTCATCATGGAAGGTACCACCGGTTCCGGCGCTCAGGTCGGCCGCACCGAAGGTAACCTCGCTGCGATGGAAGAATATCCTTTCCTGAAACTGGCTGCCCAGCAGTCCGGTAACTTCACCCGTGCTGAAGGTCAGGCCGTTATGGAATCCTGGCTGAAGTCCCTCGACAAGATCGACGTCCTCATCGCCCAGAACGATGACATGGCCCTCGGTGCTGTCGACGCCATCAAGGCCGCCGGCCTGGTTCCCGGCAAGGACATCATCATCGTCGGTTGTGACTCCGTGAAGGCCGCTTTCGACGCCATCGTCGCCGGCGACATGAACTGCACCGTCGAATGCACTCCGCTGT
>DAIMGK010000178.1:0-9656 GCA_036723985.1 Flexilinea sp.
ATGCAACTTTTGAAACGTTACTAAATAATGTAGTTATTTAGAAAGTGTTATACTAATTGTTGGCTGCGTCAAATCGCCGGCATTCAAATGTGACGGTTTCCTGAAACAGAACGATGCCCCTTTTGAAAAGCATCGTTCTGATTAAAATCTATTTTTTCACTGAATCGGAGGATACCGGGAAGTTGAAGTAGGTATCGGGATAGGGCTCATCCTTGAGCATGAAGTGCCACCATTCACATTCGTAGGGAACAAAACCGCTGCGGACCATGGCGTCTTGCAGGATCATGCGGTTTTCATACTGCTCGTCGGTGATGCCGCGGTAATCCGGGTGGGATATCTCGCTGAACATATCGAAGGGACTGCCCATGTCCAGTTCTTTCCCTGTGGCCATATCCAGAAGCGTCAGGTCAATGGCGCTGCCACGGCTGTGGCTGGAATATTTCGCGATATACCCCAGGCGGAAGGTATCCTGCTTCTCGATATCCGGATAGAAATACTTTTTCATGCGGATATCCTCATCCTCGATCCCCCAGAGAATAAAGTGCTTCACCGCAGCAACCGGCCGATAGGCGTCAAAGATTTTCAGACGGTACCCCTGCACGATCAACTCATTGCTGACGTTTTTCAGTGCCCGGGCAGCTTCTTTCGTCAGCAGGGCGCAGGGTTCCTCATATCCGTCAATACGATCCCCGATAAAGTTGTAGGTTGAAAAGTAGCGGATCTCCTGTATAATTTGCGGAACAATATCTGAAAGCAGGACAAAACCCGATGCGTTAAGCGTCCAATCCATGATCATCCCTCCATTTATCAGAAATTACTTAACTCGATTGACCCGCTTCTTGGCGGGAGCGATGGCTCCCTGCGGGCATATAAGGATACAGAGATGGCAGCCGACACATTTTGCGCCGTTCAGTCGCGGCTTCCGTTCCTCTGTAAAGCTGATTGCCTGATGTCCGCCGTCCGCGCAGGAGATCACACAGCGGCCGCAGCCGATGCACTTCTCCGGATGGAATACCGGGAAAAGGATCGTATCCCTTTCCAAAACATCTGTCGACTCACTGAGTGTATCAAGCCCAAGCCCCTGAACTTCTTTGATATTTTTGAAATCATTCTCGGCAAGATATAAATTCAGGCCGGATTTCAGGTCGTCAATAATGCGGTAACCGTACTGCATGACAGCGGTCGTTACCTGAACGGATCCGGCGCCGAGCATGATAAATCCGAGCGCGTCCATCCAGTTTTCGATCCCTCCCATAGCGCTGTAATGCAGGTCTTTCAATTCCGGTGTCTGGGCCATCTCCGCGATGAACCGCAGCGCGATCGGCTTGACCGCGTTTCCGCTGTAACCGCCCACCGCTGACTTCCCGTGCACAGAAGGAGACGAGATATAAGTATGGGGATTGAGACCGATGATACTTTTTATGGTATTGATGGCGGCGATCCCATCCGCACCACCGCGTTTTGCCGCTGAAGCAGCCGGAACCATGGATGCCACATTCGGCGTCAGCTTTGCCAGTACCGGAATCGAACAGCTTCTTTTCGCTGAGGCGGTAAACCGTTCCACCAATTCCGGGATCTGTCCGATATCAGATCCAAGCCCGCCTTCCGCCATATTCGGGCAAGAGAAGTTCAGCTCAACAGCGTCCGCGCCGTTATCCTCACACATCCGGGCAAGCGTTCCCCATTCTTTCTCATTCTGTCCCATGATGGAAACAAGGATGACCTTGGCAGGATAGTTCTTTTTGAGGCGGCGGAATATCTCCATATTCTCCGCTACACTGTGATCGGAGAGCTGTTCGATGTTCTTGAAGCCGATGATCTCACCGCTGCCGCCTTTGAGAGCGGAAAATCGGGGCGAAGCCTCGTGAATATCCAGGGTACAGATCGTCTTATACGCCGCGCCTGCCCATCCTGCATCAAAAGCCCGCGCGCACATGTCATAGGTGCTGGCAACTACAGAAGAAGACAGTAAAAACGGATTCTCCAGGGGGATACCGCAAAGATCCGTTTTCAGGGCGTTTTCATCCGCCGGAACAGGGACTTCCAGTAAAGGCCGTTCTTCTTCATACATACGGGTGATAAGCCCGCGGATCGGGATCTGTCCCGGCTTGACACAGGCTCTTTCGCAGGGAGCGTCGCAGCCGATACAGGGATTTTCAGCAGGAAGCACACCTGCTGCAGCCTTCCCGTTACCGAACCAGACGCTTCGTAAAGCAGCAGCCGGTTTTACCGCGAAAGGGCAGGCCTTTTCACATGGCGCATCATAACATAATGAGCATCTCACGACATCCGCTCTTTCAAGCATATAACACCTCCTCAAACAACCTTCATTACGAGGATCACTCCGAAGTTCCGCGAAGCTTTCATCTCCGCATACCCTCCGAGGTTCAGTAATTCCACACCTACTCCGCTTTCTCCAGCGCGTCCCGGATCAGCCGATCCCATTGGCTTTCCGTTCTTGTCCCCATGATCATCTTACCGATCACCCTGCCGCTGTTATTTACAAAATATGTCGTCGGTGTGGCATAGATCTTCATCTGTTTCAATACATCGATCGGCATGGCCAGGACAGGATATCCAAGACCCATCTCTTCAGAGGTTTCTTTCGCTTCCTTCAGCAGTTTCGGGTCTATATTCCCGGATGCATCAAGCAGATCAGCGGTCAGGCCAACGATCTCAAAACCCTGTTCTTTATATTTTTCCCGCAGAGTTCTGAGATACGGCATTTCCCGCAAACAGGGACCGCAGCTGATCCCCCACGCGTTCAGCATCGTCACACGGTTTTCAAAAATCAGATCACCCAGGCGGACTTCATTCCCATCCATATCCTGCAGGAAATAATTCATGAGCGGTTCTTCCGCGGCTGCCTTTTCCTTCGCGCGGCCGGGAATGACCATTTCCGTCAGTTCCATTCCGCTGATCATATCCGGGAAAGCATCCATCAGCGCTTCATAGCGGGCTTTTTGTTCTTCACTCATCCCTTCCATGATCTTCTCAAAGGCCGCAGGAGAAGATTTACGCAGTTCATCAAGACGGAGGACATAATAATACAGTGTTTCGTTTGTTCCCAGGTCCATCACCATATCTTCCGTCATGCCGGAATCCGGATCGAGCAGAGAATTCGGCAATTTGCTGTCCGGATACGCGTAAACTTCCCCGAACACACAGCCTTTGTTTTCAGGATCATCTTCGTCAGCAAGACAAAGATTCGCAAGTGCATAGTCGTCATTTACGAATCCGTTCACTGTGATCGGAATGTCCTGAACAGATTCCGGCAGAGTGATCTTCATTCCGAAATCGGAAAGTTCGATCACACCATCCGCCGGTTTCGCCTCAAATTCGCCCGTGTTTTCCCTAACGGCCGGAGTCTGTACCGCTGTGGATCCCGGATCGGTCATACCCGTCCCGCAGGCAGTGCAAAACATCACCATCAGAATGGAAATACATAATTTGCTTTTCTTTATCTTTATTCCTTTGACAGCCATATTCAGAAAACACCGTTTATAAGGGAGCATTGATTATTTCTCGAGCCGGCCGGGGAAGGTTCCATACGTAGGCGGGATCCTCCATGCGAGCGTCATTGAAACCTGTTGATCTTTGTTTCCATAAGTATCCGAAAGAGACATTCCGATCGGTTTTCCTTCCGTATATGACCTCATTATACTGTTCCGCATCCGGGAAACCGGGATCATCAGGCAGCAGATGGATCCTTACTGCAGTCATCAAATCCTGTATCACTGCCCACAGGTCATTGTTCTCTCTCTATGATCCTCCGCAGCGCCCTGATGATATCAGGATCGAAATGCGTCCCGGATTCACTGTATATCATCTCAAGCGCTTTTTCCCTGGGTATTGCCTTCTTGTAGACCCGGTCAGAAATCAGAGCGTCGTACATATCCGCTACCGCCATGATCCGGGCTGCCAGGGGGATTTCCTGCCCCTTCAAACCTTCAGGGTATCCCGATCCATCCCACCACTCGTGATGATAGACAGTGATCTCCTCAGCAAGCTGCACGAACAGTTTATCTTCCAAATCTGAAAACAAAGTCCGGATCATCGCTCCGCCTTTCGCGGAGTGTCCTTTAATTACCTCAAACTCTTCCTCCGTCAGTTTACCGGGCTTCAGAAGTATCGAATCGGGTATTGCGATCTTACCGATATCGTGAAGCGGCGCGGCAGTCATTATCATTTCGATCAGATTTTCTGAGAGCTGATTCCGGAACACCTCATCCTTTTCCATCTCTTTCGCAAGGATTCCGACATACTGCTTCGTACGGACAACATGTTCACCCGTATTCTCATCCCGGGATTCGATCACGGATGAGAGTTTCTCGATGACCACATTCTGTATTTCGTTCCGTTTCCTCATCTCCTCGTTAGCCTTTTCAGCCAGCTCGATCTGCTTCGCGGTCATTTCGGCATTTCTTTTACCTATACCAAACAGAAGTATTTCTATGATGAAAACAGCGATATACCGGGGCAGCACATAATGCAAAAAGAGATTGACAAACCGTTTCGGCGTACATGCTGCCAGCCTTTCTTCCAGCGGAATTATTCCTTTCCCCACACGACCGGAAAACATGTTGAGATCCACGACACCGAAAAAGAATCCGCCATAAACACTGATCGGTATAAGGAGGATCGATCCCGCTATCACCCACGTCAGCAGCCTTTTCCGGTTGGGATACTGCGCCGCAAAGATCCCGGGCAGCACCATCAGCAGGACCGCGTGAAACGTCAGTGTAACGCAAGTCACCATGATCCCTAAATAGGTTGAACTAATGATCAGATATTTAAATCCTTCCCAGGACAGTATCGTGGGATCTTTTCTTTGTATTTTGTCATGCAGCAACCAGACAAAGACAGGGATGAAAAACGCCAGGAAAGCGGTGATCACAGCGAATCGCATCGTCCCGGGATCTACCGTAAAGATTCCGACGCGGTTGCAAACCTCACAGAGTACAGTAAACCCGCAAAGCACTGCAAGGCATTTCAGATTGAACCGGTTCGCGTTCACTTCCATGGAACGTTCCAGATCTTCAGATGCTTTTGAAGACCATTCTTTTTCCGCTGTTGTCCTGTTCATATTCCGCAAATTCCCTGAATAACAAGTATAACATCAAACAGGGAATTTCGGATACAAAAAAATTTCTTTTTCGCATATAAAAAAAATGGGCTTTTATTATAAAAAGGGATGGCTTTCGACAGGCGTTTGTCCTGCAAAAACCATCCCTGTTCTTTCAACAGATATTATCCGCTTTGAAGCGGCAATAGCGGAAAAATCTTATATCAGTAACCGAAAGTCACGACCTGCCATTCTCCGCCGGCAGCACGGGCCAGATAGAAACTCCAGGTATACAGCTTATCCGCATCCCACGCGCCAGAAGCTTCCTTCGGGGAATTGAACCAAACCGTAAAGACCGCGCATTCATCAAATGTACCTTTGTCCAGCGAGTTGACATAATCCAGCTCATTCATGCTGAATTCATCACCTTTATAAGACATAAAATAAACTTTCGTCCCTTCCATCAGGTCAAATTCATTATATATGGTCTGTACGGCAGCGTTCATATCATCCTCACTGTAACGTTCGGACCGGACATAATTTTCCGGCCAGCCGAAATTTACAAGCTGCCAGGGCCCTTTATTTGTACGGGCAAGGCTGTAACTCCAGGTATATTCTGTATCTGCCTCCCATGCACCATATGCTTGTTTCGGAGACCGGAATGCTGTGTAAAAGAGAATTCCCTCGTCAAAAGTTCCCTTATCCAGGCTGTTATTAAGGCTGAGGTCATACACGCTCTGATCATCGCCGGCATAAGTTACATAATGCAGTTCAACACCTTCCATTGACGCCAGCTCCGCTTTGATAATGTCGACGGCAGCTTCTCTTTCCGGGACCGTATAGAGCTCGGATTCCCCGTAATCAATGACAGGTCCCTGATCCTCTGCTCCGACTGACATACAGACACATAATACAGCAAGAACGCTTACCATCAGAATTGACAAAAATTTGGATTTCATTGTTATTTTCCTTTCGTTATTTAAAGTATGAAACGACAATTTACGCAATGTTCTTATACAGAAATGCTTTATAAACAGGTCCTCCTGACCTTTCCGGACCGTTTCCTGTTTCCATTATAAACGGCATTTCGCGGAAATATCAAATGTTCCGCAGCATTGCCGAAAATTAATTTACATTATAATAAGAATATATCAGCAGTAAGGATAACGGACAGATACCCCGGAGTCATTTGGTAATTCTTACAGAAATTTCAGGATAATATAACATGGATCAACAAATTCAGAAGAATAAAAGAATCGAATGGATAGACGCTGCGAAATTTATCGCAATTTTAGCCGTCATGACCGACCATACCACCAATATCTTATACACAGACAGACGTATCGCCTTTTTATCTTACTTTAGCGTCAGCCTGTTCATACTTTTAATGGGAATATCCTGTTATTTTTCATTCAGAAAAGCTCCCGAAGCCATATCAAGAAAGGTTTTTAATCAAAGTAAAAATATTTTGATCCCCTATTCCGCTGCTACTTTTATTTATGTGGCAGTTGATGATCATATTTTTGACTTTGATACTTTTATTGATCACCTGATCCATTTCAATGCAAGCGGGCCCTTATATTATGTTATGCTGTACCTGCAGCTGCTGCTCATATCACCTTTGATTTTTCAATTCTTCTCTTTTACCAAAAAGAAACGATTCGGACCTCTGATCGAAGCAGCAGGAATGGTTGTCGTTATTTTTCTCTGTTTCCTGACCACAAATTACACCAATATATTAGATATTTACGGAGGAGGAGGAAAACTTTTCGGGGGAACATACCTGTTGCTGATCTATATCGGAATGTGGTTTGGGAAGTATTATCCGAAAATACATCTGAAGCCCGCGGTCAAATGGATCCTTTTCACAGTCAGTTTAGCCGCAGCTGCCGGCTGGTGGCTTTTCTTATGTAAAGATCAATTTAATATTGACAGCCGATTGCCTTTCGGTAAGGGATTTAATCCGCCGAGCATCAGCCTTTTTGTACAGGCAATCATCGTAGGAACAATGTTTTTTTCCCTCGGCGAGATACTGAATGACCATAACAACAGTCTGCCCGCTAAGCTGTTTCATGCTTTTTCGCTTTTGGGCAGGCATACCTTATATATATTTCTGTATCATAAACTGATTTTGGAAAGGATCATTAATATATCAAAGATCACAGGGATCAGGGTCAGAAATCTTGGGATCCGTGCGTTCATATATTTTTCATTGATGATCGGTTTCTCTTTATTATTGGAATTGATCATGACGAAACTTTTTTCTTACATATCCCGTTCTTATCATAGGAATGAAACCTGAACAATATTTATATACCATACAGGAAATTCGGTTTTTCCTGTATGGTATATAATAACCGCTGAACCGCGATACCGGTCCGCCGGAAATCAGTTATGAACAGCAAAAAGGCAGGGATAAACTGCTTTGTCTCTGCATGAATTTTTCCCGGTCCTGAATGTATATCTTTGAAGTATATCTTTGAATGATCGCCCGGAAATATTTTTATTGGACGCAGTAAAAAAAGCACATTATAATAGAATCACGGAGTCCGCGGCAGGCCCGCTGTATGTACTGCCTTTATGATCCGGACTCCCATCCATTCGGAATAATGTATGAGAATAACACGTGAGAAGCTCCAGAAATTAAGCCAAAGTTATACGGCTCAGCGTGCGCGAAAAGACCGTTCGATCGTCTGCGCGTACCTGACAGGCTCACTGCTTCGGGAATATCCTTTTATCAATGGTACGACCGATGTTGATATCATCATGATCCATTCGGATCTGCAGCAGGCCTATCGTGAAATTTCAAGCATTTCTGAAGAAGCAAGCTTTGATATATATCATTATCCGAGAAATTATTTCGCAAATCCCCGGAATTTACGGACTGATCCCTGGATCGGGTCGTCCCTTTGCTACGATCCTCTTGTTTTGTACGGAAAGGGACATTGGTATGAATTTGTGCTTTCATCAGTCGAGGCATCCTTTTTCCTTCCTGAAAACACCATGCAGCGGGCTCTGGTGTTTAACAAAGAAGCGCATAAATATTATACCCAGCTGCAGCGGCTGGTAAACACACAGTACGAGGTCACCTACATTTTTAATTATCTGCTGTGTATCGAAAACGCAGTAAATTCCGTTGCCTGCCTGAATAAAAGACCGCTGACAATGCGTCATTTCCTTCAGGATTTTATTGAATGCTGTAATGAACTGAACAGCATTCATCTTGTTCCTGAAGTGATCAGACTGATAACCGACAATACTAATCTCGACCAGCATTACCAGTATTATTCCCAGTTCTGGAATTATTATCTTGATTATTTTTCCAATTATGTAAAAGCGGATTTCTACCCGGAATATGGAAAAGTACGGCTTTCTTATTACCAAAAAGCCGTGGAAGCCTTCTGGGAAACTCATCTGCCTTCCGCAGTATGGATCACGCTCAATACCTGGATACACATATTCAGTGCCATGAATATAGAACAGAATGAAGCCCTGCATTCATTCCTTGGAATGAACGGCCTGACCCCGCAGCAGGGCATGAAACGTCTGGAAGAGATAGATCATTTTCTTGAACAGGTCGATGACACCATCGATAACTGGGGCAAAAGCCACGGTCTTGAGGACGGTACCGGGATCTATTTGGAATAGAAACTGCTGTACGGAAATATACACGCTGATTTGCTGCACCTGCTGAAAACATGAAAAAAATATCCACAGAATTCTGTGGATAATAAAGAACTGAGTTCTGTTGATAAAACAGTGGATAAATTTTATCCACTGTTTTTATTCACAAATTGATTGGACCGGAAATATGATATGTGAATAATTTTTTGTTAAGATTCTGAGAAAATATTCATATTTTTCAAATTACCCACAATATCAACAGCTTTAATTATAGAGGTTAGATATACAGAATATGTATTGTTGAGTGAAAAACATTACTCAACGATGATCTCAACGGAATTCAGTTTTCCAGCCGGAGAACCGGAAAAACGAGGATCACGTTCCGGGATAGCCAATACGACATCCATACCCTCAATAACTTCCCCGAAAACTGTATGATGGTAATCCAGCCAGGGTGTCGGAACATGGGTGATAAAGAATTGGGAACCGTTGGTATTCGGGCCGGCATTTGCCATGGAAAGGATACCCGGTTTGTCATGCTTCAGTTCAGGAACAAATTCATCTTTGAACTGATACCCGGGACCGCCCATGCCTGTACCGGTAGGATCGCCGCCCTGGGCCATAAAATCCTTGATCACACGGTGAAAGATCGTGTTGTCATAAAATCCGTCCTGCGCAAGGAATACAAAATTATTGACTGTGACAGGAACTTTATCCGCAAACAGCTTTACTTTGATATCACCTTTGTCGGTATGAAAAACAGCATAATACTTTTTCTTAAGGTCAAGCTTAAATTCAGGTTTATTAGAATATGATTTTGCCATAATAAATCTCCTTTAGAACAATTATACAATAAAAAAAGACTTATTATATATATTATGAATAACTGAAATTGTATATAAAAAATAAGAATTTAAGGAAACGCTGATTAATAACCATTTTTCGAACACTCAATATCGAATAATTG
>DAIMGK010000179.1:0-9597 GCA_036723985.1 Flexilinea sp.
ATCTGTCGGTACCGCCGTATCCGTCGGGACAGTGGTGTTCGTGGCTGTAGGCACAGCCGTATCTGTCGGCACCGCTGTATTCGTCGGAGCAGTGGTATTCGTCGCCGTAGGCACAGCCGTATCTGTCGGAACCGCCGTATTTGTCGGGGCAGCAGTTTTCGCCGCGGTGGGTATTGTGTCCGCGGTTTGAGCGGCTGCTGATGACGTCAATTCGCTTTCCCGTGTATTATCAGAATACAGGGCTGTGGCGGTCGATGTCGGGACTCTGGTATCGGTCGGGACAAGCGTCCGGGTCGGGATCAGGGTTTTTGTGCTGGTCGCGGTCAAGGTCGGAACCCTGGTATCAGTCGGGACAAGCGTCCGGGTCGGGACCAGGGTTTTTGTGATGGTCGCGGTCATCGTCGGGACTCTGGTATCCGTGGGATGCGGCGTCCGTGTCGGATACCGGTTCTCCGTCACCGCAGGATCAGCCGTCGAAACGCCCGTATCGACAGGTTTGATCGCTATCGCGGTTCCCTTCATCGACTGTCCGTTTACAGGCAAACAGATAAACAGACACAGAACAAACAGAATTACGGATATTTGAATATTTTTTTTCATGCTCTCAACACTTCCTTTGCTATGCCTGGTTCGCGGATGCCGGCGCGGCGGGAGCTGCCGTTTTGTCCGACGTCGTTAAACCGTGTACAGTTTTTTCCCAATAAAATGGCTTATAAAACAGCTGGATCAAAGCTTTATAAGCAGCGATAGACATAAACACCCAGTAGAGCGGTGTCAGCAGCGCGTAGCGGATCATACTGTATGAAAACGGCTGCTTCTTTTTACTGACACAATCCCGGACGACATAATATGTCCCGATCATATTCATATAAACGAACACAAAATTCCCCACGATCATCTGGACCGTTGCCACATAATACATCAATCCCGGGAACATATCCGAGATCCAGGCCGGCTTGAAGATCATCCACAAGATCAGCATCAGCCAGAATATGGGATTGATCAGCGGCAGGAAGGGTGTACCGAAGATCATAGCCATATATCCGGCAAGGCCCTTCGGACCGATCTGTGAAATGAATGTGAACGGATGCCTCATATGCACAAAGAAGGTCTGCATATAGCCCTTGATCCAGCGGGAACGCTGCCGGATCCAGTTATGAAGATTGTTGTTTGCTTCTTCCCAGGTACGGGAATCGATCACTGCCGTCCGGCAGTTGTGTTTATACAGACGGATCCCGAGGTCCGCGTCCTCCGTCACATTGAACGGATCCCAGCCGCCGACCACTTTCAGGAAAGAAGTCTTGAAATGGTTGGATGTTCCGCCGAGCGGGATCGGGATATTGATCTGCATGATCCCCACCAGCAGCAGCTCGAACCACATACTGTATTCCTGCGTAAATAATTTTGTCAGCCAGTTTTCTTCACTGTTGAAATAATTCAGCTTTGCCTGCACACACACGTACTCCGGAGGCAGCTGTTTGAAAGCCAGATAGGCTTTTTTCAGCTGATCCGGTTCCGGCCGGTCCTCCGCGTCATAAATGACCACATATTCGCCTTTGCATCCGATGATCCCGTAATTACAGGCCTTCGGTTTGGTCTTCGGCATGGAATAAGGGACGATCACCGAAGTATAGTAACTGGGCAGGTTCATGTTTTTTACGACCTCGATCGTTTCCTTATCATCTTCTTCCAGCAGGATGCGTACGTCAAGCTTATATTTCGGATAATCAAAACCGTCAACACGTTTCAGCAAATGGTGAATGACCTCTTTTTCCTTGTACACCGGGATCAGGATCGTATAGACCGGCAGCTCATGTTCGTCGATGGCGGCGATTTCTTTTTCAGTGAAGCGGATATGTCCGGCGGGATTCGTACCCCGGAGGACGATATAGAATTTTGCCATCGCCATGGCAAGATAGATCCCCTGGAAAAAGATCATCAGCAGCACCAGGAATTTCTGCCGGAACAGTACAAAAAAGACAAGGATCAGGATCACCATGGCCAGCATCGCGACGATCTGCGGTGTGGTAAAGGTGACGATCGCGGAATTCTCCGGCTGTTTTTCAAACAGGCCGAACACACTTTCATGAGATTCTTTTTCCTTATAAGCCTGTTCAAAACAGGAGAAGAACTCATGTCCGGTAGCAATGACCTGTTCGACCCGGCGCCCGGTGAATGCTTCAAGCTCCGCGATCTCCTCAGGCTTCAGCTGCCTTTCGGACGCGACAAGCACATAATTCGGGGTTTCCTCGACAATAATGGTCTTCAGGCGCAGCGCCATATCATAAGGCAGGGCGGTAGCGTCCAGCGCCACATGGTCCGATGCCATTCTTCCCAGATGCATCTGGCTGGCGAGGGTGCGGTACAGGTCCTTTTCACTGATGGCATTCTGGAACAGCAGGATATCCCCCAGATAGCCGCCGCTGCGTTTCTGCATCTCAAGGGCATCATTCAGCTGCTCCCGGGTGATCATCCCGCTCGCCACCAGTTCCTCGCCCAGCAGAACTTTTTTCTGCTCCGTGCGGGCGAAGACGGAATCCAGCTGTTCATAAGTCAGGTAGCCCAGTTCAACACAAATCGCGCCCAGACGGCCGCCGTGGACGCGCTGATAATCCAGCGCTTTGTTCAGTTTTTCCCTGTCAAGATAGCCGCGTTCGATCAGCAGTTCCCCGATCGGCGCTGTTTTATCTGACTGGATAAAAGCGGTCAATTCACCGGCAGTTATAAACCCGAGATCCGTCAGCGCCTGCCCGAGCAGAACATTATGCTCTTTTTGATATACAAGCCCCTGTTCAAGCTGCTCTTCGGTGATCAAACCGCGGGCGATCAGTTTTTGTCCTAATGATTTCCGATTTTCACTCATCTCATTACCTTGAATACTTTAAACTCACCGATGCTTTCCATTTCTTTCGCCCATTCTTCTCCGCCGGTATACAGATTCGGCCAGGAGATATTCAGCGCGTCTGTCTTTCCGCTTTCCGAAACCGAAGAAACCACAACATAATGCACGTCGTGCCCGACCGGGTCCGCAATAGCATCCCAAAAATCAGGTGAGGGATTAATGATCAGGGTTTCCGGGTGATCGGTATTCATGATCGCGTAATAAGTCCGATGGGTATCCATCAGGATCTTTCCATCCGCGCAATGCACATTCAGATATTCAGCCAGGTCGCCCGAACGGGCTGGGACATTGATCAACAGGTCCTCACGGAAGTCCGCGGAATACAGAAAAGACCAGCCGAGAAATACAGCTGCGGCAGCCAGGCCGGCAGCGGTCAATCCCAGGACAAGACTCCGCTTCTCGCCGGCGATCCGCAGCACATAAGGAATGAACGCGGTACTGAACATCAGCGGATAACAGAAAGCCCGGACAGTTCCGGCGGAATTTCCGGTCAGGACCATAAACGTGGTGAAAAAGGTGATCCCGAGTGATCCCAGGATAATGATCAGTGTATCGTACCGGACCAGGTTCCCCGTAAAGATCCGGGAGATCAGAATTGCCGCGAGGGGGATCAGGAACGGCCGGGCACGGGTCATGATATATCCGACCGCAGGGAAGAATCCGCCGTAATCCTTATATACCGAATTCGTCATCAGGGAATAACCGGAATTGACAAAATAAAACGGTTTTCCGGTCATACTCGCGTTGTACAATGACCAGCAGAAGAGGCTGAAAAGCAGCGGCAGGAAGGTGACCCATAAACTGGCCTCCGTGTACCATACCTTTTCCAGGCCTTCACCGGAATAATAACGCTTTTCCCGTTTTGAATTCAGGATATTTATCACGATGCAGAAAGCGATGACCAGCGCGAAGGGGAGCGCTTTTTTATCAGTCAGGAACATCAGGACAAAGGAAAAGGCGATAAAGATCAGGTATTGCGGCCGTCCTTTCCGCATCCACAGCGTCAGGCTGCAGAGGATCTGGACACCGGCCGCCGCGATCATGATCTCGGTCATACCGTTCGCGCCGTAAAACAGGACATAAGGATTCAGTACATACAGGAGGGTGATCAGCAGCGCGTCCAGCTCCCGGCATTTCAGCTGATGAAAACAGTTGTAAATGGTTTTTGCAGCCATGGCCTGAAAAAGGGCGCTGGTAAAAGCGCCGCTGATACCCATGGTGATAACAGGACGCCACAGCTTCGCGAGCAGAATAAAAGGCAGCTGGACTGCCGCGGGCAGCGGCTGCGTATCAAGTCCGATGGATCCGAGACGATGCGGCAGGGTATTAAACACATAAAAAGCATTTGCCGTCAGTTTCTGGGCCTCTCCGAGGAGGATCCCGTTATAGCCGAGGTAAATGCCTAAAGCCAACTCACCAAGAAAAACAAGAGTTGCTAAGAGTTGCTCTTTTCTGTTATTTGACAAGATTTATCCCCCACGCAAAGCTTTTCTTATCCGATTTACGCACTATGTATTATATTATAATTTTTTCAATTTTGATTTATTTCAGCAATTATTTTTCAAAAAAATTGCAGGGAAAAGAAATATTTGACAAAATGTCAAATATAAAAAAACCGGCTATGCGCAAAAAAAGCGGCGCGGCTTCGGAAATGCGTCTTAAGGCTCAGAACTTGAACCAGTCGATGATCTTTCTGAGCAGGGAACGCTCGGGCTTGTGCATGATCTGTTTCCGCTGGCGGTCCGTCGTGCGCCTTTCGTATTCCTTTACGATCTCCACACTGGTCTGCCGGGCTTCCGCGCCATGGGTGTATACATCATGGAACGCTTCAGCAAAGAATTCAGCCGCGTTTTCCTTTCCGTATTTCGAAGTCAGATTTTTATCCGTTATGACCTTACTGTTCATGAAATCCAGCTGTCCCTTGTAATGGTTGCTTTTGGCACCATTATCCATCAAATGGAAGCCTTCTTCCTGATGGTACCTGAGGCCATTTTCCGGATCATTCTGCTCTTCTTCCGTCAGGACTCCTTTAGTGGTAAGGACATTCTTGATAATGTCATTTTCGACATCACGCCTTCTTGCGCTCGCTTGGCGCTGGCCCAGGGTATCCCCCTGTACCAGGAGAGATGCCAGAACATGTCCCAGCTCATGGGTCCCCGCGTGGTTCAGATCTCCGGTCATCTGGTTTTTGAACTTTATTCTCCGCCTGGCTCTTTCCCGGACGATCTCGGCTTCCATTCCCGACTTGTCGATCATGGAATTGTAAGTCATATTCGCCTTGGTGACCCCGCCATAGGTCTTGCCCGCGGACATTACCGTCAGAGCATCCTTCGCCTTGACGTTCATATCTCCGAGCATGTTCTGCAGCTCCGGATGGTCCCGGACGACCCTTGCCATATGCTTCAGTTTGTTTTTGAACAGCTGCGGGTCCGCGTTCGGAATTTTCTGCTCTTCAACGTATTTCCCTTCGGGGTTTCCGGCAAAACGGATAAAGATATCGTAAGCTGCTTTCTGGTCCGCGGCATGGTCAATTTCATCCTGGACCCTGGCGAGTTCCGGGTCTTTAAACGGGTTGAACTGGTCTTTTTTCATTTGCTCTTTCGAGACCTGATATGCCCGTTTGCTGTTGCTGACACGGCTTTTGGATTCCGGATGGGTGAATTTCGGTTCCCGGTTCAGCAGATTTGTTGACATCGCCGCCGCCTCCAGGCCATAGTCACCGAGCTTGTTGGTGAGCGCCCCGATGATGTTGTGGAACTCCCTGGCACGGTCAATGGCGTCATCCCGTACCTGAATGGGTCTTTCGGCAATTTCGCGGAGGATCTCTTTCAGCGAGTAATTCTGTTCCGCGCTTTCCACCAGGAACTGGATCCCGAGCTCCTTTGTATATCCGGGGATCCGGTTTCCGGCGCCTTCTTTGATCATCTTTTTGAGTTCTTTTTCGATATCCTTATAAACTTTCTTTCCGTATTTGTCTCGAAGTTTTGAAGGATCATCTGCTGGACGACCGCGGGATCGGAGCTGTTCTGTTTCAGCTGCCTGTTTTGGTCTTCCTCACCCTCTTCCGGCAGCATCTGTACCGTCCCGAGGGGCATGGATCGGGAAACATCCCCGCTGACCGCGCCCTGCTGGACAGTGTGGACCAGTTCATGGGCAGCCACGGAAGGGCTGAACCCGCCGCGGCCGAAATAGACGTCGCTGCCCTGTGCCCAGGCCCGGGCGCCCATGGAGCTGCCCCTGTCCGCGCTGACGGAATCACTGTGAAAACGGATGGAAGAAAAATCCGCGCCCAGCCGTCCGCCCATCTCTTCGCGGAGCGCGTCCGGCGTCGCGGAGGTTATCCCCTGAGAAAGGCGGTCCGCTTCCTGTTCCGCTGCCTTGTCCTGCATCATGCGCATGACCGTGCTGTTTGGAAGTGTCTTTTTCTTCAGAGGGGCTTCTTCCCCCATGATTCGTGCCGCGGGTTTTCCCCCTCCCGCCGTTCGTCTCGTATAAGCAAATGCCATATTCCTGTCCGAAAGAGCTTAGTCCGTTTCTGTATTGATCATCCTTTTCAAATGGATATATATATCATTATTCACAATTTTGGCCCGATTTCTCAAGCTTTCCCGGGGATGGTTACCGCCCGGGGACGGTTATTACCCGGGGACGGTTTTCGCAATTCTCTCACGGTTGACATTGGCTCCGCCCCGGTCCCGATCCTCCGGAAACCGTCCGCTTCGCAGAGAACCGTCTCCACTTCCCGTCACCCCTAAACCACCAACTGCCAACCATCAACCCTCAACAATCAACCCTCTTCATCACCCCCGCCGTAACAGCTCCGGTAAGCACCCCCGAGATCACCCCGTATACCACAAGCAGCGGCAGATACCCCAGGATCCCCCGGTTATGCATCATCACCGCCGCCGCCGCGCACTGGCCCATGTTGTGCGCCACAGCCCCCGCCGCGCTGATCCCTATGATCCCGAACCGCTTCATCCGGAACAGGAGCGTCATGACCAGGACACTGACCACCGCCCCCGCCAGGCTGTATACCATCATTACCGCGTTCCCGAAAAGGACCGTCGTCAGGATGACCCGGAGAATACTGATCAGCACCGCGTCAGCGAAGCCGAGACGCATCAGCGCGAAGAGCGTCACCGTGTTGGCAAGGCCGAACTTTGCCCCGGGAACGGGCAGGTTGAAGGGAATAAGGCTTTCCAGATAGGACAGGTTCATCGCCAGCGCGATGAGGATCCCGCGGAGCGCGAGGCGTTTGGTCCTGCCCGGCTCATTCCTCATCCGTCACCTCCACGATCAGCCTGTGGGGAAGGCAGACGATGACCTCCCCGGGTTTGGAAATTTTCCCCATCGACTCGCAGATCCTGTCGGGGCAGTCCGCGCAGGTCACATACGCCATGCCGTCCTCAATGACGATGGTGTTGGTCCCCAGTTCATTGCTCACGGTATAGGTTCGGTTTTCCTTCAGGGGAAAGGATGCGATGGCTTCATTATCAACCCGGATGACGACCGTATCCCCCCCGGGGCTCATGCGAGTTCTGAGGAGGAAAAAGATCCCTCCCGCCAGCAGGACGAGGATGAGGATAATATCTGTTTTCCGTATGTTTAGCCCTTGTCCTTTACCGTTCATTCGGGAAGTTCTCCTCAAGCGTTCCGCTGACGGAATAAGCGGGAGCGGTCACCTCAAATCGTTCCTGTAAATTCTTGCTGAGCAGGATGGACCGGTCCCGGAAGACAAAAACCGCCTCTGCATTGTATTCGTCCAGCAGCTCCACACACGGTTCCGGCCCGAGGATAAAACAGGCAGTGGAAAGTCCGTCTGAAGCAAGTCCGCTGTCATGGGAAACGATGGAGACGGACAAGAGCTCATTCTCCGCCGGATGCAGGGTCCTGCCGTCGATGATGTGCCCGAAGATTTTTCCGTCATATTCCACAAATTTTTCATACCCGCCGGAGGTGGAAATGAATGTGCTCCCATCCTTTTCCCCCGGGACGGAAAGGATCCCCAGGTAGTCAGCGGGAGACCCTTCCGGATCCCGGATCGCGACCCGCCACGGTTCGCCTTTTGCCCCATACGCGAGCACACTTCCGCCGGCAGCGACCACCGCGCCCGTGACCCGGTCGTCAGGCAGAAGCGTCCGCAGGGCAAGGTCCAGCGCGTATCCTTTTCCGACAGCGCCGAGATCCAGCTGAACGGCCGGGTCATCCTTCCGCAGGCAGCCGTCGGCGATCGTCAAATGCTGATAACCGATGGAAGCGGCTGTCCCGGCAATCTCATCCTCCGCCGGCGGTTCATACGGGAACCTGTTATCATGGTTTTCGATGCCCCACAGGGCGATGAGCGGCCGCAGCGTGATGTCCATGGCGCCCTCCGTACGGGAAGCCAGCTCCAGCGACAGCCGGACGGCGTCAGCCAGGTCGGAGCTCATCGGGAACGGTTCGGTCCCCCATTCGTTGAAGCGATGGACTTCGGATGATTCGGACCGCCAGGAAAAAACCGACCGGTCCAGTTCATCGATCCCGTCGATGAGTTCATCGGTCAGCTCCGCTGCTCCCGCCCGTGCGGTTTCCTCTGACCGCCCTTCTCCGTACAGGGTCAGGGAAACCACCGTCCCCATCTCCACCGCTGTCCGGCTCACGGAGGCCATTTCCTTTGGCCGGCTCAGTGTCTTTTTTCCCAAAAAACAACCGCCCGCCGCCAGAGCGAGAATAACCAATACGATCAGTATTTTCCGTTTATCCATGATCCAAACCGTCTCCCGGAAAGCTCACACATATTCCTTCCGATATTTATTCTACATAATTCCCCGAATTCCCGCCCGTTTTTATGAGTTCAGCCGCTGCCGCGGACTCATAAATCAGCCGAAAGCGGAAGACCCTCAAAACCGGAGTTTTGCGTTCAGGTGAGTCATCAGCGTCCCCCCATACCCGCGTGTTCTATTTCGTTACCACATTTTTTTCGATTTGTCAACCGTCAATGTTGACGGTTTACTTTTTTAAAATTCCGTTCTATACTCTAAGAAAAACAGTTACCGGTCAATAGTCATTAGTCATTGGCAGGCGGCCGGAAATCAGCAGGGATCGGTACTTCGGTTTGAGTCAGGGGGACGGTTTTCGCTGACTCGCAGCTGACTCAGAAAAACGGTAGGAGCATGACCAATTATCGTCCGTATCGTTTGAGTCAATGGGCGAAGCTCCTGCACTGAATCAACCGAGCGAAGCTCGCACCTTACAGTGCAGGTCCCCGCTGACTCGTTCCAGAACCCTGGACTGCTATCTGAACAAAAAAATTTGAACCGCCGCGAATGTGCGGGGAAGAAAGGACCGGATCGAAATGGATAAGCAAACAAAAATCAACACCGATACAGATAACATGCCGGAGATCCATTACTACCGCAAAACGGACAGGCTGCCGTTTGAAGAGCTGGATCCGGACTGCTATACCCCGAAGGACATTACGCAGATCATCAGCACCCTGTATAAAGACCTGGTCTACATGGAACAGTACGCCATCAAGATCAACCGCTTTTCCGACGATTACCGGACCGTTTCCCGCGGACTGGAAGGCGTCCTGCGGAAAATGGGCAGCCTGCTGATCACCAAAGCCGTGCTGGAACAGCAGGGATTTCAGGTCCCCGTTCCGGAAGATCTTACGCTCGGCCGGCTTTATCTCACGGCGAACTATCATTTCAGCA
>DAIMGK010000180.1:0-9595 GCA_036723985.1 Flexilinea sp.
ATAATTTCAGACGGCTTTTTTGTCTCTTCTTTCCTTTAATCAGCGTTTCCTTAAGTTTTTTTATAAAATCTTATCTCTTCAACAGCAGCCCAGACCTGCGGGTTGTCATGCTCATCCAGAAGATAAAAATCGGTGAAATTGTTTTTCTTCAGAAACTCCTCAAACGGGTTTTTGAATTTTTCCGAAAGGCGATAAACAGCCTTCAAATTTATGAACTCCTCATCTTCTCCGTCTTCAAAAACAAACAGCTGACGGCTCACAAAGATGGCTTTTTCCAGCAGTTCGGAGGCAATTCCCTGACGTCTGTGTTCCGGAATCGTGTAAATACTCAAAACGGCCAGATCCCCGTTGGCTTCCATCAGCATCACCAGCGCGGCAATCGGGATCAGGATCCCATCATCGTTTTCGGCGGTTCCTGACAGACAGATATAATTCTCATCCGCAAGATCCTCGCGGCAATTTTCCAGTTCCTCATATATGTACGGCAGGATAAGATCCCTGTACCGCGGAAGTGTTTCTTTATCAATGACTTCTATGTTCATAGCAGTTAGTAGTCAGCGATCAGGGTTTAGAAGGCAGGTGATGACCATCCCCAAGACCCTAAATCATATACCCTATTTTCTCTTCATCTGCTGCAGAGAATCCGGAGCGTTGAATGTATCTTCAGCAAGGACAATTTTCAGCATTCCCTCAAGTAATGAAGTGAGCGGCGACCGGTTGTCACCCAAAATTTCACCCAGTGACTCTCCTATGAAGTTCGGAGCGTTATGCAGCGGGCTTTCCTCAGAATCACTCGCTTTGAAGACTTTGAAGATCCAGTTTTCCGCTATCAGGTTATGAAATAATGCTAACAGATAATCCTTATCCGGATTATCGATCTCCGCGTTTCGTTTCATTGCCCGGAGAACGGCCATCAGGTCGTCCTTCTTTCTTTTGATGCATTCCAGCATGTCATTTTCCAGCCAGGCTTTGATCGTATCCTTATTACCCGAATCTTCAAGGGAGATGTGGTTCAGATAACGCTGCTTCATGCCGCCGAAGATTTTTTCCAGGATCAGGGATTTGTAGACATTTCCGGAAGAATTGCTCAGAATGGCACCGTTTACGTCTCCCTCATTTTCTTTCTTATGCAGAGCAAAGGCATAATCCACATCCTGCTGGGTGTAGGACCCTTTTTCCAGCATATAATTGTGCGAGAGGTCGAACTGATCGGCAAGCTTGTCCATCCGTTCCGCCTTCTCCAGTTCCTTTTTCTCTGCTTTTGTCAGCTCCCGCGTATTGTCAGCCTTTATGTGTTTCAGTTCCTGAAAACGCGCGTATTTCTCAACCGCCGTCTGAGGATTTTTGTAGATCTGGAGATAGGATTCATAATGGCTGGGTGTCATCATGGCTTTACCGTTACCGGCTGTGACCCGATATTCCGTTCTTGTGGTATCACTGCGAATATTGCCCAGATCTCCGCCGGCATCTGCTCCGTAATCTGTTTGGGCATAGAGGTTATCAATATATTGTGCGGCTCTTGAAAGAAGCGAGATCATGTGAATTACCGGCACATGCAGCCGTTTATCATTTTTAAAATATTTGAAGAGCAGCGTATTAAGCCCGGCGATTTGTCCGTCCAAATCCGCCCTGGCAGCTTTTAATGCCTGAGGCTGATTATCAATGCCGATCAATTGTTCGATCGTCCCACCTGCGTTATCCAATTCGGCAATAGGCGTCACCAGCTCCTCTGTCATTTCCGGCATGGAAAATAATTCATCCAGGCTGTTTTTGCCCAGTACATTCAGAATGGTCTGTATCAGCGATTGCCCTTCATCACGCAGAGCGTGTTGGAAATCCCTCAGCATCGCGCCGTTTTGCTGCTGACTGCGGCTGCTGAACAGACCTGCACTGCTTGATCCTCTGTCAGCGGCCGGCAGCGTACCGCTGTACGCGTCGGAGCTGACCATTCCGGCGTCAGGACCTTCCAGACGGCGCATGTTTTCCGCAACGGCATTCGGGCTGTCCGCCAGAGACGTTGTGGTCGGAGCTTCGGACGGTGCATTCTTATAGTTGCGGTAATCCTGTTTGGTTACACGCTTGTTGCCCAGCCCCGCATAACTCAGATCTTCCTGCTGAGCCAATTTTTCTAAATGTTCTTCCGTATTGATCCTTGCATTGGTCTCATGGGCTGTACCGGCAAAGATCCCGAAATTTCCGATGGCATTGACACGGGGAACTTCCATTTTGAAAATACTGTCCGCCACCGGAACATGGGCAACATTCTGAACCATGTCTTTTACAAAGGTGGTACAGTTTCGGGTCAGACCGTTATAGCCCTTGTCAGCATAGGTTTCCGAAGCCTTCAGGATCGCGCTGATCTGGCGGCTTTTGGCGGGAAAAGTACGGGTGATGGTCCAGGCTGCATTGCTTTCATCCATCAATTGTCCGGGAAAATTTCCGGCTTTTGTGGAATTCAGAGAAGTTTGTGAAAGCGTGCTGCCTGCCATATAAAAGCCGTACTTCAGGGAATAGCGTTCATACTGCCCGGAGATGCGGCTGTAACGGCTGTATTCCAATCCGAGACCGCTGTGCCCCGTGTCAGGAATAATGCTCCCCGTCATTGTTTTATCTACAGCTTCCTTCGGCTGGTTGACATTCACACTGATCGTCGGAGGCAGCGGTTTCCCTTCCGAATCGGTCGCCTTTTTTGCTGTGACTCGGGACCAGACAGTCGGCACCCGGCGGAAATCCGCCATGATGTCATCCTGTCCGTCAGGGGCTTTTTCATATTTTGCGCCGTCCCAGCCCGGGATGACGTCATGCTGCCGTTTATCCTGCGTGATGTTGGGATTCTCCGTACTTCCGCTCACCGATTGTTTGTATTTCTTCGTGAAATAAGTGAAGCGGGCCAGGTTTTGAACAACATTTAGGGCTTTCCCAAAGGTTTTCCCCATAAATTTGGCTGTGCCGGTCAAAAATCGACGGAACCACCCGGTTTTTGCCCGCGCGGGCAGCTTCTGTGCGTTGAAATTCCAGCCGGCTGCCGGCAGCATTTCATTGTTGATCTCATTCAAATCATTTTCAATGATATTGTTATTCTGAATGATGTTTTCCCGGTCATTTGATTTTTTGCGACCTTTCTTTTTCGGAGCATGGACGGCCATATCCTCCCGGGATTCTGTATTCTTACTGCTTTCGCTCTTTTTGGATTTTTTGCCCTTTTTCTTCTTGGGTGCGACCGCGATCAGATCTTCCGGAAGATCCGGTTTCTCATCGAATCCCTCACCGATCTGATCCCAGACCTGCTGCAGCTTTTCTTCATTGGTCATTGCCGGATCTTCGGAAAAAAGCGGTTTCTGCTCCATCTGATCCGGGAAAATGTCCTGCACCGGAGGATCATTGACAGCGTTCTTTTGAATGGCGTTTTCCAAAATGTTGGCTACAAAATTTTGTACGAGAGCTTTTTGATCCTTACCGTCTCCCGCTATATTTTCATTATTGCCTTTTTCTAATATCGATTTCTTATCTTCTTCATCATTATTCAAAAAATCATCAAAATTGTCATTTGAGATATTCAGATCAAGTTTTCCGTTTTTTATCAGGTTTTTATTTCCGCCATCGTTATCATGATCAGACTCGGACATTACCGTATTTTTGCGGTGCTTTTCCCCGTTGTTGATGATGTTGTCATCATCGTTATTGATACGGTCCAGATTTCCTTCCAGAAATTCCAATCCGGTCTCAAGGTTCGCGTCCCTGAGCATCTGATTCATGAGCTCCACATTCGCGGCTTCATTTCCCATCGGCTGGATGGAATTCTCAGCATTGAATTCCTCTTTAATCAGCGGATCCTTCGGCTGTTCATTTTGTTTGTTTTGATCGATTTTTCGAAACATTATCTACTCCTACTTTCCGACCTTACCTGAACCGTAATAAACACCATCCTAAAAGCGGCTGATCATTACTGATATAGAGTGGAAAATATGTACATAGAAACCCGAGAATTATTATACCCCAAATATGCATAATAATGCGAGCCACTATATACTGTACGTAGTTCATATGATCTCTATTTACCTTACCATGAATTTACCTGGACTCGTTACGTCGCAGGTTGGTATGATAAAATAATACAGAAAAATAAATGGAGAAATGTATGAAAAGAGGGCTGTTACACGAATTGGCGGCGGCTCGCCAGAACAGAAGACAGCGGATGGGAGATTGTTCCCCGGGGGGATCAAGCTTTGCTGCGATGGAGAGCTTTCAGCATGTTAGAAATCAATATAAAGGATAGATATCTCCAATGAAGAGAGTTTTGTTATTATTCCTTTTCATAATCTTTTCAAAAATAACATATGCATCCGATGTAATAACATCCAAAACGCAGCTCAACGATCCCGGTATCACGATCGGTATCAGTCAGGGAAGCGTTGCCGAATTATATATCAAAAATGAGATTCCGAAGGCCTTTATCGCTTACTTTACCGATAATTTCATGGGGTATGAAGCCGTTTCTGCCGGAAAAATCGATGCATTCATCTACGATCAGCGGCAAATGCAGATGGCGATCGAAAACGGACTGCGGGGTGTTCATTTGCTGGAAGATACTATAGATGGAACCATCAAAATTGCGGTGGGACTATCTTCCGTTTCTCAGATTCCCGATCTGAAAAACAAAATCAATCACTTCATCGCCGAAAAGAAAGCCGACGGTACTTTGGATGAGATGTTTCAGCGCTGGGTCCTGGACGGAAACGAGATGATGCCGGTAATAGAGCTTCCCCGGGATCCGAAATATCATCTGATCGTTGGGACCACCGGATCAGTTCCTCCTTACAGTTACTATCTTGGAACAGACCTGAACGGCTATGATATTGAACTTGCTTACCGCTTTGCCGCCTGGCTGGATGCTGACCTTGAATTCAGAATCTATGATTGGGATGGGATCATTCCCGCAGCAGCCACGGGGAAGATCGACTGCATTATGTCGAATCTGGAAACGGAAGAGGAACGCAGGGAAAACTTCTCTTTTTCAGATATTCTTTTTGAAACAAGATACGGCATCATGGTTCGCGGAGAGGATGAAACTGCAAATCCGGTACTGTCGGCTGAAAATCTCCGCTGGCAGGATTACAACGGGAAGCGGATCGGTATTCTGACCGGACCGTTGATGGAAGGAGTAGCTGCTGAATACTTTCCCAACAGTGAAATCCTGATTTTTAATAGCTATCCGGATTGTATTGCAGCGCTGCAGGCCGGAAAGATAGATGCTTATCTCGGGGACGAACCGGGACTGAAATCCATCCATGCCGAACAACCGGAAATCGATTATATCCATGATCGTATCACGCAGAACAGCTATAGTTTCGCTTTCCGGAAGAATGATCCGAAGAGCGCTGCCCTGTGCGGGGAATTGAATGATTTTCTTGCGAGAAGCATGGAAAACGGCACGATGCAGGAACTGGATGATATCTGGTTTGGCGTCGATGAGGAAAGAAAGGCCGTTGATATGTCCGGTCTGACCGGAGAGAACGGTACGATCCGGGTCGTTACGACTTCAACGGATATGCCTTTTTCCTATATCAAAGACGGAAAGAATGTCGGCTACGACATCGATCTTGTCGTTCGCTTCTGCAGGGACAGAGGATATGCGCTGGAGCTTGGAGATGTGGATTTCGCGGGACGGATCCCGGCTGTTGAATCCGGAAAATATGACTTCACCACGGATATGAACGTAACGCCGGAGCGGGAGGAGCAGGTGCTCTTTTCCGATCCGACCAGCTACGGCGGGATCGTCCTGGCTTATTTGGCAAAGGAAAATGCTCATCCGGAATTCACGATGTTTTCCGAATTGAACGGAAAAACCGTTTCGATGCTGACCGGAGCTCCGTTTGAAGAACTGGTACGCAGCAAAGTTCCGAAAGTCGGCGATTTCACTTATTTCAGCAGTATGCCGGACATTATCCTTGCTTTGATATCCGGAAAAACAGATGCGGCTTTGTCTAATAATGCGATCGCGCAGCTTTCCATAAACCGCAATTCCGGGATAACGCTCTTTCCCGAAAGCCTGCAGGACGGCGTCTTCGGCTTTGCTTTTGCGAAAGGGGATCCCAACAGGGATGTGTGGCAGACCGCTTTCGATTCGATCCCGAAGGAAAAAATTCAAGCAGCCTGGAAAAAATGGACCGGAGCGGATGAAAGCCTGAAATTTCTTCCCGAACAGGACTGGCCGGGGCTGAACGGTACGGTCACTGCTGCCGTATGCGATACATTGGAACCGATGAGTTATACCGGAGAAAACGGAGAACTGCGGGGGGTTGACAATGAGTTGATCCTGCTGACGGCCAAAGAACTGGATGTTCATGTGGAATTTGTCGGTATGGAGTTTTCCGCCATTTTGTCTTACGTGCAGTCAGGAAAAGCGCTGATCGGGACTGGATCGATCATCGTCACACCGGAGCGGGAAGAGGCTGTGGATTTTCTTCCGTATTATCCGGCGGCCTTTTTGCTGGTGGTACGTACCGCATCACAGCAATCAGAACAAAAAGCGCTGACCTTCATGGATTCGATACGCTCCAGTTTTGAAAAGACATTTATCCGCGAAAACCGCTGGAAGCTGATCGTGGCCGGGATCGGTAATACGCTGATCATCACGGCACTGTCAGTCATTTTCGGAACGATACTCGGTTTTCTGTTGTTTATGCTGTGCCGGAACGGAAACACTGCTGCAAACAGCATCACAAATGTCTGTCTATGGCTGCTGCAGGGAATGCCGATGGTCGTTCTGCTGATGATCCTGTTTTATGTGATTTTCAGATCCGTCGCTATTGACGGACTCGCGGTTGCAGTGATCGGTTTTACACTGACCTTTGGCGCATCGGTTTTCGGACTGATGAAAATGGGTGTGGGAGCAGTCGATAGCGGACAGTATGAAGCGTCTTATGCGCTGGGTTATTCCAATATCAGAACTTTTTTCCGCATCATCCTGCCGCAGGCTGTCCCTCATGTGATTAGTGCGTACAAAGGTGAGATCATCGGTCTTTTGAAGGCGACCTCAATTGTCGGATATATCGCCGTGCAGGACCTGACAAAAATGGGAGATATCATCCGCAGCCGCACCTATGAAGCATTCTTCCCCCTGATCGCAGTCACGGTGATCTATTTTATTCTGGAGATCATCCTGGGGCTGCTCATCAAAAGAATACAGATCCAAATTGACTCCAAAAAAAGAACACCCGGGGATATCCTGAAAGGAGTGAAGACCAATGATTAGGATCGAACACCTGAAGAAAGAATATCCGAATGCGGTCCCTTTGAAGGATGTGAATGTTGAGATCAATGACGGGGATGTCATCGCGGTCATTGGACCGTCCGGAACCGGGAAGAGTACACTGCTGCGCTGTATTAATTTACTGGAAAAACCGACCGCCGGACATATCTGGGTGGATGATACGGAGGTGACCGGTCCGAAAACCGATCTTGGTAAAATACGCCAAAGGATAGGTATGGTTTTCCAGTCTTTCAACCTGTTCGGACATATGACCGTAATTGAAAATATTATGATCCCACCCATGGATCTGCTGAAAAAATCGAAACAGGAAGCCTACGACAAAGGAATGGAATTGCTTCGGACTGTCGGTCTGGCAGCCAAAGCGCTGAACTATCCGGACGAACTCTCCGGCGGCCAAAAACAGCGTGTTGCTATCGCCCGAACGCTGGCGATGGATCCGGAGATAATCATGCTCGACGAACCAACCAGCGCGCTGGATCCGACAATGGTGGGCGAGGTGCAGGCAGTGATCCGGGACCTGGCAAAAACAGGGAAGACCATGCTGATCGTTACGCATGAAATGGCATTTGCCAGAGCTATCAGCAATCGGGTCTTTTATATGGATGAAGGGAAAATTTACGAAGATGGCACCCCGCAGCAGATTTTTGACGATCCTAAACGCGAAAAAACACGCCGATTCGTTCGCAAACTCAAAGTGCTGGAACTTAATATCGAAAGCAGGGATTACGACTTTCCTGCGGCGGTCAGTCAAATTGAACAGTACTGCAGTAAAAACCAGATCGATTCAAATACAGGAAGGCGTATCCAGCTCGCTTACGAGGAAACCGTCCAGAATTTGCTGCTGCCGAAGCTTCGATCCCCTCAAATTAAGGTCGTTGCAGAATACTCTGCTGCGGATGAACACACTGTTGTGACAATTTATTACAACGGCATCACTTTTGATGCGGCAAAGGATAGAGATGCGCTGTCATTGGCCGTTCTGCAGACTGCGGTTTCAGAAATGAAGTATCGCGCTGGAGCAAATGGACAATACACTAATGAAATTGAGTTGATAATCAAGCACTAAATATTTAGATATCGTTCTTTTCTTGAATTTTGTGTACGATGGTTCATATGATCTTAATTTACTTTTTTTGATACATAATATTACAAGAAAAACCGCTGATTGGATCTAAATATTTGGACTTTCAGAAAAAATCACAAAACATGACCCATACAGGGCTTATACCACGAATCAGCGTGTTCGGGGTTCGAGTCCCCGATGGGTCACTTATTTTTTAATAAAATCCCCTGTTTTTTCAAACCTTTAAATTAATTTTACGAAGTTTTTTATGAAATTTATCATAGAAAAAAAGCCTATTCTTAAAGAATTAGATTTTTTGAACTTTTGTCGAGAAAATCTTAAGGATTTGTAAAAGGTTTTTTTAAGCTAAAAAAGCGCACGGGATTTTCTGTGCGCTTTTTGCGTTAAATCCAGAGGAAAAGTGTCATAGTCCTAACAATTTCTTTTTCTCCTCGAATGTCATACTCGCTAAAATATCCGCAGGAGATATGGCTGGTATGATAGCTGAGTTGGGTAAATGTGTATTTACCCCTAAGTTTGTTATAATTTCATTTGTATCATCCGCAGTCATAATAAAATAATTCCATAAAGGATTTTTTGTGATATTGTCAGCAGGAAATTGATTAAGTAATATGGATCTCCGCACACTGCGAAACACAGATTCCGGAATGCAAAGTTCTTTAGGTGGAATATAATAAGTAATGGACTTATCTGTCCGGTATTATCAGGAATATGGAGAGAAAAAGTGAATAAAAAACTGGAACAAAAATGGGAAGAAGAAAACAAAAGGGGAAGAGAATTACTGGACGAATTATTCCTGAAATATAAGGAATATATCCTGGAAAAGATACATAACGATCCGGATTTACTGGACCATATTCTGTATGAACTTGGTATTTCGAAGGAAGATTTTGATCACAGCCTCGAAAACTACAAAAAAACAAACATCACTTTTTATGTATCGGCGGTGGATGCAATTGAAGCCTATGAAAAACAAAAAGGAACCGATGCCTGATTCCTTTATTTTGATACGTGCTCCGATTCCTTCGTCATTTGTAAAAAAGTATATTTCATTTTACAAATCGATGCATCCAATTGTCTGCTGTTTTTTTCTACTATAAGATCACAATTTATAATAGCCTGCTGTATGAGGGACATTGTGCTTCGCAAGGTGCGGGAGCGAAAACATATGTGTTTGCAAGAGCGAGAGCCGTAAGGAACCGCTGCGCTGAATTATGATTCGGCTCTCGAGCTTCGCC
>DAIMGK010000181.1:0-2708 GCA_036723985.1 Flexilinea sp.
ATTGCTGCAGCCGGCATAATCCTGGCGGTCCTGGTTTACCTGTCAGATATGTTCGCGCCGCTGAAAATCGGTCTTGCCATCATCTGCGCGGGTATCGGAGTCGGGATCGCCTTCGGACGGGATCCGAAAACAGGCAGAAAATTCGAGGAGATGATCACTCAGATCCTTATGTTCTACGGCCGGGACAAATTTCACCAGAAGGGTATCGATCATGTAGAGAAATATGACTACAGCGAACGGAAGCCGGAAAAGCCGAAGAAAGAACCCAAAGCTCTGTTTCATATGCGGCCGATCGACCTGACCGTATCCTACGTTCTTCAGCTCTGCTCGATCGCGTTTCTCGGTGTCCTGATCACCTATCTCTGGGGAGGAGGGCTCCAGGAAGATCTTTTCCGTTATAACGCGAACCGGAGCTGAATTATGGACATGTCCGGTCTGCTGTCGACGCTGAAATGGATCGGGGCGATTTTCCCGATCTTCAACGTCGAGTTCCCTTTCCATATCGCCTATGACATCATCATCAGGCTGGCCAGTTCATGGATTCTCGAAGATTCAGTGGGCGAGATAGCCGGTTTCTTCAATTCCGCTTTCAGCTCGGCGATCCAGTATATGTATGACCCGGATCAGTCCTTTCTGAAAATGTGCCTGGATATGTGGAGCTCGACGACTAAATTCGCGCTGGCGCTTCTGCCGCTGATGCTGCTCTTGTCCATTTTCAGTACGGTCAAATACGGAGGGGAGCGGAGTTCGCTCACGCTGGTGAAAACAAGAGAGCTGGCATTCGGAACTATTCTCAATGTCGGGTTCGCGGCTTCCAGCTACTGGATCTTTACAAAGGTTCTTGCGATATCCACTGCTTTGGGAAAACAAATGCTGGCAATTTCCGGAATAACCGTGACGACCAACTTTTCGGAGATCGCTGAGCGGATCTTTCTTCCGTCGATGATCACTCATCTGGACGGATCATCGGAAGCGCTTCTGGTTGTGCTGATATTTCTCCGTCTGTTTCTGACCCTTGTGTTGTTCATTTCGATCGTTCTTGTTTCGGTGTCGACGCGGATCGGAATTCTTCTTCTCTTTGGAATATCGCCTATCTGTTTTGTCCTTTCGGTCTATGAGGAGTTTGACTGGATCAGGGACAGCTGGATAAAAACTTTTATCGGATTCATCCTTACGCCTGTCTTTGACGGGATCCTGCTGGCGCTGATCATGCTGAACAACGAAAAATTTGTCAGCGGCATGTCCATGGGAGAAGTCTTCAGGACGCTGTGCATCTCCATCGGTATTTCCTGCATGATCGTTATGCTTCACAGCGAGGTGATCAAAAAAATATTCGATTCCCTGATAGCGGACATCAAAAAGGCAGTGAGAGCAGTCAAAATAGCCGCTCAGGTGATCGCACGGATCGCCCTGGCAATCACATCCGGAGGAACTTCTGCAGCAGCTGAAGCCGCGGCTAAAACCGCGTCAGCCGCGGGAAAGATGAAGGACGCTGAAAAGGCGGCGGATGCAGCCGGAAAAACAAAGGGCGCGGCGAAAGCTGCTGAAAAGAAGGAAACCAAACCGCAAAAGGAAAAGCCTTCTGCCGGGAAAAAGAATATGGAAAGAATCAGGGAACGGAATATGGATAAATATGAGCTGAAACCGGAAGAGATCATGAAAGCGGGATCTGCCACGAGTGATGTGCTGCGGGCAATGGATGAGATCTCAAGGGAGAAATACGGAGAGCCTCTGAATTCTGCTGTCCGAAAGGGAATGAAGCAGCCGGATGCTGTCCGCAAATATTTCGACCGGCACGGCGGAGCCGCGGGCATCATGGCAGCAGACCTGATGGACCGTGCGGGGCAAACCTTTTTTTACGCGGATACACCGGAACAGCCGCAGCCGGAGGTTAAAGACCGGAAAGACACTGACAGACTGACAGAGGATGAATCTTATACGGGATTCCGCAGAAACATGGAAAGGGAAGGCGTGGATCCGGATTATTTTCCTGACAAATCTCTTCCTGACGGCGGTTATGAAGATACGGGTGCTGATACCTTCAGAAACCTGAGTGATGTCGCCAGACACGGGATGGATATCGCCATGCGAGGCGGAACATATGATGAGATCAAAAGAGGGATGCGGGAGGATTTTGAGAAAAAGCAGGACCTGGGTTTTGACATGAGATTCCGGAATTATACGCTCACAAATTTTGAGATGGAGATGAAAAGATCAAATGAATAAGGATATTTTCCGCATACTGTTTTTCCTGTCAGCTATGTTTCTTCTGGTTTTCTGCTGTTCTGCCGCTGAGGTTTACGAGGATCCGGCTATGTGCTTCTCGCTCACGCAGGACGGCTGGATCAAGGATCTGATCAATGCCTACGAAATCAAAGCATCTGACACGGACCTTTACGGGTTTGACGCCTTTTCTGCTCTTACCTTTGCAGCTGAGCTGGGTAAGGTGGATTTTGATATCAGTATGGATCCGGCTAAACCATACGACAGGGCACTGATTTTCTTTGACGGAAATACTTTCAAACCGGCTTCGGCTGACACCACGGAACCCGTCACGATCGTCATGAACGCCATCATGGATCCGGAGAAACTTGATGAAGATCTGTATCAGAAATACGCCTCACTGAAGTATTCCGTGATCAGCGATAACCAGGAGATACGGCGGGACATCCTTATCTGGGCAAATGAACAGGGAAAGCAGATCCCGA
>DAIMGK010000181.1:2718-3011 GCA_036723985.1 Flexilinea sp.
GGTTCATGTATCTTCCTCAGGAATATGGGAAGAAAGATATTGCCAGATACGGATCTGTTCTCAATTACCTGACCCGTTTTGTTTATGAGGTGAAACAGAGCAGTCTTGATTTCAAGAGACTGCTTTCCTCTCTCGAAACAGATGAAACCGGCGTATTCAAAACCCGGACAACGAAACAGCTGACCGGAAGGGGTTATTCCGTTGGTCTGATCGCGGATCCGTCTTTTGTATTTTTAACCATAGCGGACACTGATGCCGTACTGTTCCGGGACAATGACTCGGTAATCGAATAT
>DAIMGK010000181.1:3156-9486 GCA_036723985.1 Flexilinea sp.
AATGAAGTGAAAACATTATGGCCTGAGGATCTGAACATGTGGCATTTCAGATTTCCCGGAACGGAAACAAAAACCAGTGAAGCGAAATACTGCCCGCTTAAATTTGAGCTATGTACACGGGAATGTGCATGGTTTGATGAAAGCAACGGCTTTTGTGCTGTTTTTCGAGGGATCATTGAATGATTCAAAACACCCGGCAACAACATGACTGCCGGGTGTTTTGAATCATTCAATGATCCTTCGAAGTTATGCTTCTTTGATGGCTCCTACAGGACAACTGGCACGGGCTTCAGCGGCACTGTCAAGAACATCTTCCGGAACTTCCGATCCAATAGCAACTGCAGCGCATTCATCACTCATTGAAAATACTTCAGGACAGGTGTCTGCGCACAGTCCGCAGCCAATACAGGTGTCATTGACATAGTATTTCATTTTTTCTCCCTAGAAGCATCTCTGTTTTCTTTCTTTTCTGCATTTTTCGATATTGCCGCAGCGGTAACACAGCTCGTTATCGCAGATACCGTCGTTATCAAAAAATGACCTGATGTTATTCACTGTTGTTTCAGCGATATTGTTCAGCGCCTCTTCCGTCAGAAATGCCTGATGCGATGTAACGATCACATTCGGCATGGAGATCAGCCGTGACAGCAGATCATCGTTCAGAATATGTCCGGACCTGTCCTCGAAAAAGATATCCGCTTCTTCTTCATAAACATCGAGACAGGCCGCACCGATTTTTCTGGATTTGATCCCTTCCAGCAGCGCTTCCGAATCAATCAGCGCACCTCTTGAAGTGTTCAGGATCACAACACCCTTCTTCATTTTTCCGATGGAATCAGTGCTGATCATGTGCCGGGTTTCATCTGTCAGCGGACAGTGAAGAGAGATAATATCGCTCTTCTTGAAAAGTTCATCTAGCGATACATAGCTGATTCCGCTGTCAGCTGCGGGATAGGCGTCGTAAGCGATCACCTTCATTCCGAAGCCCCGGCATATATCGGTAAAGATCCGCCCGATCTTTCCAGTGCCGATGATACCGATCGTTTTTCCATACAGGTCAAACCCTGTCAGCCCGTTCAATGAGAAGTTGAAATCTCTGGTCCTGTTATATGCCTTGTGGATCCTGCGGACAGATGTCAGCAGGAGGGCAGCGGCATGTTCGGCGACTGCATACGGTGAGTAGGCAGGAACGTGAGCGACATGGATCTTTCCAAAAGCATGCCGGACATCTACATTGTTATAACCCGCGCATCTCAGGGAGATCATTTTGATCCCATATTCGTGCAGCTTATCGATTACAGCCGCATTTACCGTATCATTCACGAACACACAAACGGCATCACATCCTTTTGCAAGTTCCACAGTATCTTCAGATAGTTTTGTTTCCAGAAATTTATATTCGATATCGTGAAGATTTCCGTACTGCTCGAATGACGGCCTGTCATATGCTTTTGTGTCAAAAAATGCAACTTTGATCATATACTTACCTTTTTTATTTAGCACTGGTGTACATTTTCGGATTCTTACTCCAGTGTAAGAAGTAATGCCATTTTGAACCTCTTTACTGCTTTAACGGAATGAAGGCCTGCTTTCGCGAAATGGAAGTTCTCGCCGGCTTTAATGGAATGATCCTTCCCTTCATATCCAATTACCGCCTCGCCATCAAGCGCGAAGATAATTGCCTCACCTGGGGCTGCGTGTTCTGAAAGACCTGTATCCTCATCAAAGGACATGACCACAAACTTCATTTTGTTGTTATGTACGATATCCATGTTGACGATCTTTCCCTCAGCATAGGGGACGAGATCCGCCAGTTTGAAAACTTCTCCCGGTTTGATTGCATCATTCATCGCAACATCTTCCTTTCTGATTGATATCTCTGTATACACAGTGCCTTCAGCAGTCCTCATTCCGAACGGAATATCGGCAGGAGTTACAACAGCTTCATTCATTTCAAGTTTCAGCTGATCTTGCCCCAGACCATAGACTTCAAGAGTGCCGCTGGCAATAATCAGAAGTTTGTGATATGAATAGATCTCCGCACTGATGTCCGTGTTCTTCGCAAGCGAAAAGTATATGACCGCGTTTTCACCGCTGTAAACCTCTTTCGAGATCGTACATCCCGGTACCGGGATGTTATCCCGGGCAATAGAGAATACCTCTCCGGCTTTCTCCTTCATGATTTCACATCACTTTCACATCGGGATTCTTTTCTCCGAACTTTTCTTTCAGCATTTCACAGATTTCACTGCGGTCTTTTCCCTGTTTTTCCATGTTCTTGATCGTCTTATAAGCGGCGAATAAGGTGGAGGGACCGATCTCCGAGCTGAAATAACCGATCCCCTGGTTCCATGCCAGCAGTTCGAATACGTCATCCAGCGCTGCGCTGTCAAGGCCATGGATATAGGACTTGACAAGTTCCCGTGTTGCCTGACGCATACGTCCAGCGCCGACAGCATTGGCAAGAGACAGCAGCAGCCGGATCTCATAGGGCAGATGACGCTTTTCATCATTCCATGTCAGGTCCCAAAATTCGACAGCAACCTTTCCGAGACCTTCGTCGATCAGCGGCATATTGGTCAGCGCGGCAGGACGCATCGGAATGTCTTTGTTTGCGTGTTTTTCTTCTGTACGGTAGAAATACGCATGGAATTCAGCATCTGAAACCTGTTCCGTATGATGTTCAAACCCAAGACCTTCCATGACTTCATAAAGCGGGATCGGTTCAAAGGATTGTACCACTTCCAATCCGCTTCCGGCGGAGATCTGCTCTGCCTGTCTCTTCAACCCGGGGAAGAAGTTTCCCTGAATTCCACGCACATCGATTTTTTTGAATTCCGTGGTTTTGTCTTTCCATTCTATATAACTCATGATGTACTCCTTTCAGTTTTTCAATCCAGAATTCTGCCATCTCTTGAGATCGTCACAACCTGCCAGGGAATGAATTTTCCGCTGGCACGGAGCGCGTTCTCAGCGGCCCGCTGCAGACCTCCGCAGCAGGGTACCTCCATCCTAACGATCGTCACACTCTTAATATCGTTATCGCGGATGATTTCCGTCAGTTTTTCCGTATAATCAACACCGTCCAGTTTCGGACAGCCGATGAGCGTGACCTTTCCTTTCATGAACTCTTCATGCAGATTGGCATAGGCGTATGCCGTGCAGTCTGCTGCGATCAGGAGTTTTGCTCCTTCAAAGAAAGGCGCCTGCGCCGGTACAAGTTTGATCTGGCAGGGCCACTGATTCAGTCGAGAAACCGGATGGACCGCATTGGCGGATGGTTCTGCCGAATTGGCATCATCTCTGTGAAATTCTGCTGTTCTTGAACCGGGACAGCCTCCGGCAATATGCAAACTGTTCATCTTTTTCTCCGCTTTCTTTTCCCTGTTTTCTTTTACAGCCGCTTCATCATAAGCTGGTGCTTCTCTTTCTTCAAAGCTGATTGCTCCGGTCGGACAAGCCGGGAGACAGTCGCCGAACCCGTCACAGAAATTCTCCCTGACCAGCTTTGCTTTTCCATTCACGATATTAATGGCTCCTTCATGGCAGGCATCCGCGCACAATCCGCAGCCATTACATTTTTCCTCATCAATATGAACGATTTTCCGGATCATTTTATGTCTCCTCAGTTTGTTTATCTGCCTGAAGTGTAATATAATCCGGATTGAAAGTCTGTTGTTTAAACCACATTTATTAATTCAGGACGGGATAATGATTACAGCCGAACTTCAAAAGCTGATGCTGTTCAGAGATATGACTGAAACGGAGATCCGGAATGCTCTTCACGATCTTCATTCCATGGAAAGACAAATAAAAAAAGGAAGCATCTTCCTTCATGCAGGAGATACTGCGAATGCCATGGGAATTGTATTGGAAGGAAGCGTAACGATTGAAAGCAACGATATGTGGGGTAACAGAGCCATCCTCAGTCATGTCGGAGCAGGACAGTACTTTGCGGAAACCTACGCACTTCTTCCGGATGAACCCATGCTTGTGGATGTAAGGGCAAATGAAGACAGCCGTATACTTTTCCTCTATGTCGGATCTCTTTTTGAAAGTTCGTTTTCTGTGTCCTGGAAAGAAAGGATCCTGAAAAATCTTCTGCTGATTTCATCACATAAGAATCTTGTGCTATCCGGCAGGAGTTTCCATACATCTCCGAAAAGCTGCAGGGGCAGACTTCTTTCGTACCTGAATACCATATCAATGCAGAAACATTCACTGGAATTCGATATTCCCTTTGACAGGCAGCAGCTCGCAGATTATCTCAACCTTGAGAGGACAAACATGTCGAAAGAACTCGGCAGAATGCAGAAAGAAGGAATAATTCTCTTCCGGAAAAATCATTTCAAACTGATACAGCCGGATCCGAAAGTATAACTGCACGTTTAGATTATTCAGCTAACGCTTTGCTCAGCGACTGTGGAATACCTCTTGGCCCTCGTACAGCGAATATATCAAATTCATTCTTGAGACGGTCAAAAGTGAATTCCTCCGGATCATACTGTTTCAGAAGTTTGATCCGCATCAGACTGGTAATCGTCAGGTCTTTTCTCTGAAAATGGTACGGAATATCTGTTTCTGTAACGAGGCATTTATAGAGAATCGCAGACACAGGCGCACCGACATACATGAATACAGTATCTCCCTTTCTGATCCCTTTCCCCTGCTTCCACTCTATTACGGGTGTGTGATCAAAAGCATGAACGATGTCATAGTATTTCGGATTGGAAGGTATGATCCATTCTTTCGGAGGGAGAAGCGCTGCTTTTTCCGCAGGTGAGGCAGTTTCCTCATAGCTCATATCGATCAAACCATATATTTCTTCGATGGGTACTGTCCCATCCAGAATGACGGATACCCATCTGGGACCGGCGGTATGGAAGGATGCAAAACAACCCTTTCGATGGCGGAGAATGTCAGCAAGCTGCGGACTGTCCGTTTTGATATTGAGTATATCAACAATCCCAGCGCCATTCAGCCCGAGTTTGTATCTGGGAATATCCATGACAAGCACGTACCATTTCTGGTTGTCTTTGTGACGGAACACGGCATAGTTTGGATAACGCTGCCAAAGATACTCGATCTCGCTCCCGTATTTGTTATGAATGTAGCCAAAAACTTCTTCTCTCAACGACTTTGACGACATGATCAATTCTCTCCGAAATACATTACCTGTTTTTCCAGATAACGCCGCTTTTCCACTGTAGGATAATTCTCCACAATGTAACTGTAAGCAGGGCAGTCGTTGCCGTGATCACAGATGATTCCGCATGCCTGAAGATGTGAGTAAACCGTGATAGTTCCAAGATATATGAATCCGCGCTTCTTCAGTTCTCTGCTGATCCTGTCGGACAATCCGTTGCTGACCGGTATATATCCGTCCCCATGCTTGTTGTACAGAATGGTTTTTCCGTTTGAAAAAGCCCACAGCCACGCTGAAAATGTACCAAATTCTTCACGAATTTTCTGAAAGCAGCGGGCATTGTTTATCACTGCTTCGATCTTTCGCCTCGAACGGATCATCCCCGGCGTATTCATGATCCGCAAAATATCTTGCTCATCATAAGCCGCGATTCTGTCGTATTCGAAGTTGTCGAAACAGCTGCGGAAGATATCACGCTTCTGCATCATCATGTTCCAGTTCAGTCCGCACTGCATGACCTCCATCATGAGAAATTCGAATTGTCCGCGGTCATCATGAAGCGGAACTCCCCATTCCTCATCATGGTATCTTATATTCAGTTCGGAAGATGAATCCCATCGGCAGAATGCCATATTTTACCCCGTCAGCTGCTTGATGATTTGTCTTCAATGATACCCTAAACCTCTCCCGATCCTTCAGAAAATCAGCCCATTTTGTATCCTTTCCCGGATTGATACAAGGAAAGGGATAAATCATGGGACTGCTGAACCTGTTCAAGGGAAAAAAGAAAGAAACATCAAAACCGGTGCAGGAAGAAACTGATACCGAAGAACTTTCCAATCCCGGAAGGCCTACAGCGGACACCGTGGATCTTGTCAGCGTCATTGCAATCGACGATCCTTTCCTGATCACCAAAGAAGGTGCATTTGTCCTGATGTTCGAGATCCCGGAAATCGATATGGACATCTACGGGATGACGGAAAAGGAGATCTGCGAACGCTACCAGGCGGCGCTGGGTGCGCTCCCTCCGGGCACAAAATTCCAGATGACAGTTTTTGAGGATCCCTTCGATCCCTCGGAAGACATCCGTTACTTCACGGAACGATCCGAAAAGTTCGAGTCCGAAATCGCCTATCAGGACCCTATGTCCTCACCCTATAAGCAGGGACAGGCGCTTTCCGCGT
>DAIMGK010000182.1:0-9475 GCA_036723985.1 Flexilinea sp.
CAATTCTGAGTCTGCGGTGACAATCCCGCAAATTCCGTTTAACCGCCTCAAAAATAAGGGCAGACCGGCGGGCTGTATGCCGGCCTGCTCTTTTTTTGTTTTTGATTTCTAACGTCCGGTTCTTACTTCCCCGAGATCGTCACGCCATCGAAGGCGATGTAGGGCAGGGTGTCGGAGCCGTCTTTCAGCAGGTCGCTGCTGATGTCACGGATGTTTTTCAGCATGTCCGGGACACAGCCGCTGATCATGGTTTCCGCGAGGGCGCAGGTGATCTTCCCGTTTTCGATCAGGAAGCTGTTCTTCGCGACACCGGAGAATTCGCCGCTCGGCGCGGGGGAACCGCCGGAGAAACGCATGACGTATACACCGCGGTCGATACCCTGAATGATCTCATCCAATGACCGCTCCCCGGCGGGGATGCGGATATTCCTGGCTGTCGAAGGAGCCCGTTTGCCGCCGGTTTTATTGGCGCCGTACTGGCTCAGCGTAAAACTGACAAGCCGTCCGTCTTTGATCAGGTCGAAGTTCTCTGCCGGGAATCCTTCTCCGGTAAAGTGCTGCCCGAGGACCACGTCTTCCGACTGCTGGGTAAAGGAGATCGTCAGCCGTTCATCCGCGACCGGCTCTCCCAGTTTTTCTTTCCAGATGCTGGTCCCGTCGATCAGGCTCGTATCGGAAGTGAAGTTCCCCAGGATCGTGGAAATCACGATCTCGTAAAGTGCCTGAGGCGCCAGCAGGACAGTTCCGGTGAATTTTCCGTCCAGGGGCTGCGGATCGAGCTGCTTTTCCACTTCGCCGAGTTCACGGTCGATCAGCGCGGAATCGATCACAGGCCGGTCGAGCTTTGCCAGCGTCACATCGCTGCTGTAGAAGGATGTGCTCTTCTCTCCCTCATGGCCCGAATACATCAGCGAGAAACTGTAAGCGCCCTCGTTCAGCCGGTAACAGACCCCGTTCGAGTTCATGTAGACCGCCTTTTCAGCGTCATGTTCGGTGATCATCTGTTCCACGAGGATCTTCGGATGCCGTTTATGGATATCATCCAGCAGTTCCCGGGTCCGCGCGAACAAAGTCTCCATATCGCACTGAGGTGTACCTTCGGTGAATTCCCTGTCGACAGGTCCATCGGCAAACTGCCACGCGGGATCGGGTTCCGCGCTTTCACTGGCAGCCACCGCGTCCGCGACGGCTGCCCGGACGGTTTCTTCGTCAAAACGGTTGATGTGAACCGAACCCTTCCGTTGATTTTTCAGAACCGTTACAGTAACATCCCGGTCAAACAGTGTGCGCATCAGGGAGAAGCGGTCCCCATCCACATTGAATTCCCGTTTTTCACTTTCGCTGACGGCACAGTGAGCAAAATCAGCCCCCAGCGTTTTCGCTTCGGACAGGATCATTTTCGCAAGATTCATCAGCCTTTCCATATTACCGCCCTCCGATCATCACTTTGCAGCGCAGCGCGGGGCCGCCCATTCCGACAGGCATCGGCTGCTTCTTTCCGCAGAACCCGGAACTGGACCAGGTGACCTCATCCCCCACCATATCCACAGTCTTGAGCATATCAAAAGCCACACCGGAGATCGTCGTATCCAGCAGTGCCCTGCCGATTTTCCCGTGTTTGATCTCGTAACCCATGGTCACGCCGAACATGAATTCGCCGGTGGTATCCGCCTGGCCGTTGCCGGAGTCGATCAGGTAATACCCGTCATCAATGGAAGCGATCATGTCTTCCAGCTTGTCCGTTCCCGGATGGACGGATGTGTTGCGCATGCGGATCAGCGGTTCATCGGAGAAGAGCCAGGCGCGGGCATTGCCGCAGGGTTCCATCCCGAAATGCTGCGCGCTTTCCCGGTTATTCATATAACCGGTCAGGATGCCGTCTTTGATGATCGTCACATCCCGCGCCGGAACGCCTTCATCATCCACGAAGACCGGCAGCGGGCAGCGTTCTCCGAAAGCCGTGTTGGCGAAATCCGTCAGCGTCACCAGGTCGCTGGCGACCCTTTTGTTCAGGCAGTGCGCCGCCACACTTCCGCCCAGGACCAGGTCCGCCTCCACGGTATGCCCGACTGCCTCATGAGAAAGCATCCCGGTCATCATCCCGCCGAGGATCACCGTCTTGAGTCCGGCATCCGCGTAGACACCGTCTTTCTTCTGCATCAGTCTTTCGTATAGATTATCGATTTGCCCGTACCACACTGAGGGATCGGTAAAATTCAGGTCAAATGTACCTTCCCCGCCAAATGCCTTGAACAGCTCGACCGGCTGGCCTTCCGGCGTCTGTGCCGTCAGGAAGACATAGCAGTAGGAGCGCGGCAGGATCGTATGGGCATCCATTCCATCCGAAGTGATGAGCAGCTTCTCCATGGAATCTTCGGTCGCGATGATGATACGGCTGACCAGGTTCGGGCAGTGCGCGGCGACGTAGGAATCAAGTTCTTTGGCAAAGTCAATATATGTGTTTTGAGCGGGATCATGGATCCCTTCCCGGACGGTATAGGTATCACGGGATAAAACCGGCAGGGGATCTTTGCCCGCGCCGGCATGGGTATCCATAAAGGCGGCGTTTTCAGCAGCCGCGTGCAGTACCTTTTCCGCTGCTTCCGGCGAATATTCCGCCATGGAAGAAAAGCCGCAGACGCCGTTCTTCCAGACCCGGGCGGAAACGCCGGAGATATCGGAACGGCTGTTTTGGATCACATTTCCGGAAAGCAGGCCCACCCGGCGGCTGCGGTTGAGCTGTCCCCGCAGTTCGGTATGTGTGCCGGTACTGAAAAGGTTTTTCCGGCTTGACAATACATCATTCAGCATAAAAAAATCTCCTGATATTGATTTCATAAAGGTAATTATTCGGAACCGCAATGTCCGTGCGCCGGCGCGGGAAGCGGAATATCACGAAAAGATCCGGCCCGGTGCCGCATGCACCCGTCCGCGATCCATCAGTAGAATCTGATCGTGACCTCATTGCTTTTTACATCACTCCAGACCCCGCCATATGACGCGATCGCATACAAAGACATCGTTTTGGCTTCCGCTACGGTAAATTGATACTCCAGATGATCGCCCTCGCTTTTCTTCATCAGCTGATTCGTATCGCTCCGGTAGATCTTGATCCCATCCGCGCCCGGCGCGTTTACCGTCAGGCCGGCATTGGAACCCACAGGAACATCGGTGCCCGCGGCGCTCAGCGATATCCCTTTTTCCGGAGCGGCAGCCGGTGCAGCAGCTTCAGCTTCATGTGCTGCGGATGCTGCAGGAGAAGCTTCCGGCAGGGCTTCAGCATGAGACTCTTCCGGGACCGGAGTCTCAATCCCGGATACAGCATGAGATTCTTCCTGTGCCGGAGTCTCAACCTTCGCTGAGGAAGGTTCAACGAAGCGGACCGTTTCCTCATTGCTTTTAACAGGCTCTCCGTTATAAAAGGCTTCCGCGTAAAAAGTTATCGTTGACGGACTGTATGAACCGAACCGGTGATACAAACTTTCTCCCTTTTCTTCGTATTTCATGAACGATCCATCATACAGTGTAATGCGATCCGCACCGGGGGCGGAAACTTCTACCTCAACATGATCCCCTGTTTCCAATTCATGGGAAGTTACTGTCAAAACCGGTGTGCTTTTCTCCTCTGCCGAACCCGTGCTGCCGTCACTTTCTTTCACAAAGTAAAATGTTGAACCATCCCAGGAAACAGACAGCATTCCATTATCATTAAGCTCAAATATGATCTTTTCATCGCCCATTACAAGATTTGTTTCTAATCTGCCGTTTCGCAGATAAGTATCTGAAGATATTTCCTGGTTTGAAAGTTTGCGACTCCAGAATAAATATCCCGATGAAATACTGACATGGTTCGGCAATTCCATCCGCATTATACTCGTGCCGGACTCCCGCTCATAAATTGACGGCAGGTCCGAGCTGTACATATACATTTGCTGCCATTCTCCAAAGAAATCCGATTCCTTCGACACGGGGACCACATTCGGTTTCGGTATAAAAGATTCTTCCGGGTTTGTTTTCGCTGCCCTCTGAAAGGTCCACGTTGTTCCGTTGGCATCCAGACAGTCCAGATAATCCGTGCTTTCCTCATTTGCGCAGGAATAACTGTCACCGTTTTCAAGAATGACGTCCGTTTCCGTTCCGTTATTCCCTTTCTGCCATATTCCCTGTGCGGAAGAACTGATAATATCGACATTCGCCCAATCGATGGCATTCTGAGTCCGTTCAACCGATCCATCCGAATTTATCTCCAGACGCATAGAGTCATATCCCAGCATTAAGTTAAACAAATTGGAAGAGACGATCTGAGTAATGCCATTCTCATTGACCGTGGAATAAAATTCAAGATCCCACTTTCCGATGATCGGATCTCCCTCACTATCTGCGGGAACATTATTATCGGCATCAGCCAAAACACACGGAACAGCTGAAAAGAGCGCGGACACTGTCAGGACACTCAGCAGCACGGCAAAGATAAGCAGTTTTTTCATATTACATCTCCTGTAAAAATAATTTGTTTTCCCGGAAAATATGACATTTTCCGTAACTGTTCAGAACCCGGGTTTAGGACTGTCCCTTTAAATCCTCCCGCCTTTCGACCTCGAAGCCGAACTATCTGAACTCCTGAGGACAGTCACACTGCGCGTAACCGTCCTCTTTATCATTTAACGCTTCCCCCTGCAGCGGTCTCCGCGTCATCCCGGAACTGGGTCAGCTTCCCCTGGTTGATCAGGATCACGCCGATCACGATCCCGGCGCATCCGATTGCCTGATGCCATGAGAGGGATTCATGCAGGACCGGAATGGCGATCAGCGAAGAGATAACGGAGTGCATCTGATCAGTGGGGCTGACAACGGAAGCGGGAAGGATCCCCAGCGCGTAAGTCAGCGAATAGTAGCCGATGATCTGGCACAGGATAGCTGTCATAAAAAATCCGATCCAGACCTGGCGGCTGTACCCGGTCAGAGAATATCCCATGATACGGCAGAAACAAAACAGGCACGCGGAGCAGGCAAGGTCGGAGATCCATATCTGTTTCAGGGTGGAGAAATGCCCGCGCCCCAATTGCGTAAAGACATAATAGCCGCAGTAAAACAGGCTGGAGAAAAAGGCGATCCGGTCCCCTTCATTGAACCCTTCCCGGAAGAAGTCCACCCCTTTTCCTGACATGAAGACCATCCCTGTCATGGCAAGCACCAGCCCGATCCAGAACTTCATATTGAACTTTTCATGCAGAAAGATCAGCGAAAACAGGGCGATCCACACCGGAGCCATGGCATTGAGCACTGTCGCGTTGGAGACGGATGTTTTTGTGAGCGCGATCGACCAGAACCCGTGATCCAGCCCGGAAATAAAACCGGCAAGGATGGGGAAGAGGATGAACGGGAACAGAGAGGACCTGTTCTGCCCGGGATCGGCAGGATCTTTTTTGAACGGAGCGATAAAACTGAAAAGCACTGCCGGGATAAACATCCGGTAAAAACTGGTGACCACCGTCGGAGCGTTTATCGATTTGACCAGGATCGGCGACAGGGACAGGACTAAGGTCCCTGTGGCAAGGGCAATGTATCCGCGCAGCAGTTTTTTTCGGTCAGTTTTTGTTTCCGTCATGATGGATCTTTCCGCCGGTTGGCTGGTCTTTTCACGATTAAGTCTGTCAGGGGACTGTCCCAATTACCCGGCATATATCCGGTAAACACAGGGAAAAAGAGTCAAGCCAGCCTGTTCCGCTGACATAATTCCGAGTCAGCGAAAACAGGTCATTTGACTCTTTCCAATCTTAAACCTGATATCATCCCGGTCTTCAATATGTGATGAAAATCTCCCAACCGCCAGCCGCCGGCTGACAATTATTAACTAATGACTAATGACTATTGACTAATAATAGTAATATCCCTCTTCGGCAGGCTTTTCTTCCGATGCCACAACGATATTCGCGATCAGTGATTCTCCGAAAAAGCGGTTATCTTTGCCAAAGAGTTTCCATTCGGAACGGTATTCTCCCGGTTCAGTCGGCGCGGTCAGTTCCACAGAGATCTTCCCCCTTGCCCCGATGGGAATGTGGGGGATATCAACATAATCCGGGGCGCCCATCTGATTTCCGGAAATGAAGAACAGATGGTAGCCGTCTTCCCAGTTGCAGTCGCTGTAATTGATCACTTCCCATTCCTTCAAAAAGGTCTGGCCCGGAGCGACAACTGTCCCGTCACTGTATGTCACATCTTCAAGATAACCGATCACATTATTACAGGCAGCCGGTTTCGTAGGCTCCGGAAGCGTCGCCACAGCACGGGTCGGCATAAAGACCTCTTCCTCAGGGACCGGTGTTTCCGTCCGGCTCTGACAGCCCGAAAGCATGAGCGTATAAAAGGCTGCCGTCAGAATTAAAATTGCGAATTGTCTGATTTTCATTTCCCTGTCACACTTTCGTTTTCAAATAAAATCATTCCCGCCGGTATTGCCTGATGAAACTTCATCAAACCATACAGCCATTTTCTATTATAATGCCTTTGCGGATCGTTACCGCTGTTAAATCTGACCCGGGTCTCTTTCAATTCCGGAAATTCTCTTCAAAGGGAGAACGCCTTTACCGGCGGTATTATTCAGAAGCCTTAAAATTATAGACCGGTTTTATGATCTTTTTAACTTCAACAGTATCCTGAACAAGGCGGATGATCTCTTTTGAAGGCTTATATGCCATTGGAGATTCATCCAGCGTGCCGGGATTCACGGATGTCGTGAAAATACCGTCCATTGAGGCTTTATAGTCCTCCATGCTGATCATTTCTTTGGCTTTCATCCGGGATAACACACGCCCGGCGCCATGGGGCGCGGAGAAATTCCAATCGGCGTTTCCCTTACCGATACCGAGGATACAGCCGTCCCTCATATTTAACGGGATCAATACCCTCTGCCCTTTGTACGCGGAAATAGCTCCTTTCCGGACAATGTTATTCTGATGGTCGATATAATTATGGATCGATTCGAACTCGCCCATCATCTCCCATCCCATCCCTTCAAGGATCAATTCAGCAATGGTTTTCCGGTTGATCACCGCAAATTCCTGGCAGATCTTCATATCATGCAGATAATTTTCCCGGTCAGGCCCTTCGAGATAACAGAGCTCATTCGGGATCTCTTTCCTGGGCTTGTATTTTTTTTCGAACTCATCCAGTGCCTCCCGGATCTTATTTTCCTGTCCGGCGGCTTTGTATTCCCTGATCAGTGCTGTTCTTCTTTCATTCATGCCGGCAATACTTCCCTTGATCGAGTCGACAGCCAGCCCCTGATGGTACACTGCCACCTGTTTCCCGAGGTTCCTTGAACCGGTGTGGATCACCAGGTATTTATTATCTTCTTCGTCTTTGTCGATCTCGATAAAATGGTTTCCCCCGCCCAATGTCCCGATGGAATTGACAACGCGGGAACAATTTTTCAGGGCAGGATAACAGGATAACGGTTCCAAATCAAACCGGCAGACCGGCTTACTGTGAACGCTCTGCCCCGATGGGATCCTTCTGCGGATCAGCCGGTCCAGCTTCTCAAAATCAATTTCGATCTTACCGAGAGAGACCACCTTCATTCCGCAGCCGATATCGACTCCGACGATATTCGGGATGACCTTGTCTCCCAGATCCGCGGTAAACCCGATCGTACACCCGACCCCAGCGTGCACGTCCGGCATGATCCGGATCTTGCAGTCTTTGAAAGCTGCCTGGGCTGTAAGTGTATTGATCTGATCAAGTGCGGTCTGGTCAATATTGTCCGTGAATATCTTTATATCTGACACAATTTCTTCCTTTGTTTTCTTATGCTTATAACAAATTTTACTTCTTCTTTAACTGAAACCCGACAGCAGGCTCCCGGATATAACAGCCGGGATCCTGCGTTTCCCGGCACTTTGACAAATACAGGACAGACCCTCACATTTTTTTTGGCAAAGCCCTCACTTTACTGTACAGAGGGCAGGGCGGGAGTCAGTGGTGTGTACGGTTCCCGCTGATAAAATTTACGGCGCGGGAAATATCTTTGCGGGCAGAACCGATCCCGCTCCGCGCCGCTGCGAAGCATGGAGCTCCGAAGGCTTTTTTTCCGGGCTGCCGGGGTTATTTGTTTTTACCCTTTCTGTCCCGCAGTTTTACACAATATTTTCGACAGGGCAAAGCTCCTGCATCGCATCCGCCGGACGGAGCCCTCACTTTACTGTGCGGGAGGCAGCGCAGGAGTCAGCGGTGTACGCGGTTCCCGCTGATAAAATTTACGGCGCGGGAAGTATCTTAGCGGGCAGACCCGATCCCGCTCCGCGCCGCTGCGAAGCATGGAGCTCCGAAGGCTTTTTTCCGGCCTGTCGGGATTATTTGTTTTTACCCTTTCTGCCTCGCAGTTTCAGACAATATCTTCGACAGGGCGAAATTCCTGCATCGCATCCGCCGGACGGAGCCCGCACTTTACTGTGCGGGAGGCAGCGCAGGAGTCAGCGGTGTACGCGGTTCCCGCTGATAAAATTTACGGCGCGGGAAGTATCTTAGCGGGCAGACCCGATCCCGCTCCGCGCCGCTGCGAAGCATGGAGCTCCGAAGGCTTTTTTCCGGACTTCAGGGGTTATTTGTTTTTCCCCTTCTGTCTCGCAGTTTCAGACAATATCTTCGACAGGGCAAAGCTCCTGCATCCCATCCGCCGGACGGAGCCCGCACTTTATTGTGCGGGAGGCAGCGCAGGAGTCAGCGGTGTACGCGGTTCCCGGCTGATAAAATTTACGGCGTGGGAAGTATCTTAGCGGGCAGACCCGATCCCGCTCCGCGCCGCTGCGAAGCATGGAGCTCCGAAGGCTTTTTTCCGGCCTGTCGGGATTATTTGTTTTTACCCTTTCTGCCTCGCAGTTTCAGACAATATCTTCGACAGGGCGAAATTCCTGCATCGCATCCGCCGGACGGAGCCCGCACTTTACTGTGCGGGAGGCAGCGCAGGAGTCAGCGGTGTACGCGGTTCCCGCTGATAAAATTTACGGCGCGGGAAGTATCTTAGCGGGCAGACCCGATCCCGCTCCGCGCCGCTGCGAAGCATGGAGCTCCGAAGGCTTTTTTCCGGACTTCAGGGGTTATTTGTTTTTCCCCTTCTGTCTCGCAGTTTCAGACAATATCTTCGACAGGGCGAAACTCCTGCGTCGCATCCGCCGGACGGAGCCCGCACTTTAAACTGATTCGCTCCGCTTGCGGAGAATATAGCACAAAACAGTAACCGGATCATGAGGCTGCCACCTCTGACTCAATTCTGAATCTGAGTTGCCGATCCCACACAGGTCTGAACTCTGAATCACAAACCACCATCTGAATCCTATAGCTGCCAACCATCAACCACCAACTACCAACCACCAACCAGCGTCAAAGTTAACCACAGACAGCCGGAAATAATGATTTCCGGCTGGAATCCTGTTTTTTCTCAAATAATACGGTCATCTTTTCTGTTTTTTCCGCTTTT
>DAIMGK010000183.1:0-9458 GCA_036723985.1 Flexilinea sp.
CATACCCCCGCTTAAGAAGGTATCAGGCTCTTTATAAGACTCACACGCTTTCGCGGCGGTCACCTTTGTTATTTTGGCGGGAACGGTTACTGTCCGAAGGGCGGAACCATGCCCTGTCTTCGTTATCCCGGGGATAGTTCCGCTGACGCGTAACCGTCCCCGCCGGCGGATTCTGAATAGTTTTATTTTAAAGTACTTTTCCGGATTGCTTTGCAATTGATTATCAACTGCTGAGAAAGAGTCAGCGGGGACGGTTTTCGTTGACTCGCAGCGTTCGGAGAATATCGCCATGATCATGAAAACTGTCGTTCATACAGTGCGAGTCAACAGAACCGTCCCCGCTGCCGGCCGCCGACATAACAACAGAGGACTGCCCTGCATGGGACAGTCCTCTGCCTTACTTTCTGAACAGATCAGTTTTGGCCGAGATAATCCCCCGCGTCGTATTCGATCTCGCCGCCGGAGATGGTCAGGAAACTGAGATCCTCTTCCGGAGAGATATACTTCTGCGTAAGAAGCACAGCATCGTTCATACTGAACTCATCCAGAACGTCGACATACATATTGTAGTTTTTGATCATGTCATCACGCACGGCATCCCAATTGTTAACATTCTTGATCGTCTCAGAAGTCATACCATCTTCCCACTGGAAGATCGTGATGCTGAGATTGTCCGGATCGTCAACGTACCGCACTTCCTTGTTCGGGCCCCAGTAGCCGTTCAGATCCGCGTCGATCATCAGGGCGACATCCCTCACGGTAAGCCTGTGCGGCTGGATCGTGGACAGGATCAGAGAGGTAAGGGAATAATAGTCCGGATTGGACATGGGCCAGAAGAGAAATTCCAGGGTTTCATCTTCAAACGGAATGAGAACGGAGAGAGTGTCTTCCTCTTTTGATTCGCAGATCAGCACATTATAGCCGTTGATCCAGTAAAAACCGTCGCTTACAAAGCCCAGATCCGTGACCAGCTTTTCGAGGCCCTGCAGAGAAGTGTCTCCATCAATGTCCACCCGGTGGACCTTGGCAAATACGGACTCATCCTTATCCGTAAAAACATAAAAACTGTCTTCGGGAATATCATCCCTGGCAGTCATAAGGTCCGGGATCCATATGTCCATATCCAGATCCCCGATCTGGTAAAAGCCGCCGCTAATTTCGTTCTGTCTGATCCCTCTTCTGGCGGTGATCCAGTTCAGTGTCGTGGACGCGGTATCCTCACCGTCAGCCATCACAGCCGTGGCAGAAACCAGAAGCATGACGAAAATAAGAAACATTGTGACGTATTTGTTCATGTATTATCTCCTTTTCTATCCGCAGTTTTGTATTTATTCAGAGAATGGCTGCCGCTGACCGCTGGCGCCGCCTTTTTCCCCATTAGCAGGGTCTGAATAACAGCTGCGTCCCTTTTATTGTATCTTTTAGTGGGGAAAAAAGGCGTCAACGGTGACAGTTCTGATGACGAAATGCCGGGAAAGTGAAAACCGTCGGAACAAAAAACCTGTCCCATACAAGGCGGCACTGAATTAATCAGCCAACCCTGTTCCCTGCCGATTTGTGTTGTATACTAATCTTAATGGAACAACATTTATCTGAAAAGAATTCCGTATCCCGCGGCCGTTTTATCGCCCTGGTCATCCTGCTTTTGGCAGTACCGTGCGCTGTTATTCTGCTGCGGACAGCAGATCTGCTTTTTCGATCCACCGGAATTTACTACTGGAAAGTTTTTTATCAGCGAGGCCTGCCTCTGGTGATCGGGGGGTCTGTCCTCTGTGTGCTGCTCACGGTTTGGATCCTGTACGGAAAACGGGATCCCTTCCGTGAATGTGTCCGGACCGATCGGGGAAAATTGCGCTTTACCGGCTTTCTGCTGCTCATCGGTCTCCTGCTGGGCATTGTGATCTGGAAAACCCGGCTGGGACTGGAGAAAGAAAACGCGTTTTACGGCAAACCCACCGTTCCGCTGCTGGAGTGGCATCTGCTGCCGGCCTTTCTGATCTGCTTCCTCTGGTTCTGCGCCTCACATTTCACCGAAAACGAAGCACCGAAATTACTGGTCCGCCTGCTGCCCCTTATGATCTGGTCCACTGCTGTGATCGTATGGATCGTGACCCCGAATTGGAACGGCTTTTTTGCCCCCGCCGGACGGGCGCCGAATTTTGAGACTTATCCCTTCTCGGACGGCTCCTTTTACGGCCATTATGCCCGGGCGGCGGCTGCCGGCATGGGGTTCAAAGGGGATGACATCCCGCCCCGTCCGCTTTATATCGCCTTCCTGACCGGACTGCACCTGGTCATGGGGATCCCTTACAACCGGATCATTCTGCTCCAGACACTGGTGCTGGCATTGTTCCCCGTTTTTGTTTACCTTTGCGGCCGGGACCTCCATTCCGTTGAGGCGGGCCTTGCCGCGGCAATTCTGGTGATCCTCCGGGAAACACATGCCATTCTTTCCATGCCATTCGGGCACAATATTGCCTCGACCCGCTATTTCTTCGCCGATATCCCCACGGCGCTGGTCTGCTCGGCTTATGTCTGGATCCTCATCCGCTGGCAAAAGCAGACGGATCATGCCCGTTACGGGCGCCGCAACGCCTTCGCAGCCGGCTGCATCCTGGGGGCAATGACGCTCATCCGCACCCAGAGCCTCTTTCTGATCCTGCTGCTGCTTTTCCCGCTGACAGCCGTGTTTAAAAAGTCCGTAAAACGGGGACTGGTCCAGGTCCTGATCTTCCTCCTGGCACTTGGGGTCTGTGTCTTCCCCTGGCTGCTGCGCTCACACCGTATTACCGGACAGTTTGTCTTTGACCATCCCATGACACAGACAGCGGAAATGGCCCGCAGCTATAATTTCGAAAAACGCGATCTTTCCCAGCTTCCGGATGAAAATGACGGCGCCTATACGCAGCGCCTGACGGCTTTCATCGCGGAAATGACCCGCAGCCATTTTGACATCATCGCCCGCTTTGTAACAGTCCATTTTCTTAACAGTGAGATCAGCAGTTTCCGTATCTTTCCGCTCCGGGATCATTTCAATGCCGAAACAGATCTGCTGGTAAGCAGTGAAGCGTTCTGGGAACTGCTGGATTCCGGGGAGCTGGATCCATACAACCTGGTCTTTTACGGGCTTGGTTTCCTGATCTGGGCTCTCGGTATCGCCGCTTCCCGCCAGCGCGGCCGGCACGCCGGCCTGATCCCGCTGGCGGCCATTCTGATCTTCAACTTCAGTACGGCTCTCGGACGCTATTCCGCCGGGCGCTACCTGATCCCCACAGACTGGATCATGATCCTTTATTTTGCTGTCGGGATGGCTGATATCCTTGCCGCCCTGTTCCGGTTCTGCGGCGGGTCGGTTCCGCCGGCACCGGTCCCGGTCATCGGGGCGCCCCCTCCGGCAGAAACGTTCTTCTTCCTGCTGCTGATTGCCGCTGCGATCCCGCTGGCGGACCGCAGTGTTCCCATGACCTTCGTTCAGGATGAACCCGCGAAAGTCATGGAAATGACCGGTCCGCTGCAAATGGAATGCCCGGCGGAAGATCAATATTACCTGCACGCGCTGGCGGTCTATCCCCGTTATTACGCGGCAGGCGAAGGGGAACCGGAGAGCGCCAAACAGGGCTATGAGGCCGCGGATCACGGACGGCTGATGTTCCTGACCATGGCGCTGCCTCACAGCTTCGGGACCGTGGAAATGCCGCTCGATACTCCGCCGGAATATCTCCCGGACGGCGCCGAAGTCTGGTTCAGCGCCTGCCAGTCCGGCCCGACCTCCATCGCGGAGACCCTCTTCGTCCGGCAGAATGGGGAAATGATACGGTATGACGGCAGTCATTAGTTGTTAGTTGTTGGTTGATAGTTGGTGGTTGGTGGTTAGTGGTTGGCGGTTGGCGGTTGTTCGTTGGCAGTTACCGGTTATTATCTGAAATTTGACAGTTGAATCTCTGAGATATTTTCCGGGGTAACAACATCCCTTACATTTCGACAAAAACTGAACAGGCCGGCCTTCCACGGTATTTATAAAAGCGGGGTGCCGGGGACCACGCGGGAGCTTAGCGCGTGGCCCCCGGCTGATAAAAACCGGGCGCGGGAAGCACCCTTGCAGGCACATACGATTCCGCTCCGCGCCTCTGCGAAGCATGATACCTCGAAGGCATTTTTTCGGGCTGTCGGGTGATTTTTTTTACGATGTATATCTCATATTTTTAACGAAAACTTGACAGTTGAATTTCAGACCTGATTGTCGGTAATAATAAGATCCTTGACATTTTTACAAAATCCAAACAAGCCGGTTTTCTGCATATTTACAAAAGGGGTGCCGGGGCCACGCGGGAGCTTGCTCAGCGCGTGGCCCCCGGCTGATAAAAACCGGGCGCGGGAAGCACCGTTGCAGGCACATACGATTCCGCTCCGCGCCGCTGCGAAGCATGATTTTCCAGGGGCATTTTTACAGGCGGTCAAGGTGATTTGTTTACGACATATTTCTCTTATTATTAACTGTCAGGTCTAAGTCAGATATAATTATTGGTTGTCGGTTGGGAAATATCAGATGGCAGGTATCAGCTGCCGGATATACTGCAGGAGAAGAGTCTGGGAACATATCAGATTTTTACGATAAAATATTAAGAGTCATGGGGACGGTTTTCATTGAACCGCTCCGCTTGCGGAGAGTATCCCTTTACTATATGGCAAACAACGAAAGGAAGAATTATATGATTATCACAATGCTGGGAACGAACGGCTGGTTCGATACGGAGACCGGCCAGACGATGTGTACGCTGATCCGAACCAAAGATTATTCCATCATCCTGGATGCCGGTTACGGGATCCGGCGGGCAAAACAGCTGATCGACTTCTCAAAGCCAACTTACCTGCTGCTTTCCCACCTTCACCTGGACCACACCATCGGCCTCCACACGCTGGATTACCTTCTCTTTGACCTTCCCGTGACCGTTGTCGTCCCAGCGGGAGAGCAGCAGGCATTCCGTGACCTGGGGAAACCGCCCTATTCTTCCAACTGGGAAAAGGTACTCCCTGCAGGGTCGCAGCTCCTTGGCACCGACGAACTGGACAAGGGAAATTTCCCCTTCGGCATTTCCACCCTTCCGCTGTGCCACCCCGTCCCGGATCACGGATATCGCCTGGAGATCGAAGGCAAGGTCGTCACCTACCTCTGCGACACCGGCTACTGCGATAACGCGGTCACACTTGCCGGCGGCGCGGACCTCGCCATCGCCGAATGCGGCGCCCTGCCCGGTACGGCAAAAATTCCGGGACCGCATATGGAGCCGGAACTCTGCGCGAAGCTGGCGCTTGAAGCCGGCGTCAAACAGATGGTGCTGACTCACTTCAGCGGTGCCCTCTATACCACCATCGCCGCCCGCATGAATGCCGTCAACAGCGCCCGCTCCCTCTTCCCCAACCTCATCACCGGCGTTGATAACCTGGAGATCGTTTTGTAATACGCAGACGGCCTTCCGGCTTAAAAATTTCTCACTTACGGAGATGATGACCATGCGTTACCTTCAATATTATTGTTTCATACTGGCATCGATGGATGTAGTCAGTATTGTCATCTTAGTTGTTTTCGGCTTGATGGTTTTGATCGGCGCCTTGACGTCAGAGAAATATACGACTGTTAATACCTACTATAATGGCAGGCTGATTGATTCCAAAACTTATAAGGGCTCCGTTTGGGACGATTTATCCGTGCCTTCGCCGGATCCCTTCTGCAGTCTGCTGAAGTATACCTTCGTTGTCCATATCCTCGCGGCAGTTATCATTCTGTTCTTTCTCCCGAAATACTGGATCCCTGTTTATAATTCGATCCCGGACTGGAAAACCGTTTTCGGCATCAGCATCATCCTGATTCTGCTCAATCTGCTGCTTTCTTTCTGTAATATGATCACCGCCAGGTGGTCCTTCCCATTAAGCCTGACAGTGGTCATTTTCCGGATCCTTCTGATGATTTTTACCTCTCCCATCTCTTTCCGGATCAATAACCGCGCTTTCATCCAGTCGTATCTGGCTCATCCCGGCGGAATTGTACTCTTCTCGCAGCAGATCAGTAAAGGAACCATGCAAGTCATCTGTCTGATTTTTATCATCTTCTGGTTCGTTCTTCTTTTAGCAAACCTGATCCTTCCGACGGATCCAAAAAGATATAATCTGGAAGATTCAGATGTGCCAAGAAAATACTTCACGATGCTGACCAATTTAAATAGCCCGAACCATAGCGCACAATCTAACGTGATCGGATTCAATTTTTTAGTGATCATACCGCTGCTGATCGCTTCTGTGATCATCCTGTTTGTCATAAAATCACCAAAGTTCAGGTTGATGACTCCGATCCGGCTGATGTGGCAGTATATCTTTATCATCTCTGCCGTAATTCTGGTAAAGAATATCATCCTTTTCTTCCGTGAATAGTTCAAACTCCGGTCATTTAAACAGAAAGGGGTCCTGAAATGATCAGGACCCCTTCGATTTTTATTTACGGCTGTATCAGATCATCGCCTCTTCCCACATGGCGGGAGGTTCGATGCCGAGAATCTTCGCGACGGTGGCGGCACAGTTCGCCAGGCCGAAGTTCCCGTCCTTGATCTCATAGCGGGTGTCCTTGTCATAAATGATGAAAGGCACCGGGTTCAGGGAGTGGGCAGTCTTCGGGGAGATCGCGCCGGTCTTCTTGTTCCGTTCGATCATGTCATCGGCGTTGCCGTGATCGGCGGTCACGATGAGCGTGAAGTCATGGGTCTCCATCTCCTTGATGATGCGGGACAGGCCCAGGTCGACGGATTCCACGCCGATGCGGGTGGCGACCAGGCTTCCGGTGTGCCCGACCATGTCGCCGTTCGGGTAGTTGCAGCGGATGAACCCGTATTCGCCGGATTCGATGGCTTCCAGGACCTTGTCGGTGACTTCGGCGGACTTCATCCACGGGCGCTGGTCAAAGGGGACCACATCGGAAGGAACTTCGCAGAAGACTTCCAGTTCTTCGCTGGTCTTGCCGGACTTGTTACCGTTCCAGAAGTAGGTCACATGGCCGTATTTCTGCGTCTCGGAGACGGCATACTGTTTGATGCCGTGTTCCACCAGCAGCTGGGAAAGGGTATTCTTGATGTCCGGAGGAGCTACCAGGAATTTCTCCGGCAGCTTCAGGTCGCCGTCATACTGCAGCATTCCGGCATAGAGGACATTCGGACGGCGGCCGCGGTCAAAATGATCGAAGTCGTCATATTCGAAAGCCATGCTGATCTCGATGGCGCGGTCACCGCGGAAGTTGTAGAAGATCACACTGTCGTTATCTTCGATAGTGCCCACCGGCTGGCCGTTTTCGGCGATCACGAATGCCGGCAGATCCTGGTCGATGACTTCAAATTCCTTGCGGTAGGTCTCGATAGCTTCCTTCGCGGTCGGAAACTGGCGTCCGACACCGTGGACGTGCGTCTCCCAGCCTTCCTTGACCATGTTCCAGTTCGCCTGGTAGCGGTCCATGGTGATGACCATACGTCCGCCGCCGGAAGCGATCCTGCAGTCGAAGTCAGCGGAACGCTGTTCGGCGAGGAAATCTTCCAGGTCATCGACGTACTGCAGCGCGGATGTCGCCGGGACATCACGGCCGTCCAGCAGGATATGCACGCAGACACGCGGGACGCCGACCTTTTTCGCTTCGGCGATCATGGCCTTCAGATGGCTGATGTTGGAGTGGACATTGCCGTCGGAAAGCAGGCCGATGAAGTGCATGGCGGATTTATGATCCACACAGTTCGCGGCCATTTCCTTCCATGTACCGGAAGCGAACATGCTGCCGCTTTCAATGCTGTCATTGACCAGCTTCGCGCCCTGGGAATAGACCTGGCCGCAGCCGAGGGCATTGTGGCCGACTTCACTGTTGCCCATATCCGCGTCGCTCGGAAGACCGACCGCTGTCCCGTGAGCCTTGATCTTCGTGTTCGGGCAGTTTGCCAGAAGCCAGTCCAAAGTCGGGGTGTTCGCCTGTTTTACGGCATCTCCTTCAGGATCCTTCCCAAAACCGACGCCATCCATTACGACAAAAACAAGAGGTTTTTTCATTGCATCCTCACTAATCATTGATTCGGTTCGCGCAATTTGCACTATATAACTTAATTATACGATGATTTCGCTGTTTTATGTTGAGCAGTCTTACAAACGTCTGTATAAGAATTGAGGACCTCCCCGCGCCGGTCCCCGGGAAAAACGTGGTACATTTCATGCAGAAAAATAAACAGCGTCACTTATCGCCGCAAAACTGATGCATCCGCGGCTGATAAGCCGGCGGGGGAAATGCCATAAAAACAGGGGAAAGACTGCCATGAGAAAAAGAATATGCCTTTTTTTGATATCGGTGCTGCCGGCACTTCTGCTGAGTGTCTTCATCGCTGCCGCCCAGGTTCCTTCCGTCGGTCCGGAAACAGACACTGTCAGTGAGCTTCAGGAAAAAACAACGCTGAACATCAGTATGCCATCCTATGGGATGATCCGCCTGGAGGGCGATATAAAGGCAGGAGATCGGGTCAGGCTGTACCAGCGTGAATACCGGTCGTCCGAAGACGTGATCATCGATATGCTGCTCTCTGACACAAAAGCGGAACACGACGGAAAGGCGGATATCCCCTGGTATGCGTATAATGTTTTATCGACGGAGCGTATCAAACCGGATTTTTCCTATCACGGCAGTGATGTCACGCTCAAAGCCTTATACGGGATCGTTTCGGATGACAGTTCCACAGTCCGCAGCGGCCTGCTTTACACCGAGTGCTTCTTAGAAACCAGTGTGATCAATCAGTTTTACAGCACATATCACGGTTCTTCGGCATGCGGACCGGCTGCCGGCGTGATCGCGATCCAGCCGGTTTATCCCTCTGTGGGTATTGATATGTACGACTGCATGAATAAAATGAGGGATTACTGTATGGAAGGCGATGATTACTGTACAGGCTATCCGGTCTATGAGACGGTCGGAGAGCATATTACAAATTCGGTGAACAGGTACATCACGGAAGAACTCTCCGGCACCCAGCTCCTGACAGATCACAGGACGCCCGGGAAATCTTTGGAAAAAACGCTGATCGAGCTGGTTTCCACCGGAAGGCCGGCTGTCGTCGAAGTCTGTTACCAGGGCGGTTCCGTGACGCGGGATTTCTGGGGGATCACACACTGGATCACGATCAACGGGTTTTTCCTCGTCGGCAATACCTACTGGTTCCGCTATTCCGATCCCGTCACCGTTTCCTACATCGGGATCAGCTCCGACCTCCTTGACGCGAGCAACAAAAATGTCTCCTACATCTACCTGCCCCCCTACAAACCCGACGGCTACATCGGCGCCTTTACCGATCCCCTGTTTTCCATCGAATGACAGGACCCGATCCCCGCATGATGATTTAAGGAAACGCTGATTAAAGGAAAGAAGAGACAAAAAAGCCGTCTTAAATTAT
>DAIMGK010000184.1:0-9437 GCA_036723985.1 Flexilinea sp.
GAGTATGCTATTTTTTTTCTTTTTTTTCAATCCGTCTTCTATTTGACGCTTACCCCGAAGGGGACTGTACCCTCAGTAACTCACTCCCGGTAAGGACAGAGTAAGCGTCAAATACAGGACGGATTGAAAAAGTGAGAAGAAAATAGTTTGGAGGGGACGGTTAACCCGAGGCGAAGGCCGAGGGGAACCGTCCTCAAGCTTTCGGTGAGATATGCTTATCGTCTTTATCCCGACTTTACCATCCGTCCAGATAAAAAAGATAAGCTTAACTTTCCGAATACTTGGAGACGGTTCCCCTCGGCGACGGGACGCCTCGGGATAACCGTCCCCTACAAACTGTCACCAGGGCTTCAGCAAAGCTTAAACTGCAGGCCGCCGCAGGCCCAGTCTTCCACTTCTTTGGAATCGATGCCGAAGGGATAGAGGACGGTGGCGGCGGCGCGGCCGAAGAGAAGACGGTATTTTGCCCGGTCGATCTCCGCCGGCGTGACGGAGTCCGGAAGTTCCCAGGCGTGGACCTGCTCCTTCCCTGTGGTATAGAGAAAGCGCACCTTCTGCCCCGGCGCGAGGCGCTTTCCCATCTGTTCCAGCAGCTGGCGGGCAGCCCGTACTGAGGGCGTCGGCGCCTTGTAATCATTCAGCTCCCGGCTGATGCGCATCGTCAATACAAGATCCTTCAGCGGGACTTTGCCAGCGTTCAGGTCATCCAGTGCTTTCTTCAGGACATCAAAAGCTTTCCGCAGGTATTCCGGCAGGTCGCGGGCGTCATATGCCAGTGACAGACAGTGCAGGGCTTCCCGCTGGGTGTTGATGATCCACGGTGGCAGGTCCCGGCGCCGTGCCTCGATCCCCCGCATTTTCAGTTCGCCGCTGCGGAAAGTCCCGAAATAACGGTTGGGAACGGGGATATCCTCGTTCCCCCGGGAAGGCAAAAAGGCCAGCCAGTTGTAAATGCCGTCCAGCGCGATCATCATATTCGTCCGCCGGGAGATCTCATCCAGGACCGGCTGAAAATCCGCCACGCTGACACATCCCTTTTTCCGAAGCCACAGTGCGTCGACGAACATATGGAGCACTTCAAAGCCCATATCTTCCGCCGCCTCTTTCGCGATCAGCAGTGCTTCCCGTCCGCCCCGGGTCACTGCCTCATGGGATTCGATTCGCCCGAACCGGGCATTTTTATACCCCAGAAACCCAAAGCATACCACCAGCAGCCATTTCAGCGCGGATGCCCGGGCCGCGTAGCTTTTTGCCAGCGGGACGGATCTATCGGGATAATGCAGCAGCTTCTGTTTGATCGTTACCCGCTTTTCATACAGCGGCTTAAGGGTCAGCGGGACGATGCCGAGTTCCTTTTGTGCCGGTTCCAGACCGTCAGGCAGCGGGACCTCCGGCGAAATGTTGCCGTTGATGATGATGGCGGGGTACATGGAAACAAAGTCGATCTCCGCGATATCGGTATAAAGTCCCGGTTTGGGCTGGTAGATCATCCCGCCCCGGTCGACACGGATCAGCTCCAGCCCGTCTTTCACCTGTTCGGACTGCTGTTTCTGCTCAGGGACCAGGACATCGTTCTGCAGCGCGGTGATCATCTGCATGGAGGAGATCCCCGACCCCGGGGAGACCCGCGCCGCGTACTCGATGGGCATGGCGGTGACCCTTGCCATTTCCAGCGCGCCGTCCAATCCGTAATCCCGCCACATCATGGCGTTTTTCCGGTCAATATGGCAGCGGCCGAACAGATGGGCTTCCTGCGCCCGGTAAACGATCTGCCCGTAGGAAAAATAGGAGGTCTCCTTTTTCCAGAGGATCTCCTTTTCCGGGTCCCGGTTGAAACGGAGCGGGATGCCCGAGGCTTCCTGCATTTCCAGCAGACGGGGGATCAGCCAGTTATCACCCCAGTCTGTCAGCAGCAGGTCGGGATCCTGTTTTTCCATCAGCCCGTTCAGCGTATCCAGCACCATTTTGGGGTCATCCAGTGGGATACGGAATTTCTTCCCGTCCTGTTTGACATCGATGGCTTCGGGCTCCCCCTTTGCCGGATCCCGGTCCGGGACCAGTTCAAGGATGCGCAGGACGGGATGCAGGACGGCAATATCCCAGCGGGAATTCCGCACCTGAAGGTTCCGGATCAGCCTGTCTGTTTCATCCCAGGATACAGAGCAGCGGGCCATCGGGAAACTTTCATATTCCGCGCAGTGGCGTGTCTGTACGGAAAGATCTGCGTTATACAGGGTCAGGTCGGGAAAGGCCTTCAGGACCGCCTGAAAACAGGCCTTCTGCGTGACCGGCCCGCTCATATCCGCCCGCAGGACACAGAGCGGTTTCGGCTGGAACACGTCGCGCTTTGTCTCCCGGCTCAGATGCTGTACCCCTGGCTGACGCCGCAGGAACAGGCAGCACTCATGCAGGCGGCTGACCGGGCCGTAAATATAGAAACTGACCGGGAAAGGCTGGCGCAGGCACAGGCGTTCGCCGCTGTCCATGATAAACCAGAGGCGGATGCCTTCAAGCACGGGATCCTCATAGAGATCCAGCAGCCAGCCTTCCCCTTCCATCACAGGTTATCCTCCTCTCCGCCGGAAAGCAGCTGCCGCAGGTTGGGCAGTTCCGGGATAGACGGATCCGGCAGGTCCTCGATCCCACAGCGGCGGCAGAGTTCGCTGAGCTTGTCTTCGATGCGTGAATTGCGTTTAGCGACTTCCAGCAGCATGCTGATGATATAGGTATCCATCGGGTAGAGATTTCCGGCGTAGGAAGTTTCCGCGATATGAAGCCGTGACAGGTTGATCAGGTCCCGCATCACGAGCTGATCCTCCTGGCGCAGGGCACGGGTAAAGCGCAGCAGCGCTTTTTCCTCTTCGATCCAGGTTTGCGTGGCTGATTGTATCGTTCTTCCCATATTTCCTCCTTTGCTGTGCCGGAGACTAAAACAGCGTCGGCTGGCTGAGCTCCGGTTCCGGCTGCAGGATCGAGCCGGAAGCGGAAAGCTGCAGCAGGCCGAAATCTTTTTCCACCCACTTCAGCAGCCCCATCCGTGCCGGCGCGATCCGCTGCGGGATCGGCTTTACGCCGATCAGTATGAAATGTTCCTGCATGGCGTTTTGGATCTGTTCCGCGGAAGCTTTGAACAGACGGTCGATCTCCCGGGGCTGGATGTTCTCGTCCAGAAACGGTGCGAGAAGATCCAGGATGATGATCGGCAGTTCTTCTTCCGCGTCCTCCAGCTGCTTCAGCAGCGCGGCCGCCTGATAACAGGTGAAGGCCCGCTGCAGGCGGATGTTCCGCATGGCGCTGACCGGATCCGGGGTCAGCTCCCGCAGCTGCTTCGCCGCGAAATACATATCGCAGCGGTTGCCGAAATCCAGCAGATGCAGCGGCCGTTCCACCGCGGTCTCCGCCGCGAAGCGGAGCAGGTATCCCGACGCTGCATGCGGCCCGTATATGACTTTGCATCCGGGTTCCAGAATTGTGTTATAATTAGAATAATAGTTCGAAGCGTTCATAATGGGATATTATAGAATAAAATTTCTATTTGTCAAGGGTTAAATTAAAAGTCGATCATATTTGATCGGCTTTTTGTTTTCCCTGCCTTTTATCCCCGTCCAGCCAGCTGTACCTCACCGCCGCCGGCGATTTCACCCGTCCGCAGTGAGGATTTCCCCGCGCAGCGATTTCATCCCACATAGCAAGATTTTACTTGTTCCAAAGGCCGTATCCAATACCTTCAGCATTTTGATACAAATACATTCTATCAAAAATGTGAACACCTTTTGAACACCCCAAAATTGCCTGGGGTGTTCAAAATGATAAGACTGATATTCGCTTTGAAGTGTGTCCACAGTCATAATTTGCATCATTTCTTTAAAGCAGCTTCCGCTTCTTCCCCGGTCGGATAAAGCCTGCTTTCACGAACTCTCGTACCGCCGCTCCGGTCTTTGAACCGGATCGTTACGAAGCCTGAAACTGTCATCACAACAGTCGCTTCTTCAATAAAGCGTCCGTTTCCAACAAGAAATACTGTATCATCCGGTTTGAATTTTGATGTCATATTTTTCTATGCTCTATTGAAAAATCTAAGGAGGGCCGGAAATAGTTTCAAAATTTCAATGATGATGGATGCAGCGATTTTGAAAAGATCTACAAACAAAGTGAAAATGAACAGAAAAATCCTCTCACCCTTCGAAAAATATTTACGGAAAATGAAAAGGTCTATCATGAAACACTCCTTCATTTTTTTATCAATTTTAGCATAATCCCCGATTGATATTCATCACTCTTTAATAACAAAATTGGCGTCCTGCCCCAATTCAGGCAAGACGCCGCATCCTTCATCCATTTCATGCTTTGATTTCCATCCCGCTGTTCAGGGTGAAGACAATGTTTTCTTTGCTGTATACGGTGATATGGTCAACAAGACTGCTCCAGAGTGCTTCGTCAAAGTCGGTGATGATCTTGGGCAGTTCTTCGACCTTCTTTATGAAACGGTCAAACTCTCTCCGGCGGATGCCGCGCATTGTGATTTCCGCAGTGACCTTATTGTATTGAGCTTTGCTTTCCTCTGCCCTGGCGCTTAGTATTTCAAACCGAGTGTTGTATTCATCCTGGTTCTGGACCTTCCTTGCGTTTTCCGCAATGGCCGCTTTGACCGCTTCATCATCCTCGTTCATCTGTATGGTGAGCCGAAGCTTTTCCTTTTCCAGTTCTTCCGTCCTGGAAAAGGTGTCCTGAACGGTTCTCAGCTCTTTCAAAATTCCGCTGCGGTCGGTGATGAGTTTATTAACCACTCTGACGAAAGCGTTTTTGATCTCATCTTCCGTCAAATGTGGCGTTTTGCACCAGGTCCGATCTTTGAACTTGGAATTACACTGCCAGATTACCCGCCGGTATTTATCATTGCTGTGCCAGATCTTGCTCCCATACCATTCGCCGCAGCATCCGCATTTGATCCTGGATGAGAAGATCGTCAGGCCACTGTATCCTTTTGTGCTTGCCCGTTCTCTGATGAGATCCTGCACACGGTCAAATACTGCCGGGTCGATGATCGCCTCATGGTTGTCTTCTACATAATACTGAGGAATTTCACCGTGGTTGGTGACCTGCTTCTTTGTCAGGAAGTCAGCAATATATGATTTCTGCAGCAGAGCATCGCCTTTATATTTCTCGTTAGTCAGGATGCTTTTGACTGTAGCCTGGCACCATTTCGGTTTTCCGGTAGGCGAATTGATCCCCATTTTCGTCAATTTGTCAGCAATAGCCCTGAACGACAGACCGGAAAGAAACTCAGCATAGATAAGAAGTACGGTTTTCGCTTCCTCCGGGTTGATAACAAGGTTCCCATCCGGCCCTTTATCATAACCGATGAAATGACTGTACGCAACTGATACCTTCCCGTCTGCAAAACGTTTTCTGTGTCCCCAGGTGACGTTTTCCGAAATGCTCCGGCTCTCCTCCTGGGCAATGCTGGACATAATGGTAATCAGTAGTTCCCCTTTGGAATCAAAAGTCCAGATATTCTCTTTCTCAAAAAAGACCTCCGTGCCGTGCTCTTTCAATTTCCGTATCGTAGAAAGGCTATCGACCGTGTTCCTGGCAAAGCGACTCACTGACTTTGTGATGATGAGGTCTATCTTTCCGGCAAGGGCATCTGATACCATATTCTGGAATCCCTCCCGCCTTTTCGTACTGGTGCCGGAAATCCCTTCATCGGAATACATCCCGGCGAAAATCCAGTCGTCATGCCCCTTGATCAGATTTGTGTAGTAATCCAGCTGCGCTTCGTAGCTTGTAAGCTGTTCCTCATGGTCTGTCGAGACGCGGGCATATCCCGCCACTTTCCGTTTGAGCCGGCTGGCAATCGGCATGGATGTAAATTTGTTGACCGTTGCCGGAATCTTCGTTATGTTTTTTGCCATTTTTCTTAGCCTCCTGTGCTTCTATATAATGCTGACGGTGTTCCAATGTCCAGCAGGGCATGACTTTTTGATAATTCCAGATCCTCTTTTCTGAACTTCCATCTTTCATAACGAAAGCAAGCCTATTCGGGGCGTTCACTATAATCCGGTCGATTTTCTCAAGGAAGGCATTCTCATCAAATTCATTAATCCTTAGCACCTCGCAGATCATCTCTTTCAGGCGGTCCTCCCTCAATCCGGGTGTTCCACACCTTGCCCCGTTGCTGCATCTGAAATACTTTGCAATTCCGCCGCAGGAAATGTTTTTCTGCGACTCTCTGTGAAAATTCGCTCCGCAGACTCCGCACTTGATTTTTGCGGTAAAGCATGATGCGCCTTTTTTGCCCATTGCAGCATGTTCCCTCCGGTAAGCCGAAGCCCTTGCCCTGGCTTCAGGTGTCCAAGCTTCCTTCTTGGCTGTGTTCACCCATGTCTGGATCTTCTCTGTACCGTCTTTGAAATGGAATCTCAGTTGTCCATTGTCCGGTACTGATATATAATCGACTTTTTCAGTAAAAACATCCTCGTCAAATACCTCCAAGCCGAGGACTTCGGCACATGTTTTCCGGATGTAACGGTCGGGAATATCCTTGGTGGAACAGTGGCCTCCTTTCTTCCTTCTTGTGCCACAACTCCAGCCGAACAGTTTATCTCCGAGGCCGGAATATTTCGCTTTGTTGGCTCTCGTGCTGTGCATAAGGCTTGCACCGCATTTTTCACACTTGATTTTTCCGGTAAAACAGCTGGTGTTCAGTGACTTATTTGCGAGCGGTCCAAGTTCTTTACGGCGTTTCATCTCCGACTGGACATAATCAAAAGTTTCCCTGTCGATAATCGGCTCGTGATGGCCCCTGACCAGATATTGCGGCAGTTCCCCGCGGTTCTTTTTACGCTTCTTGTCAATCGGGTCTGAAACATATTCTTTCTGCAAAAGGAGGTCTCCCGTGTAGGTAACGTTCGACAGTACAAGTTTGATGTTGGAATCTACCCACCGGCATCCAGCCCGGGTTTTTATTCCTTCAGCAGCGAACTCACGCTCCGTTTCCAACCGGGACTTTCCATCAAGAAAATTTTGGTAGATACGCTTTACGATCGGTGCTTCCACCGGATCGGGAACAAGTTCATCGTTTTCCCACCGGTATCCGTACACCCGGAAGTGGCCGTTAGGGAAACCCATCTCAAACCGCTTTCTGATTCCCCATTTTTGATTTTCGGAAATACTTCTGCTCTCTTCCTGGGCAAAGGATGCCAGGATGGAAAGCAGAAGTTCTCCATCGCTGTCCATAGAGCGGATGTTTTCCCGTTCAAACCAGACTTCTACACCAATATCCTTCAGATGCCGGACTGTCTTCAGCAGGTCGACAGTATTTCGGGCAAATCGGCTGATTGACTTCGTCAATACGATGTCGATTTTCCCCGCATCGCAGTCTTCAATCAGCCTGTTGAACTCACTGCGTTTTTCAGTTCCTGTGCCGGATATGCCATTGTCCGCATAAACTCCGGCAAAAACCCATTCGGGATTTTTCTGGATCTTATCATTGTAGAAGCTGATCTGGGCGGAGAGGGAATGGGCCATTCTCTCTGTTTCCATTGAGATTCTCGCGTAAGCAGCGACCCGCTTTTTTTGTTTCAGAACCGGCTTTTCAGGTTCAATTTTCCGTATAGTCTTCATTGTCCTGCTCCTTCTTTTCGCTACATATATTGGCTCTACTCTTTGCACATATCAAGAATTTTCCGCTCAGAAGTGAGCCGGAACATGGACTGAATTCCGCGATATACCTGTTTTCAGACTGATGATATTCCTTTTCGGAGATCAGGCCTTCCAGATAAGCTCTTTTCATAAAATGCATAATTGTCTGGTAGCGCATCTCCCTGTCAAGTTCATCCTCTGTCATCCGCATTTCTGTACTCCGAAACGGGCAGTAACATAACACTCGCGTGAGCAGTATTTTCGGTGGCTGTTGCCGTAAGCCGAGAATTTTTTCCCGCATGTCAGGCAGATGAAATCATATATAGCTTTACGTCTGACCTGGAACTGGTGCCTGTTCCACCATTTAGTACGGCAGTCTACGCAGCAGAACATTTTTTCTCGGTGTCCCGGATATTGTTGAAAACTCGCCCCGCATTGTTTACAGATTCTTTGGATGGTTCCGGGAAACGTAGGTTCCTGGGTCATCACCACTGCTCCCGTCAACCCGTTTCTGCGGCAGTATGTTTTTACTGAGTTTTCATTCAGTCCCAGTATTTCTGAAATTTTTCCGTAACCCAATCCTGCTTTTCTCATATCAGCGATTTTTATTTTCTCTTCTGGCGTCATCAGGTGTTCCTCCATTTATTTGTTAGTTCACCTTCCTCCGCCCAGTTCAGAGTTTTTTTTACATGATTGGCACCACCGAAGTTTGTTAAACCCCGGTGATGCTCGTTTCGTTTATTCATTATCTTGAAGATAGCGCTTCACAATATCTCGGATCATTTTCCGATATGTAGTGACTGCTCTTGTTTTAATTCCAAGAATCTGAGCGATCTCTTCTGATTTCTTGCCTTCGTACAAAAGATCAAGTATTTTTGCAAGTATCGGCTTTTCTTTATAAAGCGATGTCTTTATCGCTTCAATCTCTTCCGATTCCTCAATTTGTTGAATGATCGATTCATTGGTCGATGGCTCATATCCATCATCAGCTAAACCATCAAGAGAAATAAGGCCTGGTTTGCGGTTTTCCCAGGAGATTCCAAATGGGCAAGCATTGCACCTATACTTCTCTGGACAAAAAACAAAAGATCCGTCCTCACCCACAATGCGGCATCGATTCCTCCTATACTCATTCCGATATTCATTACGGTAACTGTTGTGCATGAATTTCGCGACCGCCGATGATGCCGGAACCAGATACACCAGTTTCCGTTTTGTTCCAAATCTCCATATTACGCAGTCGGATCGGTTTATTCCCAATACCCCGAACTGTTTTCCATCATCAATCCTCAATCAAAATAGGCGCAAAATTTCCGCTATTATTTGATCGGACCTCGTTCCAGGAGAGATCATCCCGTTCAAAGTTTTTATGGTTCGCCATAACAGGCTCCTTTCGCGTGATGCGAAACGGAGACAACCGTTATGACTTTCCAGCATATTTTTCATAGGTCACCTTCTACAGAGATGGCTCCGTTCCGTTGGTGACCAGCGGTGCATGACGCCGGACTTGATTCAATCATTCCGCCTGTTCCGGTCATGCACATGTATCTGAAACCGGTTGATACGAACCATCCCAGGCGGTTGTCTTCAGGGCTGCAGTCCGCTGAAGATCATGGCTGCTTTGCAGCCTTACTTCTAATTGTTTGGCAACTGTTCTAAATAATTCACAGTCTACAGTAAAGATTTCCAAAAGTAAACGGATAATGTTGCCCGTTGACAAAAATAAAAAATCTGTGATAATTAATCTAAGGAAACGCTGATTAATCCAACATGCCTATAGAGGCACCACGATA
>DAIMGK010000185.1:0-9389 GCA_036723985.1 Flexilinea sp.
CCGTCGGTCAGACGGCCGTCGTCCAGGATCTGCAGCAGGGAGTTCCACACCTCAGGATGCGCCTTCTCGATCTCATCAAAAAGGACCACACGGTAAGGACGGCGCCGTACCGCTTCGGTAAGCTGGCCACCTTCTTCATAGCCCACATATCCCGGAGGCGCCCCGAAGAGGCGGGAGACTGTATGCTGTTCCCGGTATTCACTCATATCCAGCCGGATCAGCGCGTCCTCATCATCAAACATGTATTCCGCCAGCGCCTTTGCCAGTTCGGTCTTGCCGACACCGGAGGGGCCGATGAAGATGAAGGAACCGATGGGCCGTCTGGGATCCTTCAGGCCGGTGCGGGAACGGCGGATGGCATCCGAGATCGCCCGGATGGCCTCATCCTGGCCGATGATCCGCTTGTGGAGTTCCTCTTCCATATGGACCAGACGCTCGGCTTCGTTCTGCAGCATCTGCTTGACCGGGATCCCGGTCCACTGTCCCACGATCTGCGCGACGTCATCCACATCCACCACTTCATCCAGCTTTTGGGAGACTTCCCATTCATTTTTCTTTGACTCGTACGCTTCCTGCGCGCGCAGACGTTCCGCTTTCAATTCGGCGGCACGTTCATAATTGCGGTCATTCCCGGCGTTTTCCTCTTCTTCCATCATGTGGTCCAGTTTCGTCTTCATTTCCTTCAGTTCCGGAGGAAGGGAGAAAAGTTTGACCCGGAGACTGGCAGCGGCTTCATCGATCAGGTCGATGGCCTTGTCCGGGAGTTTCCGGTCTGTCACATAACGGTTGGAGAGCCGGACAGCAGCCTTCAGCGCGTCATCGCTGAATATGATCTTGTGATGCTGCTCATAGCGGTCCCGCAGGCCCTGAAGCATTTTTACGGTATCCTCTTCGGAGGGCTCTTCCACATAGACCGAAGCGAAACGCCGTTCCAGCGCCGCGTCTTTTTCGATATATTTATGATATTCATCCAGCGTTGTGGCGCCGATGCACTGCAGTTCCCCGCGGGCCAGCGCCGGTTTGAGCATGTTGGATGCGTCGATGGCGCCCTGGGAAGAGCCGGCACCGATCACCGTGTGCAGCTCATCGATGAAGAGAATGACGGAACCCTCCGCCTTGCGGACTTCATCAATGACCGCCTTCATACGCTCTTCAAACTCACCGCGGAATTTTGATCCCGCGACCATCGCGCCCATGTCGAGAGAAAGAACGGATTTCCCGCTGAGGATCTCCGGAACGTCATTATCCGCGATCCGCTGGGCAAGCCCTTCCACGATGGCGGTCTTCCCGACACCGGCTTCCCCGATCAGGACCGGGTTGTTCTTGGTCCGGCGGCAGAGGACCTGCATCATCCGCATGATCTCACTGTCGCGGCCGATCACCGGATCCAGTTTCCCGTCCCGCGCCATCTGCGTCAGGTCACGGGAGAACCGGTTCAGGGCTTTCCGATTGGGGATCTCTTTGGCTTTCGGCTTCACAGAACCCTTGAAACCGACCTTGCCGCTGTTGTTTTTCATGATGATCTCCAGCACCTTGACCCGTGTGATGCCGTATTCCATCATCAGGGCTGCCACGGCAGTGCCCTTTTCATTTAATATCGCGAGGAACAGATGTTCCGCACCGATCAGGTCCTCCCCGAGACGCTTTGATTCGGTATAGGCCTGGTCAATGATCCTGCGGACATTCGGCGTTATAAAGACCTGCCCCGCGCCGCCGCCGTAAATATTTGCCTTGGTCGTGGTCCGAAGCAGGTAATCCAGCCGGTCGCATAGTGTCTGTGTCGGAACGGACAGTTCGTTCAGGATCTGTTCCACCATCGCATCCGGCTTTTCGATCAGTGCCAGCAGAAAATGTTCTGTATCTATCTGGTTTTGTTCATATCGCTGCAGGATCTCCACCGCCCGCTGTGCGGCTTCCTGAGCGCTTTCTGTAAATCGGTCAAATCGCATCATAAGTTTTTTCCATCCTGTACACCACGGACAGCCGCGGTTATTTTTTTAATCATTGTACCGTACAGTTATTAGAACTATATTAAAAATATCATATACATTTGTGCAACCTTTGAGCCAAAATCATATATAATATATTAATGACAGCAGATCAGCGGCGGACGGCCTGTGATCAGGTATCTTTTCCGTGGGTGCCCGGGACATCCGGGATATGTAAGAACTGGTCGGCTGTCTCAGAAAAATAAATGCCGGCATAAGCCGGGAAAAAGGAGATTCTATGGAATACTATGGCGCAATAGAGGCGGGCGGAACCAAATTCGTTTGTTCTGTCGCATCTGATCCGGATCATTATTTTGAGGAAATTCGTTTTCCCACCACCAACCCGGAAGAAACGATCGGAAGAACGATTGAATTCTTCAAAGAGCAGCAGAAGAAATACGCGCTGAAGTCCATCGGGGTCGCCTCATTCGGGCCGATCGACTTGAACCCGGATTCACCGACATACGGTTACATCACCAGTACCCCGAAACCCGGCTGGAAGAACACGGACCTGATCGGTCCGCTGGAACGGGAACTCGGTCTGCGCTGTGCCTTCGACACGGATGTCAACGGAGCCGCGCTGGCGGAATACCGCTGGGGCAATCCGGACAATGTAAAGTCACTGGTTTACTACACCATCGGGACCGGCGTAGGCGCGGGCGTTGTGATCAACGGCGTTCCCCTTCACGGCATGCTGCATCCGGAAGCGGGGCATGTGCTGATCCGCAGAGACCCGGAAAAGGATCCGTATACCGGTTTCTGCACTTTCCACGGAGACTGCCTCGAAGGTCTCTGCTGCGGCCCGTCCATCAAGGACCGCTTCGGCGTCACCGCCGACCAGCTGGGCGATGACCATCCGTTCTGGGATGTTTTCGCGAACTACCTTGCCCAGACCTGTGCTGCACAGATCCTGATGCTTTCCCCGGAAAAGATCGTACTGGGCGGCGGCGTCATGCACCAGGAACATCTCTTCCCCCGCATCCGGAAGGAAACGCTCCGTCTGCTGAACGGTTATGTCCAGGCCTCAGCCCTGATCGACCGCATCGACAGCTATATCACACCTCCGGCCCTCGGCGACCGTGCCGGCGCGTGCGGAGCAGTCGCCCTCGCACAGTCTGTCGCCGCATAGAGGCTGATTTTTGAGCGATCCTTTTGACCCCGGCAATGCTCCGCAGGCCCTTCTCCGGATCGAGCCTGATGTGCTGGATTTCGGCGAGATCAATAATGCCGCCGAAATCAAAAGCCGGGGACAGGCGGTGCTTACCATCACCAATGAGGGGGAGCGGGTCCTGGTCGGCCAGATCAATATTCAGGTCGGCTGGATCGACGTGACCCCCAACAGCTTTCGCCTGAACCCGGGTGAAAGCAGCGCCCATATTTTTTCTATCATCAAACTGACCCCGACCGTTTGGACGACCCATCGGCTGGGGTCTGATTTTATCGCGCTGATCACCAGCAACGGGGGTTCGGCCTCCATCGGCGGATATTATTTTTCGCCTATAGAGGAGACACGCAGACAGGCCGCTGCCCACCCGATCCGGAAAAAGACCCTGATGGTGATGGCCGCCTTTCTGCTGCTGGTACTCGGTTTTGTGATCGGGTCCCGGCTGATCCTGCGGCATGAGGACCAGCTGCGGCTGGAACGGAAAGCGGCGGAAGTCCAGACGCAGGCAGTCGAGACAGAGTCTGCCCTGCAGACCGCGATGGCACCGACTGAGACACCGCTGTTCGGCGTGACGGATTATCTGGCGTTTAACGCCACCGCCGCCGCCTACGGTGAGTCGCTGATCCTCAATATCACCACAGGGAATGAACCCACCAATACCCCCTGGCCCAGCGGAAAGTATGTCACGCCCCAGCAGTTCATCATCACCTATTACACTTACCTGAACAGCCGGGACTTTGACAAGGCCTGGTGGATGCTGTCCGAAAACATGCAGCGGAACTGCTGCTATAACGGCAGCGGGACGCCGATAGAGAACTACCGCGCCCTGATGGGGGACATCAGCCGCTTTGAAGTGACGCAGGCGTATCTTCAGGCGGAAGGAGTCAATCCCGCCGAAGTACGCTATGAGCTGATCAATTACAACCGCAACGGGACGATGAATACCGGCATCCTCACGGCCTATATCATCGATGACGGCGAACGGAATACGCTGCTGATCGATGAGATCAAGTGATATTAGTCGGTAGCCGGTAGTCAATAGTTGGTGGTTGGCAGTGGATGGAACAGCGGGAGCGGCTGGGCGTGAGGCAGGGAGCGCCGGGCAGGATTTTTTTAACAGTTTTTCCGACAGATTTACGTTATAATTGAGAAGAGCGGGATCCTCCGCTGGATAACCGCAGCGGGGATGATCCTTATATTATCCTGAACGGGATGGCGGCAGGCAGAGGTATGGAGACAAAAACGAATCTGAATCATAAATCAGCCATGATGATCCGGGTATGGTTATTGCTTTCCGCGCTCATCGGCGGGGTCTGCCTTTACCGCCTTGCCACAGTCGGGATCACTTTCACGGGCGGCTCATTCCCGGGCTACTCCGCCTCACGGATTGTCATGATGGCGGTCCTGCTGGTCTGCATCGTCACGGAACTGGCAGGGGCGGCTGATGAACAGGGCAAAGTGGTCAGGACCATTTACAACGCGGGTTCGAACACGCTCGTCAAAACGCTGCTGCCCATCCTTTTTTTTGCCCTTTCCCTGGGATGGATCACCGGCGGATTCCTTTCCGAAGAAAGATTTCATCCGACCTTTGAACGGATCCAGCCGCTGCTGCTTTACGCCGTATACCTCTGCGGAAGCGGTTCACTGCTGCTCTTCAGCCTGATTTCTTCCGAACCGCGGGAAACCGGAGACCGGGCCGACGTCCGGAAACTCGGGCTGCTGTATTTTCTCATCGCCTGCGGGCTGTATCTGACGATCCGTATCACCGGCGTGGGGATCGTTCCCGACGAGATGGACTGGCAGCCGACCGGGATGGCGATCCAATATTGGGAGATATTTCTCACCGCGTGGATCGCGCTCTTCGCGGCAGTTTTGTTAAGGTTGATCCATGCCTACCGCAGGCAGCGGCTCACAACGGTCGTCCTGTTTTTCGCGATATGGATCGGGAGCGCCGTGCTGTGGGTCTCCATCCCGACGATGGAAGTGCTGAACCACAGCTATTTTATGGAGATCACACCGCCGAACTACCTGCCCTATCCCGCGTCCGACTGCGCCAATTACGGCCTTTGGGCGGAAAGCATTCTGGCAGGGCTGGGATTCAAGACGACCATCGCGTACCGTCAGTTTCTGATCACGGTGATCGCCTTTTTTGAAGCGCTGACCAGCCGGGATCTGCTGAAAACGATCGACTGCCTGACTGTCGTCCTGGCACTGATCCCCGCCTGCATGTACCTGCTGGGACGCAGGCTTCACTCCCACGGCGCCGGGATCTTCGCGGCGGGAATGGCAGCAATGCGGGAATATAACACGATCCTGCTGGCACCCCACTACATGGTTTCCAATTCGAAAATGTGGCTGTCGGACCTTCCCGCGGCACTCTGCCTGCTGGCAGTGATCTGCGCGGCTGTCAGCTGGTTCCAAAAGCCCCGCTCCTGGCGGCATTTACTGCTTGCCGGCTGTCTGATGGGGCTGAGCGTTACGGTCCGCTCGCAGTTTATCGCGCTGATCCCCTTCCCCGCGTTTTTCTTCCTGCTGCGGAAAGGGATCCCTTTCCGGAAACGGCTTCTGCCCGCCCTCGTGTTTATGCTGGCGGCTGTTTTTGTGATCGCGCCCTGGTTTATCCGCAGCAAGATCATCACCGGCGATTTCATTCTGGATGAGCCGGGGGTCCACAGTACGGAGCTGGCCCGGCGCTGGTCGGACGACGTGAACAACGTGGTTTCCCGGAATCCCGGAGAAAGCGACGCGGAATACGCGGCACGGAACAAACAGCATATGATCGACTTCTTCAAAGAAAAACCGCTTTATGTGCTGAAATTTACCGCTTCCCATTTCGCCGCGAACCAGCTGGTGGCGCTGACCGCGCTGCCTTTCGGGACGGATCCTTCCCTGACGATCCGTGATGTAACGAACACGGATTTCCATGACGTGGAAGGACGAATGCTGAAACCGGAAAACATCCCCGTCCTGATGGTTTTCGTCGCGCTGATCGCTTTCGGGATGGCAGCCGCGTGGAAACGGGCAGTCTGGGCCGGATTGCTGCCGCTCTTCATGTGCTCGCTCTATCTCGGGACGACCTCTGTTTCCCGCTATTCGGGCTGGCGTTTCGCCCTTCCGGGGGACTGGTTCTACTACTTTTATTTCGCGCTGGGGATCGCGGAGCTGGGATATCAGGCTGCCGCGGCTCTCGGAGAGAAACAGGCGGACCTGCTCTCATTCCTTCCGCTTGATACGGCTTATCAGCATGTGTATCCGAAAATCATCGCGGTGATCCTGGTCTTCTTCGGGATCCTCGGCGCCGCGCCCGCCCTCTGCAGGATCCTCGTTCCCCAGCAGGTATTCCTGCACAGCACGGAAGAGAATACCCGGGAGATCACTGAAATTCTGCGGGAGCATCCGGAAAAGTATGCCCGGGTGGAAGATTTGCTCACTTCGCCCGGAAAATCGGTCATTAACGGACGGATGATCTATCCCCGCTATTTTGATGCCTTTGGCGGCCTCGCGAGCGGCCATCCCTGGATCGCTTACAGGAGCCATAATTATCCGCGTCTCGGATTTGTTTTACTGAACGAAGAAAATTTTGACGTTATCCTGCCGGCAGCGGTCTGTCCTTCTTTCATTCCCAATGCTTCAGAAGCCTGGGTGATCGGGGAAAAAGAAGAGGACGGGACCTTCCTGGCGGATGCGGTCATCATTCAGAACCCAAAGTCAAATGCCGCTCCGCGCATTCTGACAGCTGAAAAAGAGGAGTATAACCCATGAACATCGATACTGCTGTCCAATCCATTTCCAATGGAACTTATGATGAAAAACTGAGGCTGCTTTATCCGTCTTACGACTCGGATCCGCAGAAATATAAAGACCGGATCTGCTCTCTGCTGAATATCTACCGGGAGACCTTTCCGGAACCGGAAGATATCCATCTTTTCAGCGCCCCGGGACGGATCGAAGTCGGGGGCAACCATACGGACCATCAGCATGGCAATGTACTGGCGGCTGCCATTGACCGGGATATGATCGCTGCCGCCGCCCTGAACGGTACTGACGTTATCCGTGTCTTTTCGGTAGGATTCGGCGGGCTGGAGATCTCACTGGACGACCTCGAACCGCACGAAGATGAAAAAGAAACCACAGCGTCCCTCGTCCGCGGCGTTACTGCCGAGATCAAAAAAGCCGGATACGATGTTCAGGGCTTTAATGTGTGCATCACCTCCGATGTGCCCGGAGGCTCCGGTATCTCCTCCTCGGCGGCTTTTGAAGTGCTGATCGGCGAAGTGCTGAACGGACTGTTCTGCGGCAATAAGGAGACCCCGGTGACACTGGCGAAGATCGGACAGATCGCCGAACAGCAGTATTTCGGCAAGCCCAGCGGCCTGATGGATCAGACGGCCTCCGCGGTCGGCGGTTTTGTCGCCATCGACTTCAAAGACACCAAAAATCCCGTGATCCGCGCGGTCTCATCCGATCAGCTGCGCAGTAAATACGCGATCTTCGTGATCGATACCGGCAGCGCGCACGCGGACCTTTCCAATGTCTATGCCGGGATCCCGTATGAAATGCGCGGGGTCGCCGCATACTTCGGGAAGGAAGTGCTTCGTGAAGTAGACGAAGACGAATTCCATGCCGCTATCGGCAAAGTGCGAAAGACTTCAGGGGATCGGGCTGTGCTTCGGGCGCTCCATTTTTATGAGGAAAACCGACGCGCCGCGGAGCAGGCCGCCGTGCTGGAAAAGGGTGACCTGGACGCGTTCCTGGAACTGGTGAAAGCCTCCGGGAATTCTTCGTTCATCCATTTGCAGAATGTGATCATCAGCGGGCAGACCGAACATCAGGATGTGGCTTATTCGCTCGCCGTCGCTGAACACGCGCTGAAGGGACGGGGCGCTGTCCGTGTCCATGGCGGTGGATTCGCGGGAACGATCCTGGCCTTTGTGCCGAATGAAGACATCGAACGTTTCAAAGCGGAAGTGGAAGCCCAGCTCTTCCCGGGCGCCTGCACGCTGATGTCCATCCGTCCGATCGGCTGCGCGCAGGTCTTTTAGGCAGAGTTCAGAGTTCAGAGTTTAGAGTAAAAGTTAAGCGGTTTTGCCGCTTAACTTTTTGAAACCGGTCAAAGGCTGCGGAAAACGGAAACTGCAAAATGACTGATCGTGAGATGAGAATGGATGATTCGAAAGGGAAACCGGATCTTTTGAACGCGCTGGGAATGGCGTTCGGATTTCTGACCGTGTTTCCGGTAACGCAGCGGAAAGAATGGAGTGACCGGGATTTCGGCTGGTCCGTGATCTTTTATCCGGCGGCGGGAGCGCTTATCGGCGCGGTATCCGGATACGCATTGATGATCCTTGCCGGGATCGCCGCCAGACCCCTTGCCGCTTTCCTGTCTCTGATCATCTGGATCCTGCTCAGCGGCGGCCTGCACTGGGACGGACTGGCGGACTGCATGGACGGGTTCGGCTGTTCGGCAGGGCCGGAACGGCGACTTGAGATCATGAAAGACCCGCGGCTGGGCACATACGGCGCTTTGGGCATATTTTGCGCGCTGATCCTGAAATGGCTGTGCCTGTGGTACCTGCCGGTAAAAAACGTTCCGCTGTTTCTGGCTTTGTCCGGCGCCTCCGCCCGCTGGGTCATGCTGCTGCTGAACAGATTTCCGCTGGCCAATCCGAACGGAATGGCTGCCATGCTGCGGAAAAATGCTCCCGCGCGGTGTTTCCTCTATGCCGCGCCGCTCCCGGTCATACTGGCCTGTCTGCTCGGCATATCCGGGATATGCTGCCTGGCTGTAAATCTATGCGCAGCAGCATTTCTCGGATGGACCGCGCAAAAAAAGATCGGCGGCGTCAACGGCGATGTGCTCGGTTTTTCCATCGAATCGGGAGAGATCATTATTCTGCTCCTGGCACAGGTGCTCCCGTTATGAAGCAATGGTTTGACGGCCTGCCATTCCGGATCGGGACGAGTTCCTATATCATTCCGGATGATATCCTGCCGAATGTACGCTTTCTTGCAGGACAGGTCCGGGATGTGGAACTGGTTCTGTTTGATATTGATGAATATTGTAATATTCCGGATGCATCCCAGGCGGCGGAACTGAAAAAACTGGCGGCAGACCATGGCCTGAGCTATACGGTCCATCTGCCGCTGAACCTCAATTTCTCGGATGAGCGCAGGGATATCTCCATTGAAAAGGCGCTGAGAGTGATCAGCGGGACCCGCTGCCTTGACCCTTACGC
>DAIMGK010000186.1:0-9379 GCA_036723985.1 Flexilinea sp.
GTCAGAAACGCCGGCGAGTTACAGGTCAGGCTGAAGGACGCGGTCACACCGGTGCTGTCTTTCGCGCCCGCCGTGATCGTCACTGTCCCGCCCTTCGAGAAGGTCACTTGTCCTGTGTTGTCCACGGCCGCGATAGCCGTATCGCTGCTGCTCCAGTCAAATTCCTGCGGCGCGTCCGCCGGTTCCGCCGAAGCGCTGAACTGGTAGCTGGTTTTCGTTGTCGTGACAGACTTGCCGTTGACCACAACGCCCTTCGCGTTTTTGATATTGATGGCGGTCGTCAGCGGTGTATAGGTGAAGGTGAAGGACGCGGTCACACCGCTGATGTCTTTCGCGGCGGCCGTGATCGTGACTGTGCCGCCTTTCGAGAAGGTCACTTTCCCGGTGCCGTCTACTGTCGCGATGGTCGTATCGCTGCTGGTCCAGTCAAATGTCTGCGGCGCGCCTTCCGGTTCCGCCGAAGCGCTGAACTGATAGCTGGTTTTCGTCGTTGAGACGCTCTTGCCGTTGACTATAACCCCTTTCGCGTTTTTAACATTGATGGCGGTCGTCAGATACGCCGGCGAGTGACAGGTCAGGCTGAAGGACGCGGTCACGCCGCTGTCTTCTTTCGCGCTTACCGTGATCGTTACCGTTCCCGCCTGAGAGAAAGTCACCAGCCCTGTGTTATCCACCACCGCAATGTCCGTATCGCTGCTGCTCCAGGTAAATTCCTGCAGCGCTTCCGCCGGTTCCGCCGAAGCGCTGAACTGATAACTGGTTTTCGTCGTTGTAACGCTCTTGTTGTTGACCAATACACCTTTCGCGTTTTTGATATCGATAGCTGTCGTCCCCGGCAGGTATGTGACTCTGAAGTACGCGGTCAGGCCGCTGAAATCCTTCGCACTCACAGAGATCGTTACCGTTCCATATCGGGAGAAGACAACAAGCCCTGTATCATCCACTACCGCGAATTTGGAGCTGCTGCTGCTCCAGTCAAATTCCTGTAAAGCGGCAGCCGGTTCCGCCGAAGCGCTGAACTGATAGCTGTTTGAATTCGTTATCCAGACGGATTCCCCGTTGATCACAACTCCTTCCCCTTTTTTCACTTTGATGGCGGAAGCATTCACCCCGTCTGTCTGGATATCGGTGACCTTAAAGCCCCAATCCGTTCCGTCCGATCCGGAATTCAACCGGATCCGGACGACAGTTCCCGGCACATGGATGGTCTGCGACGCCAGGTCGGTACCTGTATAACCGAGCGCGTTCGGTCCGACAACATTTCCGTCCCCGTCCGTGATCTTCAGATAGTCGTATCCTTCCTCCAGGCTCGTACGGGAATCAAAGGTAATATCGATATAGGTCGCGCCGTATTTGCGCAGTTCCCAGATATCCGAACAGTCATTTTCATAATCGTGCGGGCTTTCGAAACCGTCCACACCGGTCACATAAAAGATCATATTGGGGACCTCAATGGTTTGTGTGGCTTTCCTTCCGCTGCCGTCCACGGCTTCCGCTGCGATCACCGCGCTTCCTTTTTTCAGGGCTGTCACCAGGCCGTTTTCATCCACCTTCAGCGTTTTCGGATCGGAAGATGACCAGATCACATCTTTGTTATACGCGTTATCCGGATAGACATCAGCTGTCAGCTGCACGCTTTCACCGGCACTCAACCGATCCGGAGCTCCGCTGATGGAAATGCTCGTTACCGGCTGAAGGACCGTTACCGGAACATATATTATTAGCTCCCCTGCCGTGATCTTGACACTTGCGGTCCCTGCCTTTTTACCGGAGACCGACCCGCTGCCGTCTTCAGCGATCGTAATGATCTCCTGTCCAGCGGCATCCGTCTCCCAGGTCACCCCGCCGTTAAAATTATCCGGTTCAATCGTCATAGCGATCACTTTTCTTTCATTTACCAGCAAAGTAAGTTCTTCCGGGTCGGCATGGATGGCAGTGGCAGGAACATTGCCCGAAGAGACAAAGCGGATATTTTTATTATCGGCGTAGGCCTCGGCATATGAACCGCTGACGCCGTAAATCGTCATATTTGCGGGATAGGTGAAAGCATTGCTTCCGATACTCTGCACACCGGCAGGCATTGTAATTTTTGTCAGCGAAGTATCATCTTTAAACGCGCTGCTTCCAATGGCAGTTACCCTGTAAGGCACAAGGACTTCCCCGAGCATGGGATCGCCGCTCAGCAGCCCTTCGCTGATCTGTGTCATGCCCTGGCTGAGCCTGATGGATGAGAGATTATCACAATCCGCGAAAGCATATTCGCCGACAGATAACACACTGTCAGGCAGTTCGACCGCAGTCAACCCATCGCAATTTCGGAAAGCGTAATACCTAATATACTGAATACCGTTTTGCAGCTCGACGCTGCTGAGGACCGTACAATACCGAAACGCTTCGGGCCCAATGGACCAGACTGTACCGGGAACAGTAATTTCACTAAGGGATCCGCATGACGAAAAAGCCCCATCACCAATGACCTTTAACCCGTACGGCAGGTCCACGGTAGTCAGAGCGGTATTGAAGAACGATAGACCACCAATAGAGGTCAATGACGCGGGCCAGGTGACCTGATTCAATGAATTGCAGCTTGAAAAAGCACGATATCCGATCGTCATCAGTGTATCGGGAAGATCCACTGTCTCCAGCGATCTGCAGCCTTCAAATGCAGAACCGCCGATCGATGTCAGCGACGCTGGAAAATCCACATGTTCAAGAGAGGTACAGTAACAGAATGCATTATCTCCGATCTCAGTCACCGTGTCCGGGATAGTTATACTTTTGAGTCCAATTAATCCGCTGAAAAGGCTTGACGGAATCTTTTGGATCCCCGGCCGGAAGATGATATTTGTCACATTTTCGCAGTGGTAGAATGGACCATCGAAACCACTGCCTGCGTACTGGATATTGGCAGGGATCTCGATGGAGGTCAGCGCAATGCATCCGTAGAAAACGTTTTCTCCCAACGATTGAAGAGCATCCGGAAGGCTGAGCTCATTCAATGAAGCACAGCCGTAAAAAGCATTATCTCCGATCGCCGTCAGCATGCCGGGAAAGTCAACATGCCTAAGAGAACCGCAATCATAAAATGCATAATCTCCGATCTCAGTCACCGTACCCGGGATGGTTATCGTTGTGAGTGCAGACATTTTTCTGAAAAGGTGTGCCGGAATCTTTTGGATCCCCGCCCGGAAGGTGATATCTGTCAGGTTTGCGCAGGAGCTGAACGGACCATTGCCGGAATCAATACCGGTTTTACTGTAGTTTGCAGTCTGAATATTTGCGGGGATATCAATGGATGTCAGCGCATCGCATCGGCTGAAAGCGTTTCCATCCAACCTCTGAAGAGAATCCGGAAGGTTGACCTCACTCAGCGAAGTGCATCCGTAGAAAGCTCTTTCTCCGATCTCTGTCAGGGTTTCCGGAAAATCCAATGTTTCCAGCGATTCACAATAGGTAAACGCGCTTATTCCGATCGTGGTCAATGTGTCGGGAAAATCCAGGGCCCCCAGCGAGGAACAATTGTAAAATACTGATGTTCCGATCTCCGTCAGGTGATCAGGCAAGCTGACTTCCTCCAATGAGGTACAGTTATAAAAAGAATGACTTCCGATCGTGGTCAGACTGTCGGGAAGATCCACGGACTCCAGTGAGGAACAGTTAGAAAATGCAGAGGGGCCGATCGATGTCAGCGACGCGGAGAAACGCACACGTTCAAGAGAGGCAGAGTATGCGAATGCTAAATTTCCGATCTCAGTCACCGTATCGGGTAAATTGACAACCTTGATATCGGTCCGTTCCCTGAACGCGTTTTCGCCGATGGAAACAACCGGATATTCATAATTACCCCTGACTACGGCATCCGGAATTATCAGGTTCTGGACAGATCCGGAATACCCCGTAATTCTCGCCACAGACAGCCCCTGCGCGTTTTGGTATATTTCAAACGTGATCCCGTCAGCCAGTACACTTTGAAAATTCAAAACCAACAGTAATGTAAAGATCACAAACAACAGTTTTTTCACCTTATCCATTCCAAGCCTCCCTGAAATCAGAAACTCCGCAGACCCTTTTCCGGGTCAGCAATAACATCAAACGCTTCCGCCTGCGCAGGATCTCAGTGGTCTTCCAAAAAACAGACGGCACACTGAATTATGACGCGCTACCGGTCTTCGGCTGCGCCTGTTTTTATGCGGACCTGAATCTTCACTGTCCATACCCCCGATCGAGCGGCATCTCCCTTTTTTTCTTCCATATGAGATCCAAAATCAGAACCATAAATAAATTCCGCTTATATATCCAACAGAAGTATGGTTTACAAATCTGATCAAATAAAAATTTATGCGCTGCTGTTCTGAACTTTAACAGCGTATCGCAGGCTGTACGGGATGTCAATGATCATGTACTGTGATAACAACATAAGGATCGGTTTTCCATTCCCGTCACTTTACCTTTTTCTATTATAATGGAAATCCTTTCCTTTTTTTACCGCTGAATTGTTTATCTTATTCACATGATAAATGTCATGTTATGATCACCCATCAGCCGGGGTAAGCCACTGCCGACTCGAGGTGCCTTCGTTAATTTTTGGGCAAACACTATGTTGTACTTGCAATTCCACGTTGTTTGTGCTAAAGTATTGTTGTCATTATCTGGCTGTGCCATTTGATGTTCTCCCGGTGTTTTTTTGCATGACCGGCAGGTCGTGCTGCACCGGGAGTTTTTTTAACTGTCTCACCGCGAAAGCTTTCCGGAACCCCGCCATAATGGCGGGGTTTTCGTATACAAAAACAGAAGGCCGCGCTGCGGCCTTCTGATAACTTTTATCTATACTCTGAAGCTGAGATCAGAGCACATGCACGGAATCGGCTTCGAACACCAGGCAGCATTCCTCACCGACTTCATAGATGCGTTTGTTCTTCGGGTTATGCTCTTCCAGCTTCACCAGGGTATTGCCCACCATCACATGGTAATTCTGATAGGAACCCATGAAGCAGGACAGGACCACGCGGCAGGGCAGTCCGCCCTGATCGGCCAGCGCGGCGGCTTCCGGACGCAGCACGACGGTATAAGTCTTTCCGTTTTCCATGTTCGGGATGGCAGGTACCTTCACCTTATTGCCTTCGATGTTCAGGATGACATAATTTCCGTCTTTGGAAACCAGCTCACCGCGCAGGAAGTTCGCTTCGCCGATGAAGTCAGCGACGAACTCGCTGGTCGGATGGTAGTAGATCTCCTGCGGTGTCCCCATCTGGGCGACCACACCCTTTTCCATGATGATGATCTTGTCGGAGAGCGCCATGGCTTCGGACTGGTCATGGGTCACGTAGATGGCGGTGATCCCGACCTCCTGCTGGATGCGGCGGATCTCGGTGCGCATGGTCACGCGGAGTTTCGCGTCCAGGTTGGAAAGCGGTTCATCAAAGAGCAGAACGGACGGTTCGATCACCAGCGCACGGGCCAGCGCGACACGCTGCTGCTGACCGCCGGAAAGCTGGTTGGTCATACGGCCTTCCATCCCTTCCAGGCCCACCAGTTTCAGCATGCCCAGGACACGGCGTTTGATCTCATCCTTCGGGACTTTCCGCAGCTTCAGCCCATACGCCACATTGTCAAACACGTTGTAATGCGGCAGCAGCGCATAGCTCTGGAATACCATGGCGGTATCGCGTTTGTTCGGGGTCAGTTCATTGATCGCCTCATCCCCGATATAGATCTCGCCCTCATCCGGACTTTCAAAACCCGCGATCATACGCAGTGTCGTGGTTTTACCGCAGCCGGAAGGACCGAGCAGTGTAACAAATGATCCCGGTTCGATCTCCAGGGAAGTGTCCTTTACCGCATAAAAATCTTTGCCCGTTTTCGGATCCTGATAAATTTTTGAAATATGATCCAGGGTTACGCCCTTTTTAACTTTACCCATGACTCAGTCCTCCTTGATTTGTCTGCTGGTGCCGAAATATTTCATGAACAGATTCATCAGCAAAACGGCACCGTAAGTGATGATGATCAGTATTGTTGCGAAAGCACATGCCAGGCTGTAGGAGCCTTTTTCAGCGAATTCATTGATCTGGACCGTGATCAGCAGGAACTGCGGTGTGACCAGCAGGATGATCGCGGAGATCGCCGTAATACTGCGGACGAATGCCGTCACCAGGCCGGAGAGGAAGGAATCCTTGATCAGCGGAAGTGTGACGGTCATAAAGACTTTAAAGCTGTCCGCGCCCATATCGTAGGCAGATTCTTCAATGGATTTATCGATCTGCCGCAGGGCGGAAATACCGGAACGGGTGCCTGTCGGCAGGGAACGGACGATGAACACGATCACCAGGATCGCGCCGGTACCGTACAGCCCCTGCAGGAGACCCGTATGGAAAATACCGCCGGAATAGCCGCGGATATAACCGACGCCGAGCACCGTACCCGGGACAGCCATCGCCAGCATGGAGACTGCTTCGATGAAGCCTTTGGATTTGAAGTTCCGCTTGACCACCAGGTAAGAGATGATCATGGAAAGCAGGGCGGTGATCGGTGAGGCGATCAGGGACAGCACAAAGGAGTCCTTGAAAGCTTTGAAGCCCTTATAACGGGTAAAGACCAGCTGGAACCATTTCCCGGTGAGCGGGAAGAATTTGCGGCCCCAGGTCGGGAAGCAGGCGCCGATGGGTACACAGATGTACATCGCGATAACGAAGACCGCCACCAGCGTGCAGAGGACCGTGAGCGGGACCTTGACGCTCTTGTCTTCCATCAGCATACGGCCGCGGGAAGCTTTCCCTGTAAGGGTCGCCGCGGTCTTGGCTTCGAGATAATATTTCTGGACAGCGAACATCACCAGGGTGATGCACAGCAGAACCACAGCCATGGCAGCCGCACCGGCTTTATCGTACGCGCCGGTGATCTGCAGGTAGATGGTGGTGGCCAGAGTATCATAGGAACCGCCGATCAACATCGGGTTCGCGAAGTCCGCGATGGACTCGATGAAGGTCACCAGGAAGGCATTGCCGAGGCCGGGGAGCATCAGCGGAAGCGTTACATCCATGAATACTTTCCAGCGTCCCGCGCCCATATCCCGGGCAGCCTCTTCCAGTGAGGGATCGATGTTCTTCAGCAGGCCTTTCAGCATCATATAACAGACCGGGAAAAATGTCAGTGTCTGTACGATCACGATGCCCCAGTACCCGTACACACTGTTGTCATAAATACCCAGCAGATACCTGGTGATGATCCCCGCCTTCCCGAACAGCATGATCATGGAAAGCGAAAGCACGAACGGCGGTGAAACCACGGGCAGCATGGAAACGACTTTGAACAGTCCGCCGACAATCTTATTCAGCCGGACGTAGACTTCCACATAAGCAAACAGCAAACCGACAAATGCCGAGATAATACCGACAACAAAACCAACTTTCAGTGTATTGGTAATGGCTCTACGGAAGTTCGGCATTTCAAAGATCCGTTTGAAAACGGAAAATGAAAAGCCTCCGTCGCCTACAAAACTATCCACCAAAAGGATCGCCAGCGGATAGAGAATGAATAAAGTCAGAAAAGCGATCAGCACAACAATGGTCGTGACCATGATCGGGTCACCGAAGAGTTTTTTTCTGTCAAGCTCAGCGCCCTGTTTTGTTTTTGCCATAAACGATCCCCCCCTTTCATAATAATTTAATGAAGAATGAATAATGAAGAAAGAATAATGAAAAATGAAGAATCTGAATAAAAAGAACTTACTGTTTCCTCATTATTCATTCTTCATTTTTTTAGTTTATCCAAATGAGGATGGCGGTCTCCCGCCATCCTCAATATTGATGATTCGATTAGTTTGTCTGGAAGCGGCCGTCGCCGGTGTCAGCGCCGGAGTTCGCAAGAGCTTCCATGACCTCACTGACGTAGGTCTTAATATTGGCGGTAGCATCCGCGAAGTCATAATCCATGACATTTTCCGGATCGAGGCCGAAGTCATAGGCGGCCTGCGGCTGTTTCGCGTTGTCCAGGACAAGGAACTGATAGGAACCGTTGTCGGCGCCCAGTTCAACACATTCCGGAGACAGGGCATATTCCAGCCACAGTTTCGCGGCATTCGGGTGGGCAGCGCCCTTGAACATGGCGGTCGCGCCGATTTCGAAGGAAGTGCCGGAGGACGGGATGATCAGGGTGATGTTGTCATAGCCGTTATCCAGGATCTGGGTGATGCCGTCATGCAGGAAGCCGATACCGATGACACATTCGCCGGTGCCGACGTTCTTGGACGGGCCGGAGCCGGACTTGGTGTAGACTTCGATGTTCTTGTCCAGGTCGACAAGGTACTGGATGCCTTCATCGTGGCCGTATTTCTGGATCATGGTGTTGATGACCAGTTTCGCGGTGCCGGCGGTGTTGTAGTTGGACAGCCAGATCAGGTTTTTGTATTCGGGTTTCAGCAGATCAGCCCAGTCCTGCGGATTTTCGAGGCCCATGCGGTCCATTTCTTCCTGGTTGACCATGAAGCCGAGGATACCCTTGTAAATACCGAACCAGTAACCATCCGGATGGCGGTACATCGGGCTGGTCAGGTGAGCGGCGTTTGCCGGTTCGACTGCTTCCAGCAGGCCTTCGGAAGCGACCACGTTGTACGGATCAGTCGTGCCGCCGAACCAAACGTCAGCGGAAGGATTGCCGTTTTCTTCTTCGATTTTCGCCTGGACTTCACCGGTGGACAGACGCTGGTAGGTCGTCTTGATCCCGTAGAGTTCCTGGAAATGCTGGGTAACGGCGGCAAGGTATTCTTCCTCGCAGGAACCGTAAACAACCAGTTCGCCTTCTTCCTTAGCGGCGGCGATCAGTTCGTCAGACTGTGCCATGGCAGCGTTCGCGATGACCATGAGCATGACCAATACAAGAGCGATGAGTTTTTTCATTTCTAACTCCTTATAAATTTTCACCGGCTTATCAGCCCGTGATTGTTCATTGATCCGGTGGTTTTGGGAAACGGATACCTTCAGCATGCCGCTTACATTAATATAATATATATGCCGCGAACCGCTGTCCGGTATTCCCTGCCCCAAATCCTCCTGAATATAAAATCGTCCCTAATTATAGCCTTATGAGGTAAAAAAGTCAAACCAAAACCGCAGCCCTTTTCAAAAACCGTAGGAATTTCATAGGAAAACACTGATTAATGTAACGTATGACCAATTCCGGCACCCCGCGGCCCCCGGGGCCCCCGGGGACTGTACCCGAAGGGGACTGTACCCCTGGACACGAAATCCCGGTTCGGGGGAATCTCGCTCAAGAGGGAGCCCCCCGGGATCCTCTCGGACACGAAATCCCGGCCCGCAGAAGAATCACGCTCGAGAGGGTACAGTCCCCTTCGGGTACAGTCCCCGGTTTTTTCACAAAAAAA
>DAIMGK010000187.1:0-7276 GCA_036723985.1 Flexilinea sp.
ATGCAATTATCCGCTATTGAGTGTTCGAAAAATGGTTATTAATCAGCGTTTCCCTGTATATGCAGCAATTCTCAGCAGAACGAAGCTGACGTAAGGGTTTCGTCTTTTAGTATAATTATTATGTAATTGTAACTGTTATTCAGTGCCGGAGGTGCCTGACTCGTGAAACTGAGTCAGTGGAACCGCCCCCGCGAAAAGTGGTCCTGAATAGCTGCTATTATACAACAAAAAAACAGGAGACGGATATGAATGATCGTGCTGAATTGCGGAAAGTGGTGATCCTCGGGACAGGAGGAACGATCGCGGGGGTCGGCCAGCCTGGACTGACCACCGGCTATTTCAGCGGCGGCATGGATATTGACGCGCTGATCACCGGTGTCCCGGGATTGAAAAATCTGGCATGGCTGGTCGGAGAACAGATCGCCAACGTCAACAGCGATGATATCACCCAGGATGACTGGATGACGCTGGCACGGCGCATCAATGAACTGTCGCAGCGGACCGATATCGCCGGCTTTGTCATTACTCATGGAACCGACACGCTGGAGGAGACGGCATTTTTCCTGAACCTGACCATCAAAACCAGAAAACCCGTCGTGATCACCGGCGCCATGCGTCCGGCGACAGCACTCAGTCCCGATGGTCCTTTCAACCTGTATCAGGCTGTAGCGCTGGCTTCCAGTCCCGAAGCTTACGGCAAAGGGGTCCTGGCTGTGTTTTCGGACGCTATTTACAGCGCGAGGGATGTACAGAAAGGCAGCACGTTTCATGTGGATGCTTTTTCGTCGGATGATTTCGGCTGTCTGGGGTATATCCGGGATACCCGGCCTTACTTTTACAACGCTCTTGTGAAAAAGCATACTGTGGATACGGAATTCGACATCCGGGAAATTGAAACCCTGCCGAAAGTATCCATTGCCTATTTCCATGTGGATGCCGATCCGGAGATCCTGCGCTTTCAAATGGAAAAGTCCGATGGGTTGATCATTGCCGGCGCGGGCAATGGGGAAATGAGCCTGTTGTGGGAGGAGGAAGTCCGCGCGCTGGAAAATTGCGGCAAGCCGATCGTCATCACCTCCCGCATCCATGACGGGATCGTGACGCTGCACGACGGTGTCCCGGCAAATGTGTTTTCCGGCGATACCCTGAACCCGCAGAAAGCCCGTATCCTTCTGATGCTCGCCCTTACCAAGACCCATGACATCCCCGCCATCCGCAAAATGTTTGAGATATATTAGTTATTAGTCAATAGTCAATAGTTATTAGCCGTTAGTGTTTAGTCAATAGTTATCAGCCGGTGGCTGATGGTTATAGATCCTTGTCCTGTACACTATTCCCTTTTCCCTTTTCCCGGATCTCTGTCTCTGAGATAAAGTATAATAATAGCCATGATGAACCTGAATACTCCTTTGATCATTTGCCGTGTGATCACTCTTGTGATCGCCTTTACCTGCCATGAATTCTCCCATGCGCTGACAGCCGTGCGGCTGGGAGATAACACCCCGCGCCGTGACGGAAGACTGACGCTGAATCCGCTGAAGCACCTGGATCCCTGGGGATGCCTGCTGCTGATCACCGCCGGGTTTGGCTGGGCGAAGCCGGTCCGTGTGAATCCGAATGCCGTCACACGGAAAAACAAAGCCGGGATGATGCTGGTTGCCGCAGCCGGTCCGTTTGCCAATCTGCTGCTGGCGCTGCTTGGCGCGGTGATCCTGCGCTCCGGGGTGGTAAACAATTCGCAGCCATTCGGCCTGAGCTGGATGCCGCGCCCTGTTTATTTTCTGCAGCAGTTTATCTGGACGAACCTCAGTCTGATGGTCTTTAACCTGGTCCCGCTCTCTCCACTGGACGGCGAAAAGGTCGCCGGTTATTTCATCCCGGATTCTTTCCGGAACACCTGGATGCGTATCCAGTCCCATGGGACCCAGATCCTCATGCTCTGTTTCTTCGTATTGCCTTACCTTAATGTGACTTTTGTAGAGAATGCCATTAACGGCCTCAGTTATTCCCTTTACCGAATTCTCGTGGGAGGATAAAATTTGGGACAGTGGGGACGTTTCTCGGTGTCCCACCGGAGGATTTCTACGGATACGAAAGAAGAAAAAGCCCCTTATTACTGCTACATTGTCCGCTGCCGGGATAACACGCTTTATACCGGGATCACGAATAACCTGGAAAAACGGATCGCGGTCCACAACAAAGGGAAAGGCGGTGCCTATACCGCGTCCCGCTGTCCGGTCGAGCTGGTTTATTCCGAATATGCGGGCTCAAAAAGCGAAGCGCTTCGCCGCGAGCTGCAGATCAAATCATTTACACGTAAAAAGAAGCTGGCTTTGATCGAAAAAGGCAGCTGATCATGGAGGAAAATGGAAGATAACAAATTTCGATCCGGCTTTATCTGTGTGGTGGGCCGGCCGAATGTCGGCAAATCGTCTCTGATCAATCTGCTTCTGGGGCAGAAGATCGCGGCGGTCTCGCCCCGCCCGCAAACGACCCAGCGGGTGCAGCTGGGGATCCTCACGGACGAGGATTCGCAGCTGATCTTTATGGATACGCCCGGTATTCATAAACCGCTTTCAAAGCTTGGCGAGGCTATGAATGAATCGGCGGTGGGAACCATCAGCGACTCGGACTGTGTGCTGTGGATCGTGGATGTTTCCGTGAAACCGAACACGGAGGATGAAATTGCCGCGGAACGGATCCGTGCGGGTGCTGCCGGTGACAAAGTGATCATGGCGCTGAACAAGGCCGATCTGGTCAACCCGAATCAGCTGGCGGAGAATGAAAATTTCTACAAGAAACTGATGCCGGACGCCAAACGCATGGCGATCTCCTGCCGGAGCGGCGCCGGGATCCCTGAACTGCTCGCGGAGCTGAAATCCCGTATGCCGGAGGGACCCGCTTATTATGATCCGGATCAGATCACGGATCTGTATGAACGGGATATCGCCGCGGACCTGATCCGGGAGGCGCTTCTTCGCAATCTTTCTGATGAGATCCCGCATGCGATCGCTGTCCGTATCGAGGAGTACAAGGATCGTTCGGAAACAAATTCCTATATCAACGCCACGCTGCTGCTGGACCGGGAATCCCATAAGGGGATCGTGATTGGGAAGGGCGGCGAAATGATCAAAAAGATTGGCCAGGACGCCAGGCGTGAGATCGAACGGGTGACAGACCGGAAGATCTATCTGGAACTGCGGGTCAAAGTGATGAAGAACTGGCGCAATGATGAGAACCTGCTGCGGCAGCTGCGGCTGAAGATCGACGAGAAAAGCTAAAGAATAGAGTTCAGATGTGCGGGCTGGCACCGCGGACTCAGTATTGAGTCGGAGGTGACTGTCCCTTGGAGTCAGGGCTCAGATTTTTCAGAAATTGGAATTATATAATTCCGGTCAAAAAAGTTTCTGTTCGGAACTGTCCCCGATTTTTTGCCCGCCGAAGCGAAGGGACTGACCATTATGGGTCTGTCCATACTTTTCTGTCCGAATATTAACACGAAGATCCGGGATAGTAAAGTTTCCGGAAGTCTGAATAATGATCTCATGAATCAGAATTATGTTAATCATTTGCGGGGTATGGAAACTATTGACAGAAATATGGGGTATAAATAATAGATGGTCAGGACTCTGGGGAGAAACAGCTGCTTAGAGACAGCATGGTTTTTTACTTTGGCAGAAGATCCTCTTATGATTGCTGAGACCTGACACCTGAAACCTGTTATAAAAATGACAAGGGAGAATAAAAGATGAAGAAATGGTTTTTACTTGGTTTGTTTGTCAGCCTTATGCTGATGGCCGGTGTATTGAGCGTTGTGTCCGCACAGAGTGAGCCGAAGACGGGCGGCAGCATTACCATCGCTATCTCTCAGGATCTGGATAAGAGCCTTGACCCGCATATCGCGACCTCCGCGGGAAAACGGGAGATCTTTTTCAACATTTTTGAAGGGCTTGTCAAGGCGGACCCGGATGGGAATTTCGTCCCGGCTTTGGCTGAAAGTTATGATATCTCTGAAGACGGAACATTATTTACCTTCCATCTCCGCTCCGGTGTGAAATTCCACAACGGCAGTGATTTCACTGCGGCGGATGTGGTTTATACGCTTGACCGCCTCCGCGGCGTGGATACGGGAACGCCGCTTCTGGCAGTGTTCAGTGCTATCGAATCTGTGACCGCCGTGGATGATATGACCGTCGAGGTGAAGCTGTCCGAACCGAATCTGGAATACCTTGCCTACCTTAATACAGCGATCATTCCTCATGATTATGCAGGACAGGATACCTTCCCCGTCGGGACAGGTCCGTATAAATTCAAGTCCCATGTTGTGCAGGAAAACATTGTGCTGGAAAAGTTTGAGGATTACTGGGGAGAACCGGCTTACCTGGATAAAGTCACCTTCCGCATTATCGAAAACATTGATGCCCTCGTGATGGCTCTGCGCAGCGGTTCCGTGGATATGAGCGTTCACCGTGTCTCTTCCGACGTCCAGGATATCGGAAAGGATTACGTATTGGTCGAATCTCCTTCCAATATCGTTCAGGCCATGTACCTGAATAATGCCGTGAAACCGCTGGATGACGTTCGTGTGCGCCGGGCGCTGAATTACGCGGTCAATCTTGAAGAAGTTATGATCTTCACCAATGACGGACTCGGAACACCCCTCGGCAGCAGCATTTATCCGGCTTTCGGAAAATACTTTATGCCGGAGCTGGCGGAGGCTTATCCCTATGACCCCGCGAAAGCCAAAGCCCTGCTCGCGGAAGCCGGTTATCCGAACGGATTCCCGCTTACCATTACAGTCCCTTCCAACTACGCCGTTCATGTCAACTGCGCGCAGGTACTGGCTGAAGAACTGAAAGCTGTCGGCATCGACGCGAAGATCAACCTGGTGGAATGGGCAACCTGGCTGAGCGACGTATATCAGGGACGGAATTTCGAGGCTACGGTGGTCGGTTTCGACGCCAGTTTCCTGACTGCCCGCGCCCTGCTGGAACGCTGGATCTCGACGAACGGCAAGAATATGATCAACTTCAATGATCCTGAATATGACCGGGTCCTGCAGGCAGCCTTCACTGCCACGGATGAGGCCGAACAGACCGAACTGTACAAACAGGCCGAGAAGATCCTTTCCGATGAGGCGGCGAATGTCTACCTGATGGATCCCAATGAACTGACGGTCATCAGTAATAAGCTGGACGGATACGTGTCCTACCCGATGTTCGTCATCGACCTTTCAAAGATCTATTTCAAATAATTATTCCTGAGCTTATCAGAAGGACGGTTCCCTCAGGCGAGGGCGGTTTCCGCAGGAAACTGCCCCCCGGTTATCAGCCGAAGGGAACCGTCCTTCTCGTTAATGAAAGGGAAAAACATTTTTTTGTGAAGTGTGGTGTCCCCCATCCGGTTTGACCGTCCCCCGAAAAATGAACAATGTTGTAACTATACAGGACCCGCTGACGGGAATTCTTGCGATCCGAAGGATGGAGCCGTCCCCTTTTTCATCGAGCATTTTTCACGGAGGCGAAGCTCCGACTCCGAATCCAAATCGGACGAAGTCCGCAACTTGCGGAGTTGGCTCACGCTCGAGAGGAAAGACGCCCGGGGATTGTACCAGGGGGCTTTCATTATTCCGGGACAGTTCAACGGGGATTGTCATCTTGCCGTAATTTTTTAACGAAAAATATTTCGTACAATTATGGTAAAAAAATAATGTACGAAAGAAGGAACGTTTATGTACATTACTGCAACTGAACTGAAGGAAAATCTCAGTAAATATTTGCTCTTATCAGCAACAGAGGATATTTATATAACACGAAACGGAAAAAAATTGCCAAATTGACAGATCCGTTTGAAGATCGTTTGAAGATCGCTGAATCTCTTGTCGGGATCATTCCTGATACGATCACTTTGGAGGAAGCCAGAGATGAAAGAATGGATCAGATATGAAAGCGCTCATTGATACCTGCATCATTAATGATCTGCTGCAAAAACGCAAACCTTTTTTCAGCGATGCACACGAAATACCGATGATTACAAAAATTCAGCACTGACTGTTTATCATCCCCGGGAGTTTTTAAATCTCATTTGAAATAAAAAAAATACCTTATTTTTGTGATGATCTGAGGGAAAAGACAAAACCTGATGTTCTGAGAAAAATGGAGTGTCAGCGCTTTATTGCGAGGCAATGTTTACGAGTAAAGAATGATTTCATGAAACAGGATCCGTTGGTTTCCGTTATGTTTTAGGATTCCGTTATTATTCCTGAAAGGATCTAATACTCGAAATACATAGTGTATCTGCCATTTGACAACAGACAACTAATGACTAACCCAACATGCCTGAAAAGGCACCACAATAAATAAATGGATTTTAAAAATCCACAGTAATGACTAATAACGAATGACTTTTTTATGGTAATATTATAAGAGTATGGAAAAGACTCAGGATTATTTGCTTTCACTGATTTTGCCCGCTTACAACGAGGAAAAACGGCTTGACGACTGTATGGAAAAAGTCGCGGGTTTCGTCGCTTCCCATTCGGACCCCATCGAAGTGATCCTGGTAGAGAACGGCAGCAGCGACCGGACTTATGAGATCGGCTGTGCATATGCTGAAAAATACCCGTGGCTGAGGGTGCTGCAGGAAAAGAAGCCCGGCAAGGGCAATGCCGTGCGGCGGGGAATGCTGGAAGCCCGGGGAAAATACCGGATGTTCGCCGATGTGGATTTCTCTATGCCGATCGGCGAGGTGGATCATTTTATTCCTCCCGCGCTGGAAGGTTATCAGGTGGCTATCGGCTCCCGTGAAGTTCCGGGCGCTGTCCGCTACAATGAACCGCCGAACCGGCATTTCACCGGAAGGGTCTTTAATTTGATCGTACGTATCCTTGCGGTGCCCGGGATCCATGATACGCAGTGCGGCTTCAAAAGCTTTTCCGCGGAAGCCGCTGAGAAGCTGTTCCGTTTACAGCGGATCGACGGCTGGGCATTTGACGCGGAAGTCCTTTTCCTTGCTCAGCATTTCGGATACAAGATCATAGAAGTTCCCGTACAATGGTACTATGACGGCAACAGCAAGATCAACGTGCTGCAGGATTCGATCAAAATGTTCCGTGAACTGCTGTCCATCCGGAAAAATTACCGGGCCGGATTATATAAAGAATAATTTTGATCAGTTCATACCGTTTGGGACTTCAAACGGCCAACAGATAATTATTTTTTGAAGGCGCATATGCGCCTTCGATTTTTACAGACAGGGTAACGATTCAGAAGGTACT
>DAIMGK010000187.1:7376-9368 GCA_036723985.1 Flexilinea sp.
CGGGGATCGATGAAGCCGGGCGGGGCTGCTGGGCCGGACCTGTAATGGCAGGCGCGGTGATCCTTCCTCCTGATCCGGCTGTACTTGACATTCTCGACGGAGTCCGCGACAGCAAGCTGATGACTCCCGCGGAACGGGAAAGCATGTTCGATGCTGTTACCGGAACCGCGGCGGCATGGGCGGTCGGGGAAGCGGATAACCGGGAGATCGACCGTGTCGGGATCCTGAATGCCACGAAAAACGCCATGAAACGGGCGATCGCGGGCCTTGGAATGCAGCCGGATCATCTGCTGATCGATTTTGTGCGGCTGCATGATGTGACGACGCCGCAGACGGGGATCAAACACGGCGACATGATCTCACTCAGCATTGCCTGTGCCTCGATCCTTGCCAAGGTGACCCGGGACCGTTGGATGACTGAGACAGCGGCTGCGCTTTATCCGCAGTATGGCTTTGAGAAACACAAGGGTTACGGGACGAAACAGCATCAGCAGGCGATCCGCGATTTCGGTCCGTGTCCGCTCCACCGTATGTCCTTCCGCCCTCTCTCAGAAGACCTGAAACTTTTTTAAACAGAGTTCAGAGTTTAGAGTTCAGATATAAAACGGGGAAGACAGCTGTTTTATACGGGGACGGTTACGCGTCAGCGGAACTGTCACCCGGAGAAGCGCTCGATGAAAAAAGGGTGAAGTCCCACATCTATCCTCTAAACTCTGAACTATGGTTAAAAGGGAGAGTCACCTTCGACTCATTTCTGAATCTGCGGTGACTCTCCCACATCTGAACTCTGAACTCTGGTCAAAAGGTTTTGGAGACAGAGATCCCTGCCTGGGCGCCGAGGGCGGCGGAGACAATTACCTGGCGGTACCGGCTGTCTACAGACTCCCCGGCGGCGTACACATTGGGAACTGAAGTCTGCATATCCGGTCCAACCTTGATCGTGTTGTTCTCGATCTCCAGCTGGCCTTCGAACAGGTCTGTAACGGTTTTGGTCCCCACAAAGACGAAAACGCCGTCGATAGGCATCAGGCTTTCCTCACCGGTTTTCACATTTTTGAGCTTCAGACCGGTAACCTTTTCTTCTCCCACCACTTCCGTCACCACGGAATTCCAGCAGAACCGGATCTTCGGATTGGCAAAAGCCTTATCCTGTACGATCTTATCCGCCCGCAGCGCGTCACGGCGGTGGATGATCGTGACGGACGCGGCGAATCTGGTAAGGAAATCCGCCTCTTCCACGGCGGAGTTGCCGCCGCCGACCACAGCCACGTTTTTCTTCCTGTAGAAGAAGCCGTCGCAGGTCGCGCAATAGGATACGCCTTTGCCCGTAAATTCCTTTTCGCCCGGGACGTTCATCGGGAGATGCACCGATCCGGCGGCGATGATGACACGCTCACAGTAGTATGTCGTAAAACCGGTTTCGACGGTCAGCGGTGTTCCGCTGAAATCGACTTTTGATACCACATCCGAGACGACCTCAGCGCCGAATTTTTCCGCCTGCTGCCGGAACTTGTCCATCAGCTCACTGCCGCTGACGGAATCAACGAAGCCGGGATAATTTTCAATATCAGCCGTCAGCGAAGCCTGCCCGCCGATGGTATCCCCGCTGATGACAACAGGTTTCAGCCCTGCCCGTCCGGCATAGATCGCAGCGCTCAATCCCGCAGGCCCCGACCCGATGATCAGCACTTTGCATTCAACAATTTGTTTTTCACTCATGAAATACCTCAATAAATAATAGCTTTGACAGTTTTATAAATAACATTATAAATGAAAAAGGGCTCACATAGCAGGAATAAAGGAGCAGCCGGGGGGCAGTTTTGAATGTCCCGTGAATAGTAATATTACCCCGGTTCATCATTTCTTACTTCTCACTTTTTGTTTTCCAAAAGGATGGTATAATATGGATCATAAATGCCCTGGTGGCTCAATTGGACAGAGCAAAGCACTCCTAACGCTTAGGTTGTGGGTTCGAGTCCCACCCGGGGTACA
>DAIMGK010000188.1:0-9325 GCA_036723985.1 Flexilinea sp.
AGGACGCTGTTCGCCGCCCATCGTATGGAACTGATAGATCAGGCGCTCAAAACTTCCCGGCAGCTGTGGCCGGAGGTGACTGTCGGGCAGTTCTCCGAAGGGATCCGGGACACGGAATCCCATGTGATCTGCGGGAGCATCCAGAGCATCGCCCTGAATCTGGAACTGTTCCGGGACGATGCCTTTGACTATATCATTATCGACGAAGCCCATCACGCATCGGCGGAGACTTATCAGAAAGTCCTTGCTTATTTCAAACCGAAATTCACCCTCGGCCTGACCGCGACACCGGAACGATCCGACGATATCAATATCCTCGAGATATTCAAAAACACCACCCACAAGCTGGACATAAAGACCGCCGTGGAGATCGGCGCGCTGGTCCCCGTCCGCTGCATCCGCATCCGCACCAACATCGATATGACGAAGGTGCGCTTCAACAGCGTCCAGTACAACATCCGTGAACTGGATACCGTGATCTGTGTGACCGAGCGGAACCGGCTGATCGTCAGCACCTGGCTGGATTTTGTGAAGGACAAGCGCACCGTCGTTTTCTGCGCGTCGGTAAAACACGCGGAGCACATCGCCGGTCTCTTCCGGGACGCCGGGATCGCCGCGTCCGCCGTTTCCGGCAGCATGAAGCCGGCTGAACGGAAGGAAATGCTGGCGAAATTCGCCGAAGGTTCGGTAAAGGTACTCTGTGCCTGCGATTTGCTGAACGAGGGCTGGGACTGTCCGGAGACGGAAGTGCTCTTCATGGCACGTCCGACCATGTCGAAGGTGCTGTATACCCAGCAGCTCGGGCGGGGGATGCGGAAAGCCGACGGAAAGGATCATCTGATGGTCTTCGATTTCGTCGACAATGCCAGCCAGTACAACGCGCCGTATTCGCTTCACCGCCTGATGCATGTCGGAGAATACCGGCCGGGGCAGACGGTGATCGGACGGCAGGGGGAACGGGAAGCCGAAGAGGACCTGTACCGCAAAGGAGACAAACCGGAAGCTGTTATCGATTACCCGGTCAACGCGCTGGATTATGAGACCGTGGACATCTTCAACTGGCAGGAAGAGGCCGCCGGCATGATCTCACAGATGGCGTTCGTCCGCCGGGTGGACGTACAGTCGGAAACCATCGAACGCTATATCCGTGAGGGGAAACTGATCCCGGATCTGGTAGTCCCGATGAGCGACAGCCGGAAGTTTTATTATTTCAAAGAGGAAACGCTGACAGCTGCCGCTGAAAAATTCGGCTGGCAGCTGATCGATGACAGCAACCGGAAAGATCAGTTCATGCAGATGGTGCGGGAAATGACCATGAGTTATTCCTACAAACCGGTGCTGCTGAAGGCTTTCTTCGCCCACGCGGACAAGGACGGGCAGGCGGCGATCAGTGACCTCACCGCCTGGTTCCGGGCGTACTACGAAGGGCGTTTGAAACAGGGGCTGGTGGTTGAGAAAGCGAATTCCATTTTCGCCCGGAAACTGACAGCCGCCTGTGAAGATGATCCGTCCCCACTGTCCGATAAAGAGATCGAACGCCTGATCCTCTCCAACCCCTTCAAGCGCTTTGAGGACATGGACATGATGCACCACAGCCGGACGCTGGGACTGGTCGAAATGGATAAAACCGTCTGGAAAAAGCTCACCGAATCGGATAAATCGGAGATCCTGCGCATCTGCGATGAAGCGCTGGAACGGTACTACCTCAGATTTCAGCATTGAGGGTTGAGAGTTCAGACGTGTGTGAGCCGCCGGTCACGGGGACTGACCCGGTTCAGCCCCATTCGGGGACAGCCACGTTCGTGACTGTCCCCTTCCTGAATTAAAAATTCCTAATGTTTTTATTACAAAAAAGATTTATAATCATTTCAGCAGTTGTTTTGGAAGATCGTATTCATCCCGTTGTACCGGCAGTTTGCTGTCAGGCCTTTTCCGAGGGATATGACAGATAAGTTGCAGCCGGCGCCGGATCGATTTTTATAAGGATCATATAAAAAGATGTTTCCTCGTCAGAATAAACCACAAGACCAAAATATCCGGAATCCCCGACGGAAACCTCAGAAGAAAGAGGGAGGCGGAGGGATCGGCAATGAGGCGCTTGCGCAGGAAATCACCGGCGGTCTGATCGATTTGATCTCCAATGAGTCAAATAACGATGTGCTGGGGCAGGAGCGTCCCGGGAAAATCATCGAAGACGAACTCGAACATTATCATACGAATCATGTAGCCAACGATACCATAAATGAATACAACAAACCGGAAGTCCCGAAAGACATCCGCCAGGAGGGACTGACTGATTATTATCAAAATGACCTTCACAATTATAAATTAAAGAAACACAAAAAGGGCAGGCGCAGGAAAAACGACCAAATTAATGTCCCGCTCATTCCGGTTGAGGATGACCTTTCCGTGTCCGCCGAAGAAAACGCGGGAAACCAGGATCCGGACCGGCCCATCAGGGGTATGACCGAAAACGAAAAGCCGGACGAGGTGGACGCGCAGTCGATCATTGAGGACCTTCCGCTGATCATTGAGGAAGATCTGAAAAAGGAGCCTGACCTTGACAGCAGCGTCAGCAGCAAAAGCTCCCGTTCAGAGAAGAGCCGTAAGGGAAAAAAGTCCTCAAAAAAATCCTCATCGAAAAATGCCGCCGCGCCCCAAAAAGATGAAGACCTCACGCAGATCGATGAATCTCTGGAACCGGTTCAGGGCTGGGATTATGCGACCGAAAGGGTCCCCGCCGAAAAGCTTCCCTCACGGAGAAAGCAGAATTTCTTCTCAAAATTAGTCAGCGCGGCGGCCTTCTATTCCGGAAAAACCATCGGGAAGATCTTCGGAACCATCGCCACCGTCTTCAGTTCGCTCTACGGATTTTTCAGGCCCGGAACGCCCGGTACGGGCAAAGGGACCTGGAGGCGCATGGCGGGAATCGGAAAGATCCAGGAAGGGAGAAACCGCGATCTTATTCCCGGATGGGACGGCGCGGAATTTGAAGAGGAAGAGGGAAGCGAAGATGAGGTCCAGGCTGATTTCCGCCGCGTTCCGGAGATCTGGTCCTGGCCGACCGCGGAAAAGGCCGCGGAGGGAGATGACAAGGACAGGAAAGCGAAACCACGCGACCCGGTCATTTCGGTTTACATCGCTCAGGGATCGGATAAATATACCGTTACCAATGACATGTCTACCGGTCATTCCGGCATCGGCATCGAATTCAGCCGCTACAACGCCATGTCAAAACGCTGGCAGCGTTATAACCTGCGCTTCGGTTATTATATGGGCGGCGGTATGCCGTCCACGTCAACATTCGCGGTCACCAGTTATAACAACGCCACCATTCCCGGCCAGGTGATGAACGAAAAAGCCAGACATTACGATATCAGCCGCAGCTATCCCGCGAAACCGAAACAGATCAGCCAGGTGCTGCGGGCAGCGGAAAGCTACGCCGACCGGGGCGGTTATAACGCGTACACACGGAACTGCACCACTTTTGCCAAAGAGATGATCGTGGACGTGGCGAAGATCAAAGGGGCGGCAAGTGTCTTTGCCAAAGATGAAGTATATTTGCAGCGGAAAGCGGATACCAAAATGATGGGCGCCGCTGCCCTGGCGCCGATCGCCAAGGCGGATATGGAAAACGCGTTTGCCAAAATAAAAGACAAGGATGACCTGAGCTACCAGAACTTCGGAAACAAAATGCTCACAAAAGAGGAGTATGAACGGTACCATGATTCCATGAGCTTATGGTCTTCGCATTCGACCGAAGCTGATTCCCCGAATGCCGTAGCGGAGAATCTCAAGCGCGCGGAGGGAGGAGGGTCGGGAACGATCGGCATTCACCAGCCCGTTCAAGGTGTCAATAAACCGCTTGATGACGCCAACTTCTCGCTGGTATGTCAGGACCTGGTCCCCCTGTTATCGGATCTGAAGTCCACGCTCCAGCAAATTACTCCCATGAACAAACTGCTGGATAATGGAATGACGCCGGAGCTCAAGCGAATCATGAATCAGCTGGACGGAGGAGCTTTAGTCATGCAGCTGCTCAAATTACTGCCCCACCAGGAACATGGCCTTTTTATGCAGAAGTCCAAGCAGTCTGATTTGATGACAGTCCGTGCCATGCTGACAGACAGGCTCAAAAGTCTGAATACCCTGTTATTCAGATATTACCGGAATGACAAGCGCGTCCAGGCAAAAGTTCTGCCGATCATCAACATACTGAATCATGGACTCAACGTTATCGACACAGCCTATGCACAAACCGAAGAAAAAGACGTGACCGGCGACAGGGACAGCGATCTCGGAAATCTCCTAAGTAATTATTCCGGTGAATCCTACTCGCTTTCCCTCAATGGGGAAGAGGCGGTCATGATGTCACCTTCCAAGTATGAAGCCTGGCTCCAGGTCTATAAAACACCGAAGAAAGCCCTGGAGCAATTCTCCAGATTTCAGGAATTGAAATCGAAAGAACACAACAAAAGCCTCAGAGGCGCGGAGGTCAAAGAATATAATAATTTCCTCCGGATCAATGAGCTTGCCCTGAATTTTGAGAGATCCCACAGATACATGATGACAAAGGAAAAATACAGCCAGCAGGATATTGACTATACCTTTTCCCTTGCGAAAAAAGAACTGCAGGATAATGTGCAGTCCGATATGCTCGAGAAGACAAAAGATGATGATCCCACCATGGCGGGAATGACCAATCCGAACGCTTCCGCCGCGGGCACCTATAAGATGCTGATCATGAAGACTGTCTTCGGCGGAATGAAAGAGCGGTTTAAACAGCAGTTTCCGGATAAAGATGCAAATGACGAAATGCCGGCATGGCTTGCCGGCGACGCGGAAAACTGCATTAAGAATCATAAGAAGGAAATGACGATGATCATCCGCGGGCTGAAGCGCGCGATCAATAAATCGGATAAGGAGACAATATTGCTGGGTTTCAACAGATTGATTACCAAATGGATGTTCCAGCTTTTCCACGCCGAGCAGCTCCCGGTCAATTATATTCGGATGGTCGAAGCCGTGACCGCCCCCAACGGCCCCGTCATGAAAGAGACCGAAAAAATCGTCACCAACGTATTAAAGGAAAAATAACTCCCCGGGGACTGTCCCGAAGGGGCTGTCCCCCCGTGCACATACTCCCTCAGACTATACCGGGGACAGCCCCCCCTTGCACATACTCACGCAGACTTGGGGACAGCCCCTTCGGGACAGTCCCCCTCTTGCACATATTCCCGCGGGGAAGGGAACAACCCCTCATTCAGAACCGTCCCGGTCCGGATCGCCGGGGAGCGTCTTGCTTTTCACGATGCCCTGGGCGAAGAGATCATAGATCTGCCCGGCGACATCCTTCATATCAGAGCCGTCGCCCACCGATTCAAGCACCCCTTTCAGTTTATCGACAAAAGAACCCGCCAGCCGGGATTCCAGGATCTTCCGGACCCAGTCCACGTCAGAATTTAGGGTTTAGAGTTGAGAGATGAAAAAATGCGGAATTATGAGTGCGGAATAAACTACCAGCAAACAACTAACGACTAATGACTATTGACGAATTATCGAGTTCAGATATAGCAGGGATCAGAGTTCAGAGCAGGGGTTCAGTTGAGGGAACAGCAGGACAAAATAAACGCCGCGAAGCGGCGCCTTTTGTTCTGAATCCTGATCCCCGGTCCCTGATCCCCGGCCATACCAATCTTTTACTTTTTACCTTTTACCTTTTACCTTTTCCCCGGTTCCCGGTCACCATCCATCAACTAATGACCAACGACTGACAGCTACATCGGGCACAGATAATACCAGCAGATCGGGTCCTGGCCTTCGGGGACCCAGCCGGTTTCCCCTGTAGCGGGAACGCTGACATACCAATAGTAATGGTATTCCTGATCTCCGGCTCTCTCGCCTTTGTAATCAACACCATCATAAAAAATACATTCAGGGCCGCTGAGGACTTTCAGCCTGGTATTGGGGGACAGGTAATGGATCAGTGTTCCGTAACCGGGTTTGTCCTTCAGCCATACGCCATCATAGGAGCATACATACGCATATTCACCGACAGTCAGCCTCGGACCCGCGGCGCCCGGGCAATAGTTCATGTTTGAAGACGGACCCGGAGGCGGCGGGAATCCGGGCTGAGGCCACGAGCCGGGGGCATTCATGTCAGCGCCTAATATTCCGCCGTATTCTCTTATTTTGTCGATCATCTGTCTGCGTATCCGTACGCCCGCATCAGATGAAACATTGATCCCGACAACAAAACCGTCCCTGTCAAAAACCGGCGCTCCGCCGGCTCCCGGAAGTGTACTGAACGGATAATTCAGTACATAATTATCGACGGAAGCGATATACCCTGTGTCATATTTCATTACCATTGGCTTCGATCCGGTATCCGGATACCCGGCAATGGAATATCTCTCTGATGTCAGATGCGAATCATCGAGTGCGGATAGTCCGAACCAGCCTGTTCTGTCACCCACATTGGAATCCAGGATCAGATATCCCCAGTCATAGTCCCGGTCATAACCGTCATAATTCGAAGACATCCGCCTGCCGAGGTATCCTTTCCATGATCCGGAATATTTATAGGCATAATTATTCATGTCTCTGTAACCGAAATAAAGTGTGATCTCCTCAGCCCACTTCTGATGCCTTTGGCAATAAAGGTTATGGCCTGCCGTCAATACAACATTATTCCCGGCCATAAACGCGGTCCCTCTCCAGGAGTCCCCGCATTCCGCTTTTACCGACATGTGGGCGACCGCCGAATACGGATACGTACGGGTTTGATATATTTCGGCCAAACCACTATAGCCGGAAAGATCACGGTCCATGCCGGAGGGAATATGCCCGGCAATTTTTATGTTGTCTCCATAATCGGGCACATCGTAAATATCGACATATTCGAACGTGCCATATCCGCCTATCGCCGGCTGTATGGCAAAAGTCATGGACAGCAGCAGAATTAAAACTGTTATGATCTTTTTCATTATCTCCCCCCCCGGATCCGGGACCGCTCTATACATGGGATCCATCATGCTTTTTATTGAATTCTACAATACTTTCGTGAAAAAAACAACCGGAGGTTTAGACAGAGTTCAGAGTTGAGAGTTCAGAGTTCAGATGTATTCGGGAGCGGCGAAAAGTAAAAGGTAATAGGTAAAAAGTAAAAGGTGACCGCCCCGAAAGTGTGTGAGTCTTATAAAGAGCCTGATACTTTCCTAAGCGGGGGTATGGGGGGCGAAGCTCCTGTCCCGAATCTGACCGGACGAAGTCCGTACCTTACGGGACAGGTTTACAGCCCCCGGAAATCAGGTGCGGGAAATAGCTTTTGCAAACACACGAACACACATTCCCGCACCTTGCGAAGCATACCATCTTGCACGCGGAGGGCAAATACAAACTGAGCTCTTATAGTAGTAAAAGGTAAACAGGGGTCCGGGTACAGTTTCCGGCTGTCTTTGTCCGATCCCCGGGCATTAACCACCAACTGCCAACCATCAACTGCCAACTAATGGCCGGCGGTAAACATGAGGAGGCCGGAAAGGGGACAGTTCCGCTGACGCGTAACCGTCCCCGTATGATCAGAATTCAGACGTGTGGGTCCGGCAGCGGAGACTCAAACCTGAGTCGGAGGTGCCTGGCCCTTGAATTCGGGATGGGGGTTGAATCCATATGATCCATACGATCCAAACAAACCATATGATCCGTACAAGGCATACAATGATTGTGACTTGACAAATTTTTTAAACATAATGTATACTCCTATCTGAGGCACTTATTTTGTTAAGGAAAGGCATTTTATCTCGTAAACGGGAGACGAAGTGTTTTTATAGAGAAAGGGGTGAAAAAACTTATGAAACCGGGAATTCTGTGGATAGCCTGAATATTGTGTTTTCTGATCTTCTGCCCGGCCGTATCGGGGCAGGAACCGGACCCACTTCGGGTTTCCCTTTATGAAATGGTACCGGATCAGGAGCGTTTCTATACCGCGATCGGGAACGAATGGAACGCGCGCCATCCGGATGTTCCGCTGGAATTTGTTGACTGGGATTGTTACACAGGGGAAATACCGGAGGGCCTGGACGTATTCGTGTTCGACGCGATCTTCTTTGATCCGTTTCTGAAACAGGGCAGGCTGCTGCCGCTGAGTGCGGATGAGATCGAAAACAGGGAGGATCAGTTTGATTTCGCGCTGGATGCCGCCGCCGCGGACGGGAAGTACTACGGGATCCCTCAAATGCTCTGTTCGGATTTCCTCTTCACCCGCAAAAATGACACAGAAATGGCGGAGATCGATTCCATACCGGAGCTTTATCAGGTATTAGGAAAAGCTGATCCGAACGAAGCCATCCCCTCGGAAAATGAAGGCCTGCTGATCAATATCACGGATGAAGCCGCCGCGTACATCATGTATCTCCAGGCTCTGGTCGACGCGGAACAAACCGTCGACCGGGCGAAACTTCTCCCGATCGATCCGGACCATCTCTCCGCGGAAGCGGTCGATTCGATGACGATGATCCGGGATATGGCAGGAATTGCCCGGATGTCCTGGATACAGGAAGACAGCAGCCAGCCCTTCAACAGCGGGAAGGCATTTGTGGAAGGGATCGGACGGGCTTATATCAATGTCAGCGAATCCATGGCCCGGATGGGAGATGCAGCACAGAATATGGATGTCCGGCTGTTCTCAATGACTGACGACAAAGATATCCCGCTTCTTTTTGTGGATTATGCCGGCGTTAACGCGGATATCAGCGAAGAGAAAAAGGACCTCGCGGTAGAACTTTTGAATGTAATAACGAGTACGGAGGTAATGGTGAATGCCCTTTCCCCCGCGGTTCCCGGGCAGAATTATCAATATCTGCTCCCCGCACGGAAAAGCGTTTTTGACGCTGTGAGCGAAAAGGATCAGCTCTACGCGCAATTAAGGGACATCATAACCAATTCGGATATCCGGCTGTATTTCATCCCTTATGATGCTTTTACCCCCCTGTATGAAACCCGGGTCATAGAAGCCCTGTTATTGGAATGATCTGACAGACTCATTTCCGTCATTATGGATGATCACCTGCCTGATGAGGTCCGGCGTCCGGCCCCGCAATGCGGACCGGTCGGGATCGGTTTTGGGACCAACGTCTGCCACCCTTTTTTACAGCCGGCAGACGTTGGTGAGGAATTGCAATGCGGGATGAGCATTTCAGCCCGGCAGACGTTAGTGGGGAAATGCAATGCGGGTGAGCAACTCAGCCCGGCAGACGTTAGTGGAGAAACGCAATGCGGGGTGAGCATCTCAGCCCGGCAGACGTTAGTGGGGAAATGCAATGCG
>DAIMGK010000189.1:0-9246 GCA_036723985.1 Flexilinea sp.
TGCAATTATCCGCTATTGAGTATTCGAAAAATGGTTATTAATCAGCGTTTCCTTATATTTAAACAGAGTTTTAAAACTCTGATTTCTGATCATCTTACTGTGCATTCTTACTCAATGATATCCCGTTATTTTGGTTATAATAGTCTTTATGAAACAAAGAAAAGTTGCAAAACGGTTTATGTTTTCTCTTATAGACTGGAATAATCCTTTATACAGATATATGGATAGATATGGCATAATCCACCTTACAGGTGAAGAATATGATTTTTATATACTCCATACGGGATGATATATGCAGTAAATGAATCTATCGCATATCTATGTTTAGAAGATGATTCTGTGAAAATATATAATGATTTGATATCTTGAAAAACTTCGACAGAGACATCTGAATTAACAGTTGAGTATCAATTTTGGCGAACGCAGAATGGATACAGGAACAAGAAAAATTGATGAGAAATTTTTCAATTTCAAAAGATATGTCAGAGACTCACTGAAAATAAAAGATAATACCTATATTCGTGTAATTGCTGCAATTACCGGGCTCAAATGAAAGGAATAATCATGAAACGCTTTTCTTTACCTCTACTTTCTATCTTGATTTTATTCGTTTTTTTTACAACCGCATCAGCAAATACATGGGAAGATTTCGAATATTCTTATCTCAGCGATGGAACGATTTGCATTGATAAATATACAGGTAATTCGGACGAGGTAAATATTCCTGATTTTATTGGCTCACCAACGAAAATTCCAATAACCATGATCGGAGAAAGTTCCTTTGAAAAATCTGATGTAAAAAAAGTTCGGATAAGCAGTGAAAGAATTACTTTGGGAAAGTCCGCTTTTTATGAATGCCGCAGTCTTGAAGAAGTCATATTTTCGGAAAGTGTGAAAGACATTACAATCGGTACTTCAGATTGGGGAGTATTCATTATGTGTCTGGCATTGAAAGAATTGACGATTCCCGATACAGTAACTGATTTGACAATTAATAAAGCAGGTTTTGTCTTTTCAGGTCTGGAAAAAATTGTCATCGGTAGCAGGAATGTGTCTATTGGCACTTATGCATTTGATACGCCAGTTAATTTGGAAGAAATCGTTTTTACACCTAATGTCCGTAAAATTGTTTTAGGAACGGAAAATGAACATTTGTTTTTCGATACCCACATGCTGAAGAGCATAACAATTCCTGACACTGTCGAATCATTAACTATTCGGGAAAATGCATTAGCAGACATAGAATCACTTGAAACAGTGATGATTGGAAGCAGTCATACAACTATTGATGAGATGGCTTTCAATAACTGTTCGAATCTTACCACGGTCACTTTCACAAACCCGGCTGCTGATAACCAAATATCCGATTTGGCTTTTTCAAATTGTCCGAAACTTGAAGATATTATTTATACGGAGAGTTTCGAACCGTCAGTACAGATGTATGAACCATCTGATAATGTGCTGGCCGATGCGCAAATTGATGCTTATCAGATGCTGTATGAACAGGCAAAAGCTATATTGCAGGCAGGAAATTATGATACCGCGAAACTGATTTTTGAAACGATTAGGGATTATTCGGATTCTGCAGATATGATCAAAGAATGCGAATATCAACATGCACTTTCTTTAGAAGCAGAAGGCACATATTTGGATGCACTTACTGCATTTGCAAAACTCGAAGATTACAAAGACAGCAGTGAACATGTCGTGCAGAATGCTCTCAAATTACAGCAATTTCAGGACAATTCGAACAATTCATCAGTACAGACGGAACCAACTTCAATGCCGAAACCAATAAAAGCTCCAACCGAAATTCCGGCTGCTCAGGTTGATGATCAAATGAACAAAATATCTGTAAATTCTGCAGTCAATATCTATATAGAAACGGAAGAGGGGCAACGTGCCGGTTATGATTGGGAGATTGGGAAGAATTTTGATGAAATTCCCGGGGTGGATATTTCCCGCTCCATGGTACGCTCAAGCGTTGTGCTGCCAAATGATCTTAAATACTATCTCTGGATGAATTATCCTGAAACCGAAGAGGCTCAAACATTCGACGTTGTGATTACATCTCCTGGTCGTTATTTGGAACTTACTAATATTAAGGAAACCTTTTCCTCTCCTAATTTTGTGTACTCTCCTCCAACCTATTATAAAGGGGCGGATATGATATTTGAAGCATTTGAAGTCATGGCATATGGAGATGAACTTCCAGGTATTGATTTTACGATTACAGATGAACACGGAGAATACAATTTCACTTTTCAGACAACCATGCAAAATGGAAAAAACAAAACTCCGGACACACCGGTAGATTTTCTTGTCTTTCATAACTATGATGAAGGAGAAATCGGGATATGGATCTCCGCACTATATGAAGAGGAGGCGAAACAATTCAAAAAAGTTGTTTTTGATGTGACCGGAGAATTCACACTTTGGGATAATGAAAAAGAATTGCATATCGAAATACCTGAGACAAATCCAATCACTCTAAATGAAAATGGCATGTTTTTCTTCAATTATATTGATTGGCAAAATGGAGATGGGTTAATGATTAGAGGTGATCTTGATGGAAATGACAGTTACGAAACAAAAAGAAAATTGTCATAATCATGACATCATAAAAGAATTCCAATCTGCTGGAGTGGTCATATATCCTGATAACCGACGCAAAGTGAAAGGAAATACCATGAAACGTTTTATTATAATTGCAATTCTTTTCATTTTTATTCTGTTCGATACATCGTTAGCCGACACATCAACACCAACACCAACAATGAATCCTACATCGACAAGTATTCCGCTGCAATTAATTGATGAATTTCTCATTGAAAAAAGGTCCTTGATTGATGATTATCTTGTAAATCCCTCTGAACAATTTGTAATAAATGAATTATCAAAACTGAAAGTTATTACCGAAATCCAAGCTGCGACAGAAGACCATGATCCAAATGGTAACCTGCATAAACAGGGTGGATATACTGCTGCGATTTTTTTTACTACCACGTATCTAAACCCTTCCACCGTATTCGGCTATTCGATTATTGATAAAGGAACAGACGCCGGTGGACAAATTGAAGTATATGAAACTGTGGACAGTGCAAAAAGGCGTGATGATTATTTATCATCTTTTAGCGGTTTTATAAATCCAGGTTCCCATAAAGTTCTGGGTTCAATGGTTATCAGAACATCGAAAAAATTAACCTCAACACAACAGAAGGAATTAGAAGGGGCGATCATCAATCAATTTATCAGATCAATGCCTGCCTCGACATTAGTTCCATCAATAACACCTACTCCAACCCTAACTTACACACCGACCCTTACACCGACTTTAATCCCGACATTAACACCAACAAACACACCTATCCCGACTACCGAACCGGATGTAACGCTAACACCTGTTTATGGAATCGCAAATATCCAGGGGGATACCGGAATAGTAGTCAGAGAAAAGCCATCAGAAAACAGTAACATTATTCGTACGATTCCTAATAACAGCAATGTTGAGGTTACAGGTCATATAGCACTTACAAATGGTCATTATTGGATCAGTATACAAACAGACCAGGGATGGAATGGATGGGTAAGACTGAATGATCTTATTTTGCCAACGCCTATACCGGAAACATATGAACCTACAGATGCTATCAATAATGCATATCAAACGCTGTATGACCAGGCTGTTGCATTGATGCAATCGCAAGATTTTGATACTTCAAAAATGATTTTCGAAAAAATCAGTGATTTTGCCGATTCTGCTGAGATGATCAAAGAATGCGATTATCAACTTGCACTTTCTTTCGAGAAAAATGGGGCTTTTGTTGATGCTATGGTCGCATTTACTATTCTCGGGGATTATAAAGACAGCAATGACCATGTGTTGCAAAATGCATTAAAAATACAGCAGACACAAAATGATCGCTGACAAATGAAAGCCAAAAGCAATAGGATATACTACGATAAAGTTTAATCCAATTCTTCTTCTCTTTTGGATGCTTCATATCTACAAATTAATAATAATTGGTTTGTTTCAGCCTTAGCCGTCACGCCCTTTATATGAATTAGGGAGTTGAATATCTACTAAAAATTACAAAAATTATAATTGCCAATATGAGTCCAATAATTTTCCTGGATAAAAATAAACTTTCTGATATAAAGTAATTATGTAGGAAAATAATGTTTTTTTACAATAATTGCCTGATTTGGCTAAATTTGGCTAAATTTCCGGAAAAATTTTATAAACAATTTGCGCCTGCTTGCGTGATAGTTGTGTTATACTTAATTAACCAAAGGTTGTATCTGTTGACCATCGGATTTGAATGACAGACGGCTACATCTGTTTACAGCTCATCATAAGCCACTGACCTTGTAATTGATGTAAGGCCTGTCGATTCTATGGTCAGGGGTGACGGTTCTTTCAGAATCAATTCCGGGTCTCTGAAAACCGTTCCCTTCTGAACAGATACCGTTTAAGAATGAAACTGGATCAAAGTACCTGATATCTGTTTCTTCCACCTGAAAAGATGGAACTTCGCCATGGAAAGTGACCGGATGGAAAAAAGGATCCTGAAAGCTGTTTTATACACCATCATTGGTTTATGCTGTGCCGCGGTACCGTTTTTTACCGCGTGTGCTGAAAATGAACGGGAACCGCTGACGGTAGGCGTGCCGGCGGACCGGTGTCCCGTCTTTTATGTGGACGCGGATACCAAAGAGATCGTCGGCATCGGCGTGGATCTTATGCGTATAGCCGCTGAGGAGGCAGGATATGATGTCACCTTCAGCTCTGTCGGGGATGCTTCCCTGAAGGCAGCGCTGGATAATGACGTCTATGATATCCTCATGCCCTTTGGAAGTGCCATTACCAGCGATTCCGGACATAAGAGCATTGTTTCGGAGAATCTTACGCAGACGCCGTTCACGCTTGTTACCAAAAATAACCGGACGCTGCCTCCGCTGAATGAACTGCGGGTCGGCATGCTCAGTTCATTGGGCGGCGGTGCCGAGACAGTCCGTGAGCTTTATCCCGGGATCGAGATCGTTTTCTATGATACGATGTCCGATTGTGTCAAAGCACTCCGGTCCGGCAAGGTTGATGGCCTGCTGCACAACTCCTATGTGTGGAGTTATGTCCTGCAGAAGCCATCCTATTCGGATCTGCAGGTCCAGCTTTCAGCCATGTTTACCATGGACTTCCGGGCCGGTACAGCGGATACCGAAAAAGGCAGGACGATCATTACACGCCTGAACAAAGGTATCGATGCCATCTCTGACACACAAAGACAGGCTGTCGTCCTGGACTATACCACCCGCCGCCTGTACCGCTATGATTTTTCCGATTATCTCTATCAGTACGGGCCGATCCTGCTCATCTGTGCCGTTTTCGTTGCTTCCCTGGTGGTGATCTTTATTCAGCGGCAGCATGCTCTCCGTCTGGAGCAGGAAGAAAAGATGCGGGAGCTGGTCGATAATGACACGCTTACCTGTGCGCTGAGCCTGAACGGATTCCGGAAGCGGGTGAAGGAACTGCTGAAAGAGCATCCGGATATTCCCTACCTTCTTTCCTATCACAATATCAAAAATTTCAAGTTTGTCAATGACAGTCTGGGTATGGCAGCCGGTGATGAGTTGCTGCGTTTCTGGGCTGAGAAGTTTTCGCAGATGCTTTCGGATGCGGAGGCGGTCGGACGTATCAGCGGAGATCATTTTGTTGTCCTCCGCTGCGTTGAAGGGGATGAGGGAATGCTCCGGGATGAGAAGGAAGTTTTGGATCCGGTACGCAATTACTTTGTTGATCGGGGCAAAGGAAGCCGGCTGCAGATCTGCAGCGGTGTTTATGTGCTGACGCCGGAAAACTATCACATGGTCGATGTGGACCATATGCTGGATTTTGCCCGCGTGGCGGAAAGAAGAGTCCGGAATACCAACAGGGACGGATACGGATTTTATAATCCGGTACAGTGGGAAAAGGAAAAACAGATCGCGAATGTTGTCGGCCATTTGTCTGACGCGATCCGGACCGGCCAGCTGAAGGTCTGGTACCAGCCGCAGGTGAATTTTGATACCGGGAAAATCACCGGTATGGAAGCTCTGTGCCGTTGGGATCACGTAAAACTGGGATGGATCCTTCCCTCAGAGTTCATTCCTACGCTGGAAGAATCCGGCCTTATCTATGAACTGGATTCTTTTGTCTGGGAAAGTGTCTGCCGGGATCTTCAGCGCTGGAATGAGCAGGGGATCCGCCGCTCTGTCTCGGTGAATCTTTCCCGCAGCGACATCACGGAAGACCGGAATATCCCCCGTCAATTCCTGGATCTGATCCGGACCTACGGACTGACAGCTGATCAGCTGCGGATCGAGATCACAGAGACTGCTTTCGCGGAAGACCCTGCCCTGCTCATTCAAACGACGGAAAAACTCCGGGAGGCAGGCTTCCGGGTGGAAATGGATGACTTTGGCTGCGGTTATTCCTCCCTGCATATGCTCAAGGAAGTTACGGTGGACCGCATCAAGCTGGACATGGATTTCCTGACAGGAAAAGGAGATCCGGAAAAAGGCAGCATCGTCATCAGCCATATCATACAATTGGTTCAGGACCTTGGGATGGATCTGATCGCCGAGGGTGTCGAAAATCTTTCCCAGGCCCAATTTCTCCAAAGCCAGGGCTGTTCCGAGATGCAGGGCTATTATTTCTACAAACCCATGTCCGTCCAGGAGATTGAAGCCCTGGGCGAAAAGAACTGAAGGCAGCCGCCATATCTCTGAAGTTTTATTGGAAAAGTAACCGCAGACTCATACATGAGTCTGCGGTTGCTTTTCCACACATCTCAACTCTGAACTCTAATTCGTCATCCAGTCATTTTCCTCGTCCGGAAGGTCTGCCGGGTCTGCCCGGTTTCCCAGGAGCTGTTTCCAGAAGACCTCATCGTAGAGGCGGGCGCGGATCGGGAGCGGCATCGGGACGCCGTAGCCCAGCAGCAGGACTTCCTGTTTGGGCTGCAGGCGGGAGAGCATTCCCCGCAGGGAATCCTTCCCCGACAGGCCGGAGAGTACGGCCGCGATATCGGCGTCGTCGCCTAGCCATCCTGAGACCCGGGTGCCCAGCTGCGACATGATCTCGTCATCGATCTGCGAGGGGCGCTGGTCGATCACCAGCAGAGTCACCGAGTATTTGCGCATTTCCCGGGCGATCAGCGCGAAAGCGGTCTGCGACGCCATTCCGGGGTTGAGCAGCTTATGTGCTTCTTCAATGGCGACCACCAGCGGCGTCGGCTTGGGACCTTTCCCGGCGAAATGTTCCTCCGTCCGGTTTTCCCAGACAGAGCGCACCTTGCGGGTCAGAATATTGGCTGCCAGCAGGTAATCCAGGTCTGACTGGTATTTCCCGAAGGAAAGGATCACCGAGATCCCGCTCTCCAGTGCGCTGACGATCTGGCTGACCACATTGTAAGGCGCTTTGCGGATCAGATAGGGTTTGTGATAAAGGCGGTTCAGCTTGCTCTGCAGGCTTTCCGCAGCCGCCACGTTCACATTGCAGCTCATGGCCCATTCGCTGACGGTCCCTTCCCCTTCGCCGGACTTCAGCTCCATGAAAGACTGGAACCAGTTTTCAGCCCCGAAGGAACGGACCAGTGCCGAAAGGGTGGTGGCTGTCGTGTCCCGCAGGTTCAGCTCCTTGCTCAGCATCAGGATATCGTCGGCTGTGATGTCGCTGTATTCGATCACAAGGTCAAAATCCGGCATCAATCCGCCGGTCCTGGACCCGCTGCCGAGCGCGCAGACTTTTACCCGGTCCCTGAGTTTGTGTTTCAGTCCGGGAACCTGTGTCCGCGTGTCGGGGCTGACATTCCCATATGCGTATTCATTGTGCATGTCAAATACCAGCGCCGAAGCCTCACGGCTGTGGATCAAACCGGCAAGGATCATCCGGGTCAGGTAGGATTTCCCGGTTCCGGTAGAGCCGAAAATGCCGGAGGAGCGTTGGACGAACTTTTCCATATTGATGGCAACCGGATGTCCCTGTTCGCGGGTTGAACCGATCTCAAAGAATTTCTTGTCCGAAGGGGACCCGAATATGGCAGCTACATCAAAACGGTTCGCGGCACGCATCGGGGAATGGTGCGGCGGGACCATTTTGACCGGCAGCGGGTTGGGGTCGACATCTTTGGCAAAGGGATCATAGCCCGGCGTGCCGGGAGCGGCGCCGATGTTCTGCATCAGCGCGGGCATGATCTCCACTTCCGTATAGAGCGTACGTTCGGCGAGCTGTCCGCGCAGTGATGCCGGGATCCGTGCCAAGGTATGGGCGTCGGTGAAGCGCGGATCCGCCGCGCAGAGGCGCAGATTGGTCACCAGCCCGTAAAACACCCGCGGCCCGTCTTCGACCACGACAAAGCTGCCTTCCTGGACGGCGTCCGGAGAGACGGTCAGGCGGGCAATAAAGCCTGACTGCAGGCTTCCGCCGGTGATATATCCGATGATATTGTTTTCCATACCCGCTCCTATTCGAAAATGTCCGCGTCGCCCACGGCGCCCATCACCGCGATCAGTCCCGCGGGATCGCCGCTCAGCAGGTCCATGACTTCAGCGATGGCACGCTGCGCCCAGTCCGTATCGCCGAGCTGCACATGGGCTTTGGCAGTCTGCCGCAGGTGGACCGCCAGCAGTTCTCCGGCGGGCATGGTGCTGATATCCATCAGCAGCCGCAGATAGCCGAATTTGCGGGTAAATTCACAGATGTCCCGGACGGAACAGGGATAGATCTCCGTAAGTGTGACCGGCGGACGGGGCGGCAGCAGGTGCAGTACCCGGTCCCCTTCCGTATAGCCGAGGAATGCCGCGCGCAGGACGATAGGGATGTTCCGGTTCTCCTGCGCATCCCGGATGACTTCCTCCGAGATGGCGCTGGAACTCGCGATCTGCCGCAGGAATCCGTCTTCCTCCAGCGTGATATCCGTAATGATGGCGTAAATTTCCGCCTGGTCTGTCCCCAGGGGGATCCGCAGCATGGAGCCGAAGGGCGGAATGGCCTGCTGCGGCGTGAGCGCGCTGATCACGCATTCCCTGCTGTTCGCGCTCAGCATTCGTCCGATATAACTGTTTTTATCTTCCATTATTTTTTCCTTACATGCGGCGGTTTCCGGTTTTCTTTTTGCCCGGTTTCGTGGCTGGGGTGACAGTTCCCGGTTTTTCGTTTGCCAGGTTTCATTGACAGCGGTGACAGTTCCCTTCGGCTCAATACTG
>DAIMGK010000190.1:0-9243 GCA_036723985.1 Flexilinea sp.
CAGGCGAGTCAGGCGAAACCGACCCCTCTGACTCAGCTTGCTGAGTCAGCAGAACCGGCTCCGCCAACAACTGCCGGGTGTACTCATGTAAGCGACAGAGCGAAGAAGATGACGATCAGAGTGGCGGATGGGCTTCAGGCTGCTGTGACAATGGTGGGGTCGGTTCCACTGACTCGCAGGCGAGTCAGGCGAAACCGACCCCGGGTGACAGATGAAAAGAGGGCTGCGGGGGATCCCGGAAAAAAAGGGTATTGTACGGGAAGTATTTATAAGGTACAATTACCAAAGAGGAAAAGCCGAACCATTTGATCCGGATTCGGATTCGATAAATATACAAAGGAGTTGGGAATGGGGAACAGTTTCGCGGATTGGAAACCCGGGGATCCGATGATCAACGAAAGAGATTATTGGCAGGATCCGAATTATGTTGCTGAAGATCCGGAAAAAGAAAAGCTGGTTTTGGAGCTGGCTTCACTGATCACGGACCGTTATGCCAAAAAGCTGCTGAACAAATTGAATAACCGGGATCCGGAATACTGGATGCTGGATCTGATCCTGAATAAGGAACAGATCCGTTTCCTGCTGAACTTCAAAAAGACCCGTGTCCCTTACTCAGTGCCTGAACTGGCGGAGATGAACAACATGTCTCTGGAAGACACACAGAAGATGGTGGAACGTCTGCGCTGGATCGGTATCATCGAACAGAACCGTGCCAAAACACCCGACAAACATCTCCAGTATGAACTGCCGATCTTCGTACCGGGCAGCGCGGAATTCATGATGATGCAGGAAAAGCTGACGGATGAATTCCCGCAGCTGGCGACATTCTTCAACCTGATGACGCAGCTGCCTCTGGCAGGGATCACCGAAATGATCCCGCCGGGCGGTTCCGGCGTCGGTATGCATGTGATCCCGGTGGAAAAAGCCATCAGCATGGAAAATAAATCCGTCCCCGTCGAACATCTTTCCCGCTGGATCGATATGTACGATAAATTCGGCATTTCCGAATGCTCCTGCCGGAAGCAGCAGGCAATGCGCGGTGAAGGTTCCGGGGAGATCAAAGGGAATTACTGCATCGGCGTGGGCGATATGGCGGAATACATGGATGACCGGGGGATCGGCCATTACGTTAGCAAGGAAGAGGTTTACGAGATCCTGGAACGGGCGGAACGTCACGGTTATGTCCACCAGATCACGAATATCGACGGCGAAAACAAGATCGTGGCGATCTGCAACTGCGCGCCCGGCGTCTGCAATGCCCTCCGTACATCCCAGCTGTTCAATACGCCCAATCTTTCCGCATCCGCTTACCGTGCGCATGTGGATAAATCAAAATGTGTCGCCTGCGGGAAATGCGTGGAGGTCTGTCCGGTGGGAGCGGCAAAACTGGGCCAGAAACTCTGCCGGAAAGACGGCAGCGAGGTCACTTATCCGAAGACGGAGCTCCCCGACGATGTGCCGTGGGGTGTGCATAAATGGAATTACAATTACCGCGATGACGCGAAGATCAACTGCTACGACAGCGGTACGGCTCCCTGCAAGACCGCCTGTCCCGTGCACCTTTCCGTACAGGGATATATCAAAATGGCGGCGGAGGGCCGTTATGATGAGGCACTTCAGCTGATCAAGCAGGATAATCCCTTCCCGATGATCTGCGGCGCTGTCTGCAACCGGCGCTGTGAAGACGCCTGCACCCGCGGGACCATCGACCAGCCGCTGGCGATCGATGAGATCAAGAAATTTATCGCCTCCCTTGAACTGAAGGCTGAGAAACGGTATGTCCCGCTGTGCGAGAAGCACGACGGGGGAATGTGGGGAGATGAATTCAAGGTCGCGGTGATCGGCGGGGGACCTGCCGGCATGTCGGCGGCATATTTCCTGCGCCGGGACGGTTATCCGGTGACGGTGTTTGAGAAAGAATCACGCCCGGGCGGCATGCTGCTGAACGGGATCCCGAGTTACCGCCTGGAGAAGGATATCCTGGAAGCCGAGATCGATGTGCTGCGTGAGATGGGTATCGAATTCCGCTGCGGTGTTGATGTGGGGAAGGATGTGACGATCCGGGATCTGCGCGATCAAGGCTATAAGGCCTTTTTCGTGGCGATCGGTATGCAGGGCGGCAGACTTGCCGGTGTCCCTGGTGAGGACGCGGAAGGCGTTGAGACGGGCGTCAGTTTCCTGCGCCGTGTCAATCAGGATCACTCGATCCGCCTCTCCGGCAATACCGTGGTGGTGGGCGGCGGCAACGTTGCCATCGATGTGGCGGGAACAGCGCTGCGGGCGGGGTCTTCCAAGGTTACTATGCTCTGCCTGGAACAGCGGGATGAAATGCCTGCCGCGAAGAATGAAGTTACTGAGGCGCTGCAGGACGGCATCATCCTGATGAACGGCTGGGGCCCGAAAGAAGTCTTGACCGAGAAAGGGAAAGTCACCGGTGTGGTGTTCAAACGCTGCACCTCTGTCTACGATGAACAGCATCGCTTCAGCCCGAAGTATGATGAAAATGATACGGTCACCGTCCCCTGTGATAACCTGCTGCTTTCTATCGGGCAGTCTGTGGAATGGGGCGATCTGCTGAAAGGGACAAAGGTCGAACTGAACCGCAACGGTACCGCGAAGGCGGACATGCTGACCCGCCAGACTGCCGAGCCGGATATCTTCGTCGGAGGAGATGTTTTCACCGGCGCGCGGTTCGCCATTGACGCGATCGCGGGCGGCCGGGAAGGCGCCGTTTCCATCAACCGCTTCGTCCATCCGGGCAACCGGCTGGATCTGGCACGCGACCGCCGCGAGTTCATTGAACTGAACAAGGATGACATTGAAGATCAGACCAAACGGGAAAGTTTTGACAACGCCCAGCGGCAGATCCCCGGAAAGAAGAAGGGGATCGCGCGGGATACGTTTGAAGATCTGCGGCTGTGCCTGACGGAAGAACAGGTGAAGAAAGAAGCTGCCCGCTGCCTGGGCTGCGGCGCTACGACGGTGGACACGAACCGCTGTATCGGATGCGGATTATGCACGACAAAGTGCATGTTTGACGCGATCCATCTGACCCGTGATGTTCCGGAAGCCAGTGACATGGTCCGCTGCGAAGATAAACTGGGGAAAGTTGCGGCTTACGCAGCCAAACGCGCGGCGAAGATCGTGATCCGGAAACTGAAGGGGAATTCGTAATTAGTCATTGGTTGTTAGTTGATGGTTGTTAGTTGGGGCGCTCTGCGCTGAATAAGAGAAAAGCTGAGGGAAACGAATGACAGATATTATTGACGTAAAAGCCGGTGTTGAGGCTGAAAATGACCGAAGAGCGGCCGAAGTTCGTAAACTGCTGCGGGATCATCATGTGCGGATGATCAACCTGATGGCGTCGCCGGGTGCGGGAAAGACTTCTCTGCTGGAGCAGACAGTGGACCGGCTGAAGGACGAATACCGGATCCTGGTGCTGGAAGCGGACGCGGACGCGGATGTAGACGCGAAGCGGATCGAAGCTCACGGGGTGAGGGCGGTCCAGGTCCATACGGGCGGATCATGCCATATGGATGCTGCCATGACGATGCAGGCGCTTCAGACGCTGGATCTGGATTCACTGGATCTGATCTTTCTGGAAAACGTCGGCAATCTGGTCTGCCCGGCGGAATTCGATACCGGGGATGACCTGAAAGTCATGATCCTCAGTGTCCCGGAAGGCGACGACAAGCCGCTGAAATACCCGCTGATGTTCAAGGTCGTTGACTGCCTGCTGATCAACAAGATCGATACGGACATGGTCTTTGATTTCAACCTGCAGAAGTTCCATGAATATGTGGAGCCGCTGAACCGGGACGTCCATATTATCCCGATCTCGGCCTTCACAGGCTCGGGGATCGAGAACTGGCTGGTTTACCTGCGGCAAAAACTGATGGCCTGGAAAAAAGAAGACGCGTAAAAAGTTTTTCTTAAGGAAATGCCGGAAAAGTTTTAAGGTTTCGGGACGGTTCCCGCAGGCCCGGGGACGGTTTCCAAAGGCTCTGCACAGAGCCGGAGGGAACCGTCACCCCGGTTAAAAAAAGCGGCAGGAAAAATTCGATGAAAAGCAGGAACAGTTCCTTTCGGCTCAATTCTGAGGCTTGGCAAACCGTCACCCCGGTTAAAAAAGCGGCAGGAAAATCTAATGGAAGCGGGGACGGTTCCTTTCGGCTCAATTCTGAGGCTTGACAAACCGTTACCTCGGTTAAAAAAGGCGGCAGGAAAAATTCGATGAAAAGCGGGGACGGTTCCTTTCGGCTCAATTCTGAGGCTTGACAAACCGTCCCCCGGTTAAAAAGCGGCGGGAAAATCTAATGGAAGCGGGGACAGTTCCTTTCGGCTCTATGCAGAGCCTTCAGAAACCGTCCCCGGGCGAGGGTCAATATATGAAGGTGATTGAACTGAAGAAGACGTTCACGGAATCCAACGACCGGGACGCTGAAGAGCTTCGGAAATACCTTAAAGAAAAGAAGATATTTCTGATCAACCTGATGAGCGCGGCGGGCAGCGGAAAAACCACCCTGCTGTCCCGTGTCATCACGGACCTGAAGGGCAAAGCTGCCATCGCTGTGATGGAGGCGGATATCGCCTCACAGGTGGACGCGGAACGTATCGCGGCTCTGGGCGCCCGGAGCATACAGGTCCATACGGACGGAATGTGCCATATGGATGCCGGGATGACGCGTGCCGGTCTGGAAGCGATGGATCTCGAAGGGACGGATGTGATTTTTCTGGAGAATATCGGGAATCTGATCTGTCCCGCGGAATATGATACCGGTGCCGCGAAAAATGTTATGATCCTCAGCGTTCCGGAGGGGGACGATAAACCGCTGAAGTACCCGCTGATGTTCCGTGAAAGCGACGCTCTGGTGATCACCAAAACAGATACGCTATCCTATTTTAATTTCGAAATGGAAAAGGCTTTCGAGCGGGTAAAACGGCTCAACCCGTCGATCCGTATTTTTCCGCTGTCTGCCAAAACCGGCGAGGGTATGGCTCCTTTCGAACAGTGGATCCTGGAAGAAGCCGCTGCCTGGCGTGCCTGAGCCATCGGGGATCCGGTATGCATGAACTCGGGATCGTGACCCACGTGATGAAAACGCTGACCGATGTGGCGGCGGAGAATGAAGTCACACATATCGGCTCCGTGACACTGGAGGTCGGAGAGGTCTCCGGCGTGATCAATGATATTATTCTGGATTGCTGGGATTATATGTGCGGAAAGCGTCCGCTTTTTTCGGGATGCAAACTGATCCTCGAGGTGCTTCCGGCGGTCACATTCTGCGGAAGCTGTCAGAAAACGTATCCGACAGTCCAATATGGCCGTACCTGCCCTTACTGCGGCAGTCCGGAGACCTGGCTCCTGACCGGCAATGAATGTACGATCCGTGAAATAGAGGCGGAATAAAAGGATCCGGGATCCGGAAAACAGATGTCTGGATCAACAGCTTTCTGTTTCCGGATCCCGGGGTCCTTTTATTCGTCATCATCCGATTTTTCACGGAGGCTGATGACAGCGATGGCTCCGAAGAGTGTACAGAGGAAAATGCCGGATATGGCTGCAAATGCGTTCATATTGATGAACCTCCTCATATTTTTCTGTGCAGAAAACGTTCCATCCGGTAAAAAAGTTCCCCGAAATTTCAGAGTTTCAGAGTATAGCGTTTAGAGTCCGGAGAGAACAGGGACCGGGGGCGAGTCGAATGTGGCTTGCGGCAGGAGGCTGTTCCGCGAAAGTTTATTATCGGATCACAAAGCAGGCGCGGGAGCGCCAACCACCAACTGCCAACCACCAACCACTGTCTACCGGGACGTAACGATCGGGTTGATCTGTTCCCAGGAGAAACCGCTGTCCATGGTCTTCACCAGATAGGGTGAGCCCATGTATGTCGCGATGCCAAAGCCTACCGCAGGCGTGATGAACTGCAGTTTTCCTGCCCATACAGTTCCGGCAGCGGTACGCCAGTTTTCCCCGCCGTCCTCTGTAAACAGGATCTCATACGGAAAATCGGAGCCGGAAGGTTTGGAAACGGCATACCAGCCGTATTCAATGCCAAAAAATGAGAGATCGCCGTCGAATGCCGGAAGCCGTACGGTTTTCCATGAAACAAGCCGGTCCTGTGTCCAGTAAAGAACGGATATGGGCTCGCCAGCGTCCTTTTTCGCGCACCGCAGAACCGCCCAGGCACATTGGCGAAGCGTATCCGTGAATTTCGGGACGGTAAAGAGACAGCTGTAAGACGGATCGATGAGCAGACCGTCCGGAATGTTGTAGCCGTAAGGCGCGGGGACCGGCTGCTTGAACCATGAATTCCCGCCGTCCATCGTGTGCCAGAGGATCATATCCGGTTGTTCCGGGGTATTCTGGCTGCTGATCCAGCCTTCAAGCGTGTCGCGGTAAACAGCGCCGATCTTTCTTCCCTGCGGCGTCAGGTTTCCGGAATCAGATGTGACCATGGCATTCCAGTTCTTTCCGCCGTCATACGTCGTATACAGACCGATATATTCACGGTTCGCGTTTTTTCCGATCTGGGCAAAGACCCATCCGGTCTGGCTGTCAAGGAATCCGATTTGAGGGGAAGTGAAGAAATGGATCCCGTAACCGTCCATCGGCAGCGGAGCGTTTTCCCATGACTGGCCGCCGTCTTCGGTGTACCATACACGGATCTCGGGCATGGCAAGCGTTCCATCCGGCGTGTAAAAGATCAGCCAGGCATGCAGCTCATCCCGGAAGTATGGTGATATATCACGGATCTTGCCTGCCTGGTCATAGATCGCTTCCGGAGGGGTGACATTTTTCCAGGTAAGGGCACCGTCAGTGGTCCGCAGGACCATTTTATCGGAATTGCCCGGGATCTGGCCGATCCCCCAGCCTGTCCCGCCGTCGATCATGGTGATCTCGAACATATTCACGGCAATGGGTTCGGTGATCTCGGTGGGGGATATGTGGATCGGCGGCGTCGCGCTGGGCGAACGCACCGGAGGAGTTGGGGTGACCGCGGTGAAGGTCTCTTTTATCTGTATAGTCGGCGTCGCGGTATCTGTCCCGATGATGATCGGCTGCAGGTCATAGATCTGGACCTTGCAGGCGGATATCAGGACAAGGATAAAGAAAGAGAAACGAAGCAGCAGTTTCTGAAGCTGTTTTCCGGTTCTTTTTTTCGTTTCCATTCTTCTTCCTTAATCGTGGCCAGTGGTCAGTGATCAGTGGTCGGCGATAACAGAAAACCTGATGTTTCATCTGCCCACCCCGACAGCTGACCATTTTTTATTCATTATCCTTTATTCTCTGGCCACTGACCACCGACCACTGACTACTAACCGCTGGCCACTGATCACCGACCACTGACCACTAACTACCAACCACCAACTGCCAACCATTGACTATTGACTACTGACTACTGACTGCCCTATCCCCTTCCGTCTTTTCTCCGTACGTCGAGTACGACGATTTTTGTCGGGTGGCTGAAAGGCGCGGGATCCGCGGGGAGATCTTTCCCTTCGATGGCTGAAAAGCCAAAAAATGAATCCGGCACGGGGATGATGCGGGAAAGGGAAAGGTAAGGCCCGCAAAGCGATTCGATCTCGCTGAGGAATTCTTTTCCGGAAAGGAACAGCGCGTTATTCAGGACGATGATCTTTCCGTTATGAGCCGCCAGCGGCCGGATCTTGTTGATCAGCGCTGCCGCGTTATGGGCCTGGTCAACTGCCGCGCCGCGGCTGGCACGGGCGAAAAAGGGCGGATCCAGGATGACCAGGTCAAAAAGGCGTTCTGCCCGGCGGAGTTCGGCGGAAACATGAAAGAAATCTCCGAATATGTATTCCTGCCCGCTGTGCCGGGAAGCCAGGTAATTATGGTTGATATCTGTCTGCGTAACGGAGAGAGCGCCGCCGGCGGCTGCGGCATCACCCAGACTGCCGGTGTATGCAAAGGTGTTGAGAACGCGTTTCCCCGAGGCGTTTTCCAGAAGCCATTTCCGCAGCAGGCTGCTGTCAAGATAAAATCCGCAGTCTTTATTGACCTGGAGGTCGATGCTGTAGGCCGCGCCCCATTCGCGGATGGAACGGGCAGGCTGTTCCCCTTCCCAAACGATCCCTCTTTTGGCTGCCTCATCGGCGGCATACCGGTTTTTGATAAGTACGCAGTCGATTCCGGGCAGCCCGGCGAAACAGGTCTCACGCAATCCGGAGCACAGCTCCCGGTCCGGCTGTATTTTCTTTGACTGCCAGAGGATCACCGCTGTCTTGCCGTAGCGGTCGATGGAAAATGCGGGACAGCCTTCATAAAATCCGTTGAACAGCCTGTATGCGTCCGTATCCGGATCGTTAAACAGACTTTCCCGTTTACGGAAAGCGTTTTTCAGCAGTTCGGAAGGAATACAAAAGTCAGTAGACATAAGGCGTATGGTGTCAGGAGCCGGAGCAGTTGTCCGGCGGGATCGATCCCTTCAATGGCCATCGGGGTGTCCGAAAATTTGCGGCGGTATCGGGACCCCATTTCATTTAAACAAAAAATACTCACCCGGAAAGCGGGCGAGTGGTCAGCAGAGAAAAGGATAAAATCAGAATCTCACAGAGGAGAGAACCATGGACAGGACCAGCAGGACCGAAACGATCGCGATCCCGATGCCCCAGGTTCTCGCAGTCCGCTGCTGCTGTGACTTCTGCCGATTCTGTTCTCTCGCGGCTTTTTCAGCTCTGTTTTGAGCTTTACTCTTTTTTTCTCTCATTTTCAACTCCTTTAAAAAGGGCTGGCTGCCCTGTTATTCCTTTTTTTCTTTTGTGTCAGAAGAAGCTGCCGGTTCTTTTGTACCGGTTTTTGTGTCAGACTCTTTTTCGGTTGACCCGTGCGGGATCTCTTCAGCGGCGGAAGACTCGTGATGGACCGGTGTCTGCCCGGAGGGAGAACGGTGATCAGTCGAATAAAAACCGGAGCCTTTGAAAACGATCCCGACCGGTGCGTAAACCTTGTGAAGCGCCTGCTTTCCGCATTCAGGACATTCCGTAAGCGAGTCTTCAGTAAAATGCTGGAAAATATCAAACTGATGACCGCAGTTTTCACATCGATAAGTATACGTAGGCATATTTCAATATTATACCCAAAAAATGAAAATTATTCATTCTTTGTGCGGAATAGTTATCATTAATGGAATTTTATTATTTCGCTTGTCGGGACAGTCACCGGCGGCTCAGTATTGGTTTGGGTGTCAAAAGTAAAAAAGGTCCAAAAGACATTATGAA
>DAIMGK010000191.1:0-3491 GCA_036723985.1 Flexilinea sp.
GCAGGGTCCGTTACATACGAAATCGAATCCATGATTTTATCAGCCGCCTCCTTTCTGTTCTTAATATAGTTATAATGTTCTAAGACAACATTTCTATTATTGTAAAATAGAAATTATGTTTTGTCAAGACCAAAAAACAAAATTCACCGCAATTTGGGACAGATGAGCCGGTTCCCGGTGGTCCGCTTTTCTTAAGGCTGGGAAGCGGGTCAATGGGGACAGTTCTGTTGACTCGCGCTGTGAGGACGGCAAGGAAAATTTCCGGAAGTGTATAAATTCGGAAGCTGCGAGTCAACGAAAACCGTTCCCGTTGACCCATTCAGAGTTAAATAAAAAAGCCTCTGATCAACAGAGACTTTTTATATTTTGAAAATTGTGTTTTTTGCATCCGGGTAAACCTTCATCCAAAAAACTTCCGGAAAGACCCAAGTTTTTTTCCCCCTACTAACCTGCAGTGCACGTTCCGTTATTCAATATAACCTTATTATATAGCGTCGATGGTTTAAGTCAAGGGCATTTTTGACATTTTAATACATTTTTAACATATTCCCTTTTTTTTGTAAGAGGGGGTAGTGTTTTGAGTTCAGAGTTCAGATTATTTTGATAAGTGAATATCGTGGACGAGTCAATGGGGACGGTTCTGTTGACTCGCGCCGTGATGACAACGGATTTGAGTTTCGGAAGTGTGCGGGATCGGAAGCAGCGAGTCAACGAAAACCGTCCCCGTTGACTCAGCGAATAAAAAATGCCCGGCAATATTACGGATGAATCACTTTTCCGCGGCAAGGCCTATTGACCGGCAGCTATCAGGAGAAACCATCATCGGGGAAGGATTGGTCTATCACCGCGATCCGGCTTTTTCATAAACATGCGATGGTTCGTTAATTATTATTGTAAAGAGGGATCGTTCGCCAGGGACTATTGAATTTTCGGACTTTTAAGTGTATAAATGATTTATAAGATCATCATAGTTGTTTTGATCGGAAAGGGGATATATGAAATCTTTCTCTCATAAATTTGCAGCACTCGTCATCATTTTACTGGCTGCGGTTTTTCTCTGCTCATGCGGCGGATCGGGCAGGACCGGCGTCGGACCATATGATTTTACGGACTATTCCGCATTGGAAGCGCGGGAGGAGATGCGGGAAGCTCAGATGGAAATGACCATGTATCCGATCGATGACTATTATGACAGTCTGTACGAACAGCAGGCTACCGAGGACGCTGCCGATGCATTGGCAGACTATCTGTATGAACAGTACCTTCTGGAACAGGAATCCGGGAATTGATATATCAGCGTTGATTTTCAGCGTACGAATCCGGATACTTTTGCGGACTTCGGATAAATCGATTTCAGAAAAAACGGATGGCTGAGGCAATTCAGTCATCCGTTTTGAAAATGTTAACAGATAAAGTCGATAAAGCCTAAGATCAGAATATGTTTTAAATCCTGCTGCCCCGAAAGAATCTTACATCAGCCGCGCGGGGCATTTCTGAACTCCCATCCCGGAACAGCATTCCTTATTCATTTCTCTGCACCTGATCCCTGCCCCCTGTCCCCTTTCCCACAATAAACAGGGTATTTTTGATGCGCCCAATTATGTATTCCCGGGGCGAATCGATTATAATTCAGGGTATGGGAAAGACATTAACGCAGTATGTATGCCAGGAATGCGGACGGACAAGCCCGAAGTTTATGGGGCGGTGTCCGGGATGCGGTGCTTTCGGCACGATGGTCGAAGAAATCAAAGAAGAGGTTTCGGCTGCCGCGGGGCGAAGCCGTGTGCGCATAGGAAGCGGCAATGCCGGCGGATCCGTGCCGCAGAAACTGCGGGATATCGATGAAAAGGCAGAACCGCGCATTGATACGGGGATCTCGGAATTGTCCCAGGTCCTCGGCGGCGGGATCGTCCCGGGGTCTGTGATCCTGATCGGCGGAGATCCCGGCATCGGCAAATCCACCCTGCTGCTGCAGACAGCCATGCATATAGCCCGGGAGCATACACTGCTTTATGTTTCGGGAGAGGAATCCGAGCGGCAGATCAAAATGCGGGCCGCCCGCCTGATCGAAGCGGGAGACCGGTTCGGAGAGATCCCGGAAAAACTGCTGCTGATGACGGAAACCAGCCTGAACCACATTTTGCAGCAGGTAAAAGAGCTGCAGCCGGATTTTCTCATCATCGACTCGATCCAGACCATGCAGCTGGATGAACTGGAATCGACAGCCGGATCGGTTGCCCAGGTCCGGGAATGTGCCGGAAAGCTGCGGGAACTGGCGAAAATGAACAATATCACTGTTTTCATGATCGGGCATGTTACCAAAGAAGGGAACATAGCCGGCCCGCGGATCCTGGAGCATATTGTCGATACCGTCCTTTATCTGGAGGGCGACCGCTTTATGACGCTGCGGCTGCTGCGTTCGGTGAAAAACCGGTACGGAGCCACATCGGAAGTCGGGGTGTTCGAGATGCTGGAAGAAGGATTGGTGGAAGTCAAAAATCCTTCAGAAGTCTTCCTGGCGGAACGGATGGTGAACACACCCGGCTCTGCCATTGTGGTGACAATGGAAGGGACCCGTCCGATGCTGGTTGAGATCCAGGGGCTGACCAATCCGGTGGGCTTGGGAAACCCGCGGCGTACGCCTATCGGGGTCGATATCAACCGGCTGTTTTTGATCACTGCCGTTTTGACCCGGCGGATCGGGGTCCGGCTTGGAGAGCAGGATGTGTTTGTCAATGTCGTCGGCGGAATGAAGATCGCGGAGCCTTCGGCGGACCTGGCGATTGCCGCGGCGATCGTTTCCTCGGCGAAAAACCAGCCGATCCGCGCGGACGCTGTCCTGATCGGCGAAGTCGGCCTGGCAGGTGAGCTGCGGGGAGCGAACAAGATCACTGCCCGTCTGAATGAAGCCGCCAAACTGGGATTTACCCTGGCCGTAATCCCGCGGGTGAATCAGAAGACACGGGAAGGTTTTCCGAAAAACATGCAGGTGATCGAAGCCCGCTCCCTGAGGGAAGCATTGAAAGCGGTGCTGATGGCGGAGGATGTCAGTCATTAGTTAATAGTCAATAGTTGGTGGTTGATGGCTGGCGGGGACGGTTTGCGCTGACTCGCAGCTTTTCAGCCGCCGGAGATCAAAAGTTATGCCCGGCGGCATCCCAGTGCGGGTCAGGTGAACCGTCCCCGGGAAGCGGGCTCTGATGCAGCCGGCAGTTGGTGGGAAGAGAGAACGGAGAGCGTTATGGAACTGGTTGAAAAGAAAATACAGGTCGCTCCGGCGGGAGTGATCGCTCATATTCGAAAAAATCATGCTATGGAGCATGCGACGATCCATCTTTTGGCGGAAGCCTTGCCCGGAGTGACCTTTTCAGGTTATTCCTTTATCAAGGGGTACTGGATCCTCGGGAATACTGAACTTCAGGAAGTGCAGAAAGCAGCTGAGATGGCATACGCACGGCTGAAAAACGGGGAAAAGAAACTGGCGATCCATC
>DAIMGK010000191.1:3523-9102 GCA_036723985.1 Flexilinea sp.
GGCACCAATATTTCCATGATCGGTCTGTGCACCGCGGCGGCAGCCATGGTGACGACGCTCGGAGAAGATGAGGATGATTCTTCCCTGAGCCGTTTTTCCGCGTATGTGACCGCCGGGATGCTCGGTGCTTTGGCAGGCAAGCCGCTGGGCCCGAAAGTACAGAAAAATATCACGACGGACGCGGATGTGAAAGACCTGTCAATCGTCAGCATCAACCGGAGTTCCTTCCGCGGGACCCCTGTCTTTTTCGTTGAAACGTCTTTGTCGGGAAGCTCACGGAGCATCTGAAAACAATTTCTCGGGAACATTCATGGCGGAAACGGCGAATATCATAATCATTCATGGCGACGATCAAAACGGGATCGACGAGGCGCTGGGGAAGGTCATTCAGGAACAAAAAGACAGCGGGATGGCTGATTTTAACCTGACGACTTTATACGGAAAAGGGCTTTCCGCGAATGATTTTTCCAACGCGGTGCTGGCTGCTCCGTTTATGACGGATTTCCGCGCGGTGATCCTTTATGAACCGCTGGCGATGGCAGGCGGCCGGGACGGGAACCAGAAATTCCTGAAACTTCTTGAGGAGATCCCGCCGACAACGCGGCTTTATCCCGTAATCAGGGATGCGATCGAACGAAAAGACTGGGAAAAGCTCGGCAAGACCTCATTTCTGCGGAAATGGGTGGAGAAAAATCCGGATAAAGCTGTGATCCGGACTTTCCAGCTGCCGGCGCAGAATGCCATGCCCGGCTGGATCATGAAAAAAGCAGCGGAGATGGGCGGGAAGTTTGACGGATCCGGCGCGGCGGCTTTGGCAGGCGCCGTGGGCAATGATACCCAGACAGCTGCCCATGAGATCGAAAAGCTGCTGCTCTATGTGGATTATTCCCGGCCTGTGGAAGCTGATGATGTGGGTGAGCTGGTAAGCGGTTCGACTTCCGTTTCCGTCTTTGATATGGTGGATGCCCTCGTCGTCGGGAATTCCAAAATCGCGCTGGCAAAACTGCACCAGCTGGAAGAGACGGAAGAGATCCCGCAGCTTTTCGCCATGATCATCCGCCAGTTCCGCCTGCTGGTCCAGACCCGCTCCATCCTGGATAACCGCGGGACTTCGCAGACTGTCCAGAAGGAGCTTGGACAGATCCCCTTCGTCGCCGACAAACTCGTCCGCCAGGCATCCGCCTTCACATCCGAAAAACTGCGCACGATCTACGGGCAGCTGCTGGAATTTGACTTCCAGTTCAAAACCAGCGGAAACGACCCCGAAGCAGCCCTCGATCTCTTCATCCTCGACGTCGCTCAATTACTGAAAAAACGATAAGAACACTGACATATAACGATTCCCATTAATGAAAGGGCCGGATATCATATGAGAAAATGTCTTTTCATCCTTCTGTTTGTAATAAGCCTGTTCGGTATTACTTCCTGCGTGATCGGAGATCCTTTACCGCAAAGTGACGGGGCATACGCGGAAAGAGATGATCTGACGCATCAGTTTCTTGAAGCAATATATGGCGGGTATCTGAAAACTCCTCAATTATCAGCAAAAAATGATCCCGGTTTAGATGTATGCCGTGTCAATCAGACGGCAGCCAGACGCCTTTTTCAAAAATGGACCAGGGATCCGGAATCATTGGACCCGATCGAAGCACAAAAGGTCAATGATATTTTAAATCTGGGCAAAAAATACGAAATAGATGCTGATGGTATGGAGTCGATATTGATCGTTTCGAGCGGAACCGGCTGCGGCTATGCTTTTCTTGCGGAAATACTGTTTGATCTGTATAAAAATAAACCTGATACCTTTGAAGTTCAATATGGATATCCCCTTTATTATGAACAGGACGGTAAATACGTTTTCAATACGGAAACGATCTTTACAGATATTTTTATGAGACTGAACGCTGATATAATTCCGGAAATCGCTGAAGAAGAAAATGATTACAGAATATTATTTGCTGCAGTCGGTGTCTCATTCTATGGGACGGATGTTTTGTTTGAAGAAATGGATCGTTATATAGACGCAGTCATTGACGATGAAACAGAAATCGTTTCTCTCAAGCGTAACGTTTCCCCGAAAACCTATAAAAAATATATGATCGATAACGGATATACCTATGCCTGTATTGCGGTATTTGACTTTATTTTAAATCCGAGAGGTTCGAATCCTCACGGTCAATATATAGGTAAAAATGCCGGACACTGGATGCATGTCACGGATATTACCGGAAAAGGTAATTTTATCGTTTCCAGCTGGGGGGAGGAATGGGAATTATCAAAAGCCAATCCGTATGTAGAAGACAACAAATTTTTCTTCTTTCACACGATAAGCGATAACGATGGCGGATTGATTTTTGTTAAGGTTTCAGACAGCGCCGAAGGATCAAAGGATCTTTCATAATAACTGTTCAGTTTCCCTTATCGGGACTGCCACCGGCAGGTCGAATTTTCTAAAGTATCGGAGAACCGGATCCTTGTAATCGTATGGAAAATAAGAGACATAAGATAAAAATTTCCTTTATTTCTCTGCTCATTCTGTGCAGTTTGTTTGGCGTATATAAAATCTGGACGATCATCCCTGATTATTCTTCGCGGCAGACAGCCGGCTTGCCCAGTTGTCCCGAACCGGTGCGCGATATATGCACGGTAAGCCAGAACGATGCCTTTTATCTGTATAGTCATTCACTTGATCATCCGGAGCTGTTAGATGAAATTGATTATATGAAAGTCGATGATATTTCCGCCCTTATGGAATCATATGGATTGACTGAAGATAAAGACAGAGAATATATTTTGGCTGCAGCGTCCGCCTCGGGATGCGGCCATTCAATACTTGCGGAGATCATTATTAATCTGTATCAGGATAAGCCGGATCTCTTTGAAGAAGAATACGGGTATCCTCTTTATTATGAACGGGATGGAGACATTGATTACAATTCGGAAACGCTTTTCACGGATATTTTTCTGAGGATCAACAAAAACAGACTCAAAGAGATCCATTACGATACGTATGATTCGCAATATGTAATGACCATGTTAGGTATAAATGTTTACGGAACAGATATTAAATTTGACGATATGCCCGAATATTTATCTTCTGTTGTCGGAGAAAAAACGGAAACAGCGGCTTTCAAACGGAATGTTTCCTATAACAAATACATGGATTACATGGTCAAAAAAGGTTTTGACTACGCCTGTATCGGCGTCCATAAATTTGTTCTGGTACCGTACGGTTCAAATCCCTGCAAAAGAAATTATACGTCTGACGGCGGACATTGGATGAGAATAACAGGCGTCACTGAGGATAAACATTTTATTGTTTCCAGCTGGGGAGATGAATGGGAATTGCTCGAAAATGATCCATATGTCAAAGATAAGATCCTGTTTTTTCCTTCTTTCAGTAAGAATGACGGGGGATTGGTTTTTCTTAATGTGGTCGATTAAATAAATGATGCTGCCTTTTCGCAGAGAGTACTTTTCCGGAGACGGTTCCCGCTTCGCAGGGAACCGTCTCCTTGTTCAATAGATTTGACAACAGAATTTTCTGCGTTTGCGGGGATGTAATATGGATCCTACGTCACAACCTATGTAGAGCGGGACGTTCGGGATCTCGCACAGGTTGGGGATGAGGTGAAATTTATGCGGTTTATGTCTGTCATGGCCGCAAGAAACGGACAGCTTTTGAATCTGCGGTCCGCGGCAAATGATATAGGGATCAGTCTTCCGACAGCCGGCAGATGGCTTTCCGTCCTCACTGCTTCTCACATCGTTTATCTTCTGCAGCCGTACGGCAACGATCTGACGAACCGGGCAGTAAAAACGCCAAAGCTTTATTTTCTTGATACCGGGCCGGCTGCTTATTTATGCCGCTGGAACACTGTTGATACATTGAAGAACGGCGCCATGGCGAGAGAATTCTTTGAAGCCTTTGTCCTTTCGGAAATCATCAAAAGCTATTACAACCGGGGAATCCTTGAGCCGCCCCTTTATTTTTATCGGGATAAGGATAAGAAAGAAATTGATGTCCTGATCGAGGAAAACAATATCCTGTATCCCCTTGAAATAAAAAAACATGCCGACCCCAATGTTCACGATATCGGGAATTTCAGTGTTTTAGATCGTATCGGAAAACGCGGTCCCGGCGGCGTGATCTGTCTTTATGACCGTCTTGTGACACTTCACGGTGAAGATCGGGTGATCCCGGTGAATTATCTGTAATGGACCTGCTATTGCCATTATGAATTTTCCGACGGTGACAGTTCCCGGGAGACCGGGAACCGTCACCGTCAGCGGTCAGTGTAATGCCTTTTTCGGGCAGGCTTTGGCACATTCCATACAAAGGATACACTCAGTCCCGTTTTTCCGTTTCCTTGAATTATCCGTCATATCCACATCCATAGGACAGACGCGGCGGCATTTGCCGCAGGAGACGCATTTTTCACTGCTGCATTTCACCCGCAGCAGGGAATAATAACTCATGGGTTTCAGAAATACCGTGACCGGGCAGATATATTTACAGAATGCCCGGTTATCCTTGAACGCGTACGCGAGAAGGATCCCGACGGCATAATAGAGAGCGTTGCCGGCCAGAAAAGCCCAGAACATGATCTGTTCCATATTCTTGACATGCATCAGGAAAAGGGCGGAGACAAAGATAAGCGAAGACGCAAAAGTGATATACCGGATCCAGCCGATTTTCTTCCGGGGCCGCTGCGGGACTTTGTACGGTAAAAAGTCAAGGACCATGGCTGTCCAGCAGGCATAGCCGCACCAGCCTCTGCCGAAGATCAGCGGCCCGAAAATTTTTGCCACGGCATAATGGATCGTCGCGGCCTCAAAGACACCGGTGAAGAGATAATACCAGAAACCTTCGATCTGCATATTTTCCCGGCAGATCAGTCCCAGATAGATCAGCATATAAAGCCCTACCAGGAGCTGAACGATCCGCCGGGCGTATCGATGTTTCCTGATGAAGAGAAACATTCCCAGTGTTATGGAACAGCCGATATAACTGAAGTTGAAGAGATAAAACGGATTATCCTTTGTCAGCCAGAGCAGGACCGCGACTGTTTCGAAAATCAGGAATATGAGAAACGGCAGCCGGTATTTTTTCATGGTACTGATCCTTTATTTCAGGTATCCGGGGACGGTTACTGTCCGAAGGACGGAACCGTCCCCGTTGTTTCAGGAATTTTGCAGGACTTTTTCGGCAAAGCGGATCTGTTCCATGACGCGGAAGCGGGCGGTGCCGCCCCAGGCGCAGCGGGCGTCGACGGCGTTTTCGATGGAGAATACGTCATAAACATCTTCCGCAAAGCGGGCGTCGATCTCCTGCCATTTTTCCAGGGGGATATCTTTCAGGTCGCGGTGAAGGGTCTCGCTGAGTTTGACGGCTTTGCCGACGGCGTGATGGGCTTCACGGAAGGGCATGCCTTTTTTCACCAGATAATCCGCCAGGTCCGTCGCCAGCGCCTGTGTGTTGAGGAGGGCTCTGCAGCGGTCTTTGTTGACGGTGAGGGTATCGATGACGCCTTTCATGACCGCCATCACCAGTGAAGCGGTGTCGGCGGCGGCAAAGA